>CAYUZG010000040.1:0-13902 GCA_964449605.1 uncultured Verrucomicrobiota bacterium | reverse complement strand
TTCTGGACGAGCGATTTCTCATCGAGGTCGGTGCTGGAGATGATGCCCTTCATCGCGCCGGCCGTGCGGAGGTGCTTGGTGAGCATGCGGGTGTCGACGCCCTGGATGCCGGGCACGTTGTTCTTGGCGAGGAACTCGTCGAGCGTGGCCGTGTGCCGCCAGTTGGACGGGATGCGGCTCAGCTCGCGGACGACGAAGCCCTCGACCCAGACGCGCTGCGACTCGACGTCGTCGGCGTTGACGCCGTAGTTGCCGATAAGCGGATAGGTCATCGTGACGATCTGGCCGCAGTACGACGGGTCGGTGAGGATCTCCTGGTAGCCGGTCATCGAGGTGTTGAAGACGACCTCGCCGACACACCCGCGTTCGGGCCCGAACGCACGCTCGCCGGCGGCGCCGAACGCGTATCCGTGGAAGACGGTGCCGTCTTCGAGCGCGAGGATGGCTGGCTTGGGCTTCGGTCTCTGCATTACGAGCCCGTCCTGGCGGTCCGCGCGTCGTAGACGACGTGGCCGGCGACGACGGTGGCGACCGGCGCGCCGGTGAGCTGCCAGCCGCCGAACGGCGTGTTACGGCTCTTGCTGGCGAACGTGTCGGCGTTGACCGTGATCTCGGCGTCGGCGTCGAGGATGGTGACGTCGCCGTCCATGCCGGGCTTGAGCGAGCCTTTCTGCGCGAGGTTGAGGATCCGGGCCGGCGCGCACGAGAGCTTCTCGACGAGCTGCGCGAGGCCGAGGACGCCCTTGTGGAGCAGCTCGGTGCATGCGAGCGAGAGGGTGGTCTCGAGCCCAATGATGCCGAACGCGGCGAGCGGGAACTCGACCTGCTTGTCGCTGTTGGCGTGCGGGGCGTGGTCGCTGGCGATCGCGTCGATCGTGCCGTCGCGCAGGCCCTCGATCAGGGCGAGGCGGTCCTCTTCGCTCCGGAGCGGCGGCTTCATCTTCGTGTTCGCGTCGTAGGTGGCGACGCACGCGTCGGTGAGCGTGAAGTGGTGGGGCGTCACCTCGGCCGTGATCGGCACGCCGCGCGTTTTCGCCTCGCGCACGATGCGGACCGAGCCGGCCGAGCTGATATGGGCGATATGACACGGCGTGCTTGTGAGCTCGGCGAGGATGGCGTTGCGTGCAACGTGCACCTCCTCGGCGGCCGACGGGATGCCGCTCAAGCCGAGCAGCATCGAGTAGTGACCCTCGTGCATAACGCCGTCCGCGGCGAGGCGCGTGTCCTCGGCGTGCGAGATGTAGGGCACGCCGAACATGTTGGTGTAGTCGAGCGCGCGACGCAGCACGTAGTTGTCCTGCGAGCCGAGGCCGTCGTCGCTCACGGCGACGGCGCCGGCCTCGACGAGCGCGCCGATGTTGGCGATCTCCTTGCCTTCGAGGCTGGGGCTGATCGCGCCGATCGGGAAGACGTTGACGACGCCGACGGCCTCGGCACGCATCATGATCAGGTCGATCACGCCGGACGTGTCGATGACGGGGCTCGTGTTCGGCATGCAGGCGACCGATGTGAACCCGCCGTGCGCGGCCGCGCGCGTGCCGGTCTCGATGTCCTCCTTGTGCTCCTGCCCCGGTTCGCGCAGATGCACGTGCATGTCGATGAAGCCGGGCGCGACGATGCAGCCCGAGGCGTCGAGCGTCGGCACACCGGCAGCCTTGATGTTGTGTCCGATCTCGGCGACCCGGCCGTCGGTGATCAGCACATCGGCGACCTCGTCGAGGTTCTGCGACGGATCGACGACCCGGCCGCCGGTGATCAGCACTGTTCCGTTTCGTCTCATCTTCGGATCCCTCAGTTGACACCTGCAAGCAGGAACAAGGCAGCCATGCGCACGGCGACGCCGTTGGTGACCTGGTCGAGGATGACCGATTGTGCGCTGTCGGCCACCTCGCTCGTCAGCTCGATGCCGCGGTTGAGCGGCCCCGGATGCATGACGATTGCGTCGGGCTTGGCGAGCTTCATGCGCTCGCTCGTGACGCCGAACAGGCGGACGTACTCGCCGACCGATGGCAGGAAGTTCGCCTGCTGGCGTTCGAATTGCATGCGGAGGCAGTAGACAACGTCGGCGCCGTCGAGGGCCTCCTCGAGGCGCGTGGTGCGCTCGACGCCGAACGCTTCGAACCGTTTCGGCACGAGCGTCGGCGGGCCGCACAGAACCACGTGCGCGCCGAGCTTCGTGAGGCCGAAGACGTCGGAGCGCGCGACGCGGCTGTGGATGATGTCGCCGATGATGGTGACCTTGAGGCCGTCGAACGCCTTGCCGCGCTCCTGCATCGTGAACAGGTCGAGGAGCGCCTGCGTCGGGTGCTCGTGCATCCCGTCGCCGGCGTTGATGACGCGCGAGCTGCAGTGGCGCGAGAGGAAGTGCGGCGCGCCGGAGGCGGGGTGGCGCATGACGAGCAGGTCGATGCGGTAGGCCTCGAGCGTGTGGACCGTGTCGATCAGCGTCTCGCCCTTGGTGACGCTCGAGCCGGAAGCGGCGATGTTGAGCACGTCGGCGCTCAGGCGCTTCGCGGCCACCTCGAACGAGGTGCGCGTGCGCGTGCTCGCCTCGAAGAAGAGGTTCACGACCGTCTTGCCCCGCAGCGCCGGCACCTTCTTGATCTCGCGCGTCGAGACCTCCTTGAAGTGCTTCGCCTGGTCGAGGATCAGGCGGATCTCGTCGGCGCTGACGTCCTCGAGGCCGAGCAGATGCCGGCGCGTCCACTCGACGGCGGATTGCTTCGGTTTCGGCGCAGACTTCGCCGCTCGTGTCATCGTGTGTCCTCCAGTCGATCGGGTCACGACACGTCCTCGCCCTCGGTGCGTTCCGGTCTATAGAGCACGACCTCGTCGACGCCGTCGACCTCGGCGAGGTGAACGCGCACGTTCTCGTCGCGCCGCGTCGGCACGTTCTTGCCGACGACGTCGGCGCGAATCGGCAGCTCGCGATGGCCGCGGTCGATGAGCACGGCGAGCATGATGCGGCGCGGCCGGCCGAAGTCCATGATCGCGTCGAGCGCCGAGCGGATCGTGCGGCCGGTGAAGAGCACGTCGTCGACGATGACGAGGTCGCGGCCCGTCAGGTCGAACCCGAAGTGTGTGCTCTTGAGCTCGGGTTGGTCGAGCCGCGTGCCGAGGTCGTCGCGGTAGAACGTGATGTCGAGCTCGGCGACGGGCGGATCGAGGCCGCAGGCGGCGTGCACGTTGCGGGCGGTCCGCTTGGCCAGCGGCACGCCGCGCGTCTGGATGCCGATGAGGCCGAGCGCGTCGATGTCGCGGTGTTTCTCGACGATCTCGTGCGCCATGCGCGTCAGGGTGCGATGCATCTGCGTCGCGTCGACGAGCAGGACCTGTGTGATGCCGGTGTCGAGGTCGCTCACGTCACGCCTCCTCATGTTGGCCAGCGTCCCAGGGGCGAAAAAAAGGCCCGTCCCTTGGTGACGGGCTCATGCTCTTCGCTTGTGCGGGTCCATCGCGTGCCCTTCCTCGCCTCACGGGACGAAGTTAAAAGGCTCCGGAACAGCTTCAGGTCGCCTTACCTTGTAACGGCAGCACCGAGCTGGTGTCAAGGGAAATCACGTCCCGTGCCGGTAGCCGGCTGCTGGGGTGGGTGCTGGAGCGTGCCTCGGTTGCTGCGCTCAGGTGTTGGGCGTGTCCGTGCCTGTTTCGGCTCTGTCACAATGGGGGAGGCGCGCGACAAGCCAGCGGTGCAGCCGACTGCACGTGAGGTTGAACGCAATTGCGATCAGCGCCCCGCAGACCGCACCGCAGCACGCCCCGGTCGCGGCTGTGAGCGACAGGCTCAGTCTCCAGTCGGCCAAGCGCGTGGCGATCCAGAAGGCCCCGATGCCGAACGGAATGCCCGCCACCGCTCCGACCTGGATGACAAAGGCGCGGATGGCAGGACCAGGTCGCCGGCGCATGAGACCGATTGCCGCGGAGGACGAGATGATCCCGAGCGTGAGCAGGGCTGCGGCCGAGGCGAGAACGACAACGCCTATCACGGCCCCGGCGCCGATGATGAGCAGGCACGCGACTCCGATCATGAGCAGCAAGAAGAGCGGTCCAACCTCCTCGTCCTCTGAGGTGTGGCCATCGCTCTCGGTGGTCCCGGAGACGATACCGGGTTCGACCTTGGCGGCGGTCATGGCGCAGGCGGTCGGTAGGCTGGTCGCATCGGCCCACTGGGTCCAAAGCACCAGACTGAGCGCCACCAGGTATCCAAAAGGTTTGCTCATCGGTTCAGCATCTATGGTGGCGCTGCCAGCACCGCCGAGTCAAGGGTGTCTTGCTGGCCGCTGCGTGGTGGCGGACGAGGCGCCGGTTGACATCCGTCAACAGCCAGCCATTATGTTGCCCAGCGAGATGGACAGGGGAGGTGTCCCATGGCTGACCGGGCGATGAAGCCAATCTACCGGGGGGTCCTGTTCGGTGTGGCATTGGTGGGCGGCATCATCCTGCTGGTGATGGTCCGTCAGATCGTGCTCATGGCGTTCCTCGGCGCGACCGTCGCGGTGTTGTTCACCTGGCTGGCGGGGCTGCTTCGCCGCCTGGTGCCGAGGCTGTCCCAGGGCGTGGCCTTGGTGATCGTGATCGTCGTGCTCGCCGCGGCGGTGTTCGGCCTTGCCAACGTTATTGCGCGCCCGATCGTAAAGGAGCTGAGCGATCTGGCGGCGAACATCGAGGGGCATTTCGGCACGCTCCAGGACAAGTTCGAGGAGTGGAGCGAGGAACATCTCCAATCGGGCACACCGATCGACGTGAGCGGACTCGCCAAGGAGGTGTTCAAGTCGACGCAGAGCGTTGTCCGGTTCATGTTCCGGCTGGTCAGCGTGACGGGCAACGTGCTGCTCAAGGTGTTCGTTGTGTTGTCGCTCGGCGTGTTCTTCTCGGTCAAGCCGGGCCAGTACAACACCCTGCTGCTGCGCTACGTGGGCGAGGGCAACCGCGAGCGGGTGCGGCGCGTTCTCGACCAGATCGCCGCCAGGCTCCGCGGGTGGCTCGGCGGCACGTTGTTCTCGGCGCTGTTCATCGCCGTGTTCTCGACGCTCGGGCTGCTCCTCATCGGGGTGCGGTACCCGCATGTGTTCGGCCTGCTGGCCGGCCTGATGGCGTTCATCCCGTACTTCGGCTCGATCATGGCCGTGGTGCCGCCGGCGCTGTTTGCGCTGCTCGATCCGCACCCGATCAAGGCGCTGTGGGTGGTGGTGCTGTTCGTGTGCGTGCAGACGGTCGAGGCGAACGTGTTCACGCCGATGGTGATGCAGCGCCGGGTGAACCTGCCGCCGGCCGTCGTGGTGCTGGCCGTGATGGTGATGGGCGCGCTGCTGGGGTTCTTGGGCGCGGTGCTGGCATTGCCGTTGACGCTGGCGGCCCAGGCACTCGTCGACGAGTTTGTGCTCGCGAAGCGGCGGATCGCCGCCGGGGGGCGGACCACATCGACGATGGAAGGCGCCTGAGTGCGCCGCACGGAGCTGGAACGATGAAACGCATTGCAGTGATAGCCGTGGTGGTCGTCGTGGCGGTCGCGGCGATCGTGCTCGTCGTGCACCTGACGACGCGGGCCGGTGAGCGAATGCTGGTGCTGTCGGGCACGGTCGAGGCGGACGATGCGACGCTCGGCTCGCTCTACGGCGGGCGGGTGGCGCAGGTGCTCGTCCACGAGGGTGACCGGGTGAGTGCCGGCGCCTTGCTCGTCAGGCTCGAGACGCGGGAGGTCGATGCGCGGCGCGCCGAGGCCGCCGCCGGGCTCGACGGGGCCAAGGCCCGCCTTGACGAGCTGCGCAGCGGGTACACGGCCGAGGAGGTCGAGCAGGCCAGGCACGAGTGGGAGGCGGCCCGCGCCGGCTACGACTTCGAGCAGGCCGAACTGGGGCGGGTCGAGAACCTGCTGCGCGACGCCGCGACGACGGTCGACGTCTACGACAAGCAGAAGGCGACGCGGGACGCGGCGCAGCACACGATGGAGGCGCTCGAGCAGCAGTACCTTCGCCTCAAGGCCGGGCCGAGAGCCGAGACGATCGCGGCGGCCGAGGCCGAGGTGGCACGACTGGCGGCCAGCGTCACCGTGCTGGATGCCCAGATCGCGGAGGCGAGTATCTCGGCCCCGTTCGACGGCGTGATTGAGGACCTCGACTTGCGTCCGGGCGACATCGTGCCGCCGGCGCGCGGCCTGGTGCGGATCGTCAAGCTCGACGAGCCGTACGTGCGTGCCTATGCGCCCGAGCACAACCTGGGCGCGATTCGTGCCGGCACCCAGGTCAAGATCCGGGCCGAAGCGGCCCCCGGCGAGCTGTTCGACGGCACGGTGCGGCGGGTCGCCTCGACGGGCGAGTACACGCCCCGGACCCTGCAGACGCCCGACGAGCGCGCCAAGCAGGTCTTCGAGTTCGAGGTGGACCTGGTGACCGGCCGCGACCGGCTTCGGCCCGGGATGGCGGCCGACGTGCTGGTGGCGCCGGCGCACAAGTAGGGGAGCTTGGCCATGGCGGTGCCGATCTCGGTCGAACAGGTGACAATGCGGTTCGGGCGCGTGACTGCGCTGGACGGCGTGTCGCTCTCGATCGAGCCGGGCAGCATTTTCGGTCTGCTCGGGCCGAACGGTTCGGGCAAGTCGACGTTGATTCGCATCCTGTGCGGGTTGCTCGTGCCCACGTCGGGCAAGGCGCTCATCGAGGGGACCGACATGGCGCGGCACCCGCGGCGGATGAAGCCGGCCATCGGCTACATGTCCCAGCGCTTCAGCCTCTACTCGGATCTGACGGCATGGGAGAACCTCACCTTCTACGGGTTCGCTTACGGCATGGAGAGCACGGCGCTCGCGGCCGCGCGCGAGCGCGTCACCGAGCTCGTCGGGCTGGGACCGTACGTGCAGCAGCGTGCGGGCCACCTGTCGGGCGGATGGAAGCAACGGCTCGCGTTCGCGTGTGCCTTGCTGCACGAGCCGCGCATCTTGTTTCTGGATGAGCCGACGGCCGGCATCGATCCGGTGGCGCGGCGCCAGATATGGGACATGCTGTTCGAGCTGGCCGGGGAAGGAATCACGCTGTTCGTCACGACCCACTACATGGACGAGGCGGAACGGTGCAGCCACGTCGGGTACGTGTACTTCGCAAAGCTGCTGGTGAACGGCCGGCCCGACGAGCTCAAGAGCCTGCCGGAAGCGACGCCGTCCGGGGCGCGCTGGGTGGCCGTCGACTGCCGCGACACGAGCCGGGCGCTGACGCTGATGCGGGGCATCGAGGGCGTCGGCCGTTCGACGATCTTCGGCCAGTCGGTGCGCGCGCTCGTTGACGAGGCGGTATCGAGCGAGCGGCTTGTGGGCACGCTGGCCGACGGTGGGATTGCGGACGCGCGCGTTCGGCCCGTCCGGCCGACGCTCGAGGACGTTTTCATCGCCTTCACTCAGCGTGAAGCCGGGGGTGCGCGATGAAACCGTTCGAAGGGCTGAAGGCGATCATCTACAAGGAGTTCATCCACATTCGGCGCGATCCGGCGTCGCTCGTGTTCATCTTCATCATCCCGATGTTCCAGCTCACGCTGTTCGGCTACGCGATCGACACGGAAGTCAAGCACATCCCGACGGTCGTCTACGACCAGGACCACAGCCCGGAGAGCCGCGCGCTCGTAGACGCCTTTGCCAATACCGAGTACTTCGACGTGGTCGGTCGCGTGGAGTCGGAACGTGGGATCGAGGAGGCGCTCGTCGGCGGACGGGCCAAGGTGGGCATCACAATCCCGCCGGGATTCGCCGCGAGCTTGCTCACCGGCCGCAGCGCCCAGGTGCAGGTGCTCGTTGACGGGTCGGAGTCGACGCTCGCGACGACGGCGCTCAACGTAGCGCAAGGGTTGGGGCTCGAGCGCTCGATCAAGGAGTTCATCGCCACCGGCCGGCTGTCCGTCTCGATCGATCAGCTGCCCGTCGACGTGCGGCCCAGGGTGCTGTTCAACCCGGAGCTCAAGAGCGCCAACTTCTTCGTACCCGGACTGGTCGGCGTCGTGCTGCAGATCGTCACGGTCATCCTGACCGCGTTCGCCATTGTGCGCGAGCGCGAGGCCGGCACGCTCGAACAAGTGCTGGTGACGCCGGTGTCCCGGAGCGGCCTCATGCTCGGCAAGCTGCTGCCGTACAGCCTGATCGGGTTCGTGCAGTTCAGCCTGGTCCTGGTCGTGATGGTCGGGGTGTTCGGCGTGCCCGTGCGCGGCGACGTGGGGCTGCTCTACGCGCTGTCGGTGCTGTTCGTGTTCGCCACCCTCGCGCTCGGGCTGCTCATCTCGACGTTCGCACGCACGCAGGGCCAGGCATTGCAGATGGCCATCCTGGTCATTGTGCCCTCGATCCTTCTGAGCGGGTTCGTGTTCCCGCGCGAGTCGATGCCGCTGCCCGTCTACGCGCTGACGTTCCTCATCCCGGTCACGTACTTCATGGAGATCCTGCGCGGGATCATCATCCGGGGCGCGGATTTCTCGACGCTGTGGGACGAGGCGCTCATGCTGGGCATCATGAGCGTGGGGCTGGTCACGTTGAGCGTGCTGCGCTTCCGGCGGACGCTGTCCTGACGGCGGACGGCCTACGGGTGGGCCGGCTCATGCCAGACGTTGTCTTCCAGGCCGATCCAGCCGACGCCGGAGTCCGCGGGGAACTCGGCCCAGATCGTGAAGACCAAATACCCGTGCTTTGTCAGCAGGCGGCCGAGCTCGACGAGCTTCTGGGACGAGTCCGGCCGGTGGCGGAAGAACACCGTGTAGGAGGCGCCGTGTTCTTCGGTGACCGTGTACATGAAGGCGGGTTCGCCATCAGGATTGGCGATCATGAGCTCGGGCGGCGGCTCGAGCGTCTCGAGCTCGACGGCACGCGCGAGGACCTGGAACAGGACGAGCTCGCCCTCGGCTTTGCCGATGTACGCCTTCTTGTCGGCGTCGTGGGCGTTGATGTTGTCGGCAATCGCGTGCAGCCGGACCGATTGGCGCTTGAGCAGGATCGAGCCGGCGTGCAGCCGGCCGCTCGGGAAGCGCGTGTTGGGGTGGAACGCGAAGGCGAAGAAGCTGACGGCGGCGACGAGACCGACGAGGGCGACGCGCGCGACGGTCCTAGCGCGCGGCAGTCTGAGCTGCCAGATGGCGCCCGCGACGAGCAGGAACAGGCCGAAGTAGGCGGCCATGTTGTGCCGGGCGCTGTTGGCGCGGATGACGAGCCAAAACAGAATAAGCGGCACTGCCCACAGGAGCGCGAACGCGACGAGCCTGCCGCGCCGCCTCGCGAGCAGGACGACGAGGCCGGCGACGGCCGCCGGCACGGCCGCGACGCCCCCGCCGATGAGCAGCGCGCGCAGGTTGTAGAGCCATGCGCCGCCGTCGAGGCCGATGAAGAAATGTGACGACCAGTTGCCGACGAAGCCGGTCGCCGACGCCTCGCCGCGCGAGAGGAACGCCTGCGGCAGAAACGCGCACACGAGGCCGGCGGCGATGACGAGCCCAATGGCCCAGGCGAGGCCGCGCCCGACGCGCCGACCGTCGAGCAGAACGAGGCCGAGCGTGGCGCCGCTGCACAACAGGACGTCGGCCTTCGTCAGCCCCGCGAGGACGAACAGGAGCCACGCGCCGACGAGCGACACCGCGGGCCGCTTGGATGCGAGGGCTGCGTCGAACAGGACGAGTCCCCACACGAGGAAGGCGTACGCGGGCATGTGGGGCATGCCGTAGATGCTGCCTTGCCAGACGGCGGGCGCGAGCAGCGTGAGCCCCACGGCCGCGCCGGCGCCCTCCCACGGCAGGACCCGTCGTGCGAGGACGTAGAGGCCGCCGGCGATCGCCGCGCCCGCGACGGCGCTGAGCCAGTTCATCCACGCCGGCAACTCTTGGGGCTGCACGGCGCCCGAGCTCATGAGCGTTTTGAGCCACAACACGTAGAGCGGGCTGGAGCGGACGCGGTAGTCGGCCCAGCTCGAGCCGGCCAACTGCCCCGTGAGCCGCCAGCGGATCGCGTCGTTGGCGAGCCGGGCGGCGTCGTGCTCGCCGAAGGTGTCTCGGAGCACGTACGGGCAGTGGACGGCAAACGTGACGAGGATCAGGCCGAGGGCGATGAGCCGGTCGAGCCGGTGCAATCGCTGGGGTGCGGCGACCGGCGCGTGCAGGCTCGGTTCAGTGGTGTCGGTGCTCGCCACTCGTTCCCTCCGCTCGTCGTGGCCGGTCGGCCCCGGGTCTGGCACACGAGGACAGAGTAACGGCTCGGCGTCCCGGTGGCAAGCGGCTCCGGCACAGTCTCCGGACGGAAAGAAGGGCCGCCCCATGCAAGGCAGCGGCCCGCGAATAAGAACGGATCTGTTGTGCTTAGAAGCTGATCAGCCAGTTGAGGCGGATGGTGATCGTGTTCTCGGCCTCGTCGACGGTCGTCCACGTGTACCAGCTCTCGAGCACGAAGCTCATCGGCAGTTGGTACTTGAAGCCGGCGCTCACGAGCCACTCGTCGCCGTTGGCGGTCTGGAGCACGTCGAGGCCGACGGTTGCGGGCAACTCGAGGAAGCTGAAGCTCGTGTCGACGCCGGCGAAGAACGCCTCGTCGTCATCCTGGAAGCTGTAGCCGAGGTGACCGCGCACGGGCCCGAAGTCATGCGTGATGACGAGGTAGGGGTCAACGTTGCCGTTGGTGTCCTCGTCGTCGGTCAGGTTCTGCAGGCCTGCGCCGAGGTTGGGCAGCCCGTCTCCGAGCGGGTAGACGAACTTGCCGAAGAAGCGGACGTCGCCCTGGGGCTCGTCGGTCGGGCCGAGCATGCCGTACAGGCCGACCTCGACGTAGTCGAGGACGCCGACGTTGAGCGCGCCCCACCAATCCGGCTCTCCCCGCTGGCCGGTGGTCACCCACGTCGAGAGCTCGACGTTCCGCCACGCCAGGATCTCGGCGATCGGGATGTCGTTCAGGTTCGTGCCCGGGGTGCCGGGCGCGCTGGTCGAGGCGAGCATCACGCCGAGACAGACGGCGACCAGCATCGGGATGCGTAGTAGTCGATTCATTCCGTACCTCCCTCCGCAGCGGCGGTTCGCGTGCGCGTTTCCGCTTGGGTCATCACGACCTTGCTCGGAGGCGAAGGTAGGAGACCCGTGGCGCGCTGTCAAGCGGCGAATCGGCCGAGTTGTATCGCGGCGCGCCTCCGCTTGGCCCCGGGGCTCGAATATGGTTTCATGCCGAGCGGATGGGTCCGAGCAGTCGTCCGATTGTGGTGAGTGCGTATGAAGCAGGCATACTTGACGGGGCCGCGGCGGTTCGACGTGCGCGACGTGCCCGAGCCGGGCGAGATCGGGCCGCACGAGGCGGTCGTCCGGCTCAAGGCGGTCGGCATCTGCGGTTCCGATCTTCACTACTATGCCGAGGGCCGGATCGGCTCGCAGGTCGTCGACTACCCGTTCACGATCGGGCACGAGTGCGCCGGCGTCGTCGAGCGGGTGGGCCGGGAGGTGAGCCGCGTCGCGGCGGGCGACCGGGTGACCGTTGACCCGGCGATGCCGTGCGGCGAGTGCGAGTGGTGCCGGAAGGGGCGCGAGAACGTCTGCCCAAGCATGCGGTTCCTCGGGTGTCCCGGCCAGGCCGAGGGCGTGCTGAAGCAGGTGCTCGTGATGCCGGAGCGGTGCCTGTTCCGGCTGCCGGAGTCGCTGGGCTTCGACGAGGGCGCCGTGCTCGAGCCGGCGGCCATCTGCGCCTATGCGGTTGCGCAAAGCCGGGTCGCGGCCGACGAGACGATCGCCGTGCTCGGCTCGGGGCCGATGGGGCTGCTGACGCTGGCCTGCGCGCGCGCTTCGGGTCGGCGGCACGCGTTTGCGACAGACCGTGTGCCCGAGCGCGTCGACGCGGCGCGGCGGTTTGGGGCCGACGTGGTGCTGAACCGGCGAGAGGTGGACGTGGTCCGCACGATCCTCGACGAGACGAACGGCCGGGGCGTGGACGTGGTCTACGAGTGTGCGGGCGAGCAGGACACCGTCGACCAGGCGATGCGGATCGCGGCGCCCGGCGGGCGGGTCTCTATCATCGGCATCCCGGCCGGGCCGCGCATTGAGCTTGCGGCCGATCTTGTCCGGCGCAAAGAGCTGCTCATCATCAACGTGCGGCGCCAGAACAGGACGGTCGAGCGCGCGATCGAACTCGCTGCGACCGGCGCCGTACCCGTCGGCGAGCTTGTCACCCACCACTTCCCGCTCGAGCGGGTCGGCGAGGCGTTCGAGCTGATCGCCGGCTACCGCGACGGGGTGCTCAAGGCAATCGTCCAGCCGTGATCCAACCTGACTTGGCAGCGTCCTTGCTGTCTGAGCCTGCCCCGACCTCTCGGCGAGGGGTCTCTCCGGGATTGCAGCGGGGTGGTGTGGTCATGTCCTACATAGGACGTTGGCAGGATCAGAACCGGGGAGCGACGGAGCCCGAGCAAGAAGCCATGACGCAGGTGCAGCGACAGGCCGAGCTTGAGGAAACTGCCCGCCGCTACCGCGAGCTGAAGCGCGCCATGGGCGACATGATGTTCGTCGTGGACGGTACGGGCCGGTTCCTGGACATGAACGAGCGCTTTGCGCAGCGCATCGGCTACGGCGCCTCCGAGCTTCAGGCGATGAAGCTTTACGAGGTGGTCGAGGGCGACGCCGAGGATCCGCGTCAGAAGATGATGCCGTTCTTTGCCCGGAGCGGGGGGCGCCAGGTATTGCGAGCCAAGGACGGCGAGCGGCTGCCGGTGGTTGTCAGTTCGGTGGGCCGCTACACCCAGGCCGGCCAGTTCGCCGGGGCGCTGGTGGTGTGCCGCGACGCTGCCGGTCAGGGCGCAGGCGCCGACGCGATCTCTCACGCGGCCCAGGAGATGAACCAGCCGCTGTCGGGCATCTACGGCTATTCGGAGCTGCTGAAGGGGAGCGTGGGGCCGCAGGATCCGGCCTACCGATACGCCAAGAAGATCTACGAGCAAAGTGAGCGGCTTGCCTCGCTCGTGAAGAAGATCAAGGCGCAGCAGAGCGAGGCCGAGGGCGTTCCGACGCCCCAGCCGCCGGACGATGAGCCGTCGCAAGAGGAGGTGCAGCCATGAGCGAGCCGATCAGGGCGCTGGTGGTGGATGATGAGCAGATCATCCGCGACATCATGCAGGACATCCTCGCCGGCGAAACGGGCGGTGCCGAAACGACTGCGGTCGGGACCTGTGAGGACGCCCTGCACCTGGTTGGTGAGCAAGACTTCGACGTGATCTTTATCGACGTGTGCATGGGGGACGGCGACGGCGTAGAGCTGCTGCGCCAGATCAGGCAAGTCAGGCCGAACGCGCGCATATATATGATCACCGGCTACGATGTCGACCCTCAGCTTCAGGCGGCGCTCGCGACAGGGGCCGCCGGCGCGATCTACAAGCCGTTCAAGGTCGGCGAGATCCTGGCGGCCATCCACGGCACGTATTCCGAACCGACGCCGCTCTCAGAATGAGCTGACTTGCCCGACCGGCCGACCAGACTGGAAGACGGCTCGGGCCGTGCGCGGCGCGACTGGTGTTGTCATAACTGTTTCGCAGTCCGCTGGTTAGCACTCACCTTGCTCCGCGGCGCGCGTGGTTATCCACGCCCTCTTCCGGGTTTCCTCGTCGGTGGCATGCTCTTTGCATAAGCCGAAGCTCGTCTAGCACACCTCGGGGAAGGAGTGAGGATGCAAGGTTCCGTAGTCATTCGAGCGGATGGGGGTCACGCGATCGGGACCGGGCACCTCACCAGAACACTCCACCTGGCGGATCGGCTTGCGCAATCAGGCGCGCAGGTGACATTCGTTTCGCACTTGCCCGACGGCGCCGCCGCCCTGTGTGAGCAACGAGGCCACGCACTTATCCTCCTCCCCCCCATCTCGGAGGGCTCGGGCGCGCAGGCCGCTTCGGCGATCAGCGCGCTCGAGCCCGGCTTAATCATCAACGA
>CAYUZG010000039.1:0-13931 GCA_964449605.1 uncultured Verrucomicrobiota bacterium | reverse complement strand
CGGCCGAGTTCCGCGGCATGAAAGACACCTACACCGTGCGCGTGATCCCCATCGAGCAGCCCGACCTTGATCTCTACGTCGTCGAACGCCTGCCGCGCTACCACCAGAACGCGCTCAAGGGCTGGCCCGAGCCGGGCGAGCGAGTCAAGTCGGTCGCCCACGTCGCCAACTTCGGCTTCGAGCCGACGCCGCCCAAGGTCGCCGTGACGTTCGAGCTCATCCCGGACTCGAACCGCAACTTCCGCCTCGACCCTGACGAACGACCCGTCGAACAGCAGCAAGCCGTCATCGACGAGAGTATCGCGCCGCTCGAGGAGACGACGGTCACCTTCGCCTGGACGTGGCCCGAGGAGCCGGTCTGGGTCCGTGTGCGCGTCGATCCTCGGAACCGGGTGAGCGAGATCTGCGAGGCGAACAACGAGGTCGCCGAGCTCAACACGGCCCACTCGATGCTCTACGGCTACCCCGAGGAGGTGCCGCCCGGCAACTACGAGAAGAAGCTCATCAACCTCACGGGATCGTTCAGTTATTACGACTGGATCCGGGCGATGCACGACCGACTCCGCCTCATGCTGCGCGAGTCGGTCTACCCGACGACCAGCCCGGTCGGCGTGCTCGATGACCTCCGGGTCGACGAGTTCACCACGTTTATCCCCGGCCAATCGTACAAAGGGCCGTACGCCGCGAAGCGCCGGTACCACGACGGCGGCTTCCCCTACGGCCAGACGGAGACCCCCTATCTGCTCAAGATCCACGCGACCCTGATGCACGAGTGCGGCCACACGTGCCTGTCGCTGCCGGACCTCTACGGCCATCCGGTCGTCGTGCGCAACGTGTTCCTGCGCGACGAGCGGGGCGAGCTCTATACCGATGGCCCGCTGCTGCCCGAGACGATCTGGGGCGAGACCATAGCCTGCTCGGCGCAGTCGGTGCCGTGCCGGTGCAGCTACACGCCGCTCATGGATTCGTGCCACATGTGGCTGCATCCGGCGCACGCCGGCCAGCTCCAGTACTACGCCGGTTGCCGAGGCCCGCGGTTCTGGGGTGTCCAAGGGCGCCTCATCCCGACGAGCCGGCACTCGATCCTCGTGCTCGACGTCAACGACGAGCCGCTCGCCGGCGCGGCCGTCTACGCCTACCATGTGACGCACGTCGACAGTGCCGAGTCGTCCGGCGCGAAGTTCTTTGCCGACCGGCCCAAGTACATGGGTCACACGGACGAGACCGGTCAGTACACCTTCCCGGACAAGACCGACAGGGATTGGGACTCGCCCGAGACCGACAAGGTCGACGGCGCTATCCATGCCTGGAACCCGTTCGGCACGGCCACGGAGGACACGGCGTTCACGCCGACCTGTTTCGGCGCCGAGGGCATGCTCCTGCTCAAGATCGTCAGCGGCGACCAGACCGAGTTCCACTGGCTGACGATGACGATGATGAACGAAGCGTTCTTCGCCGGCGCCAAGAACCAAGGCGTTTACATGATCCGGACGAGCCTCACGCCGTCCGAGGAGCCGACGCGGCTGGTGCGCCGGCCGGTTCCCGAGGCGATCCGCGAGCAGAACCTCGCACCCGTGGCCAAGGTCAAGGAGGGCCGGGAGATCACCGTCGAGCCGGACGGGATGATCCACCTCGACGGCTCCGAGAGCTACGACCCCGAGGGCCAGCCGCTCTATTACCGCTGGCACGTCCATTGGCCCGTTGATCGGGAGTCCCGGTTCTCCGACAAGCCCACCTACGAGGGCAAAGCGTTCGACCGGCCCTGCGAGTACGAGATCTTCTTCCACGTCGTCGACGGCGTGCGCGCCTCGAAGGCCGTCCGGGTCAGAGTGCGTGTTGTCGAGAAAGAGGCGACCGCCGGGCCGAAACCGGCGAGCGACAGGCCCCGCGGCGCCTGGTGGGAGGAGTTCGCCGAGTGGGAACGCGAACAGAAGAAAGCGGCTGACAAGGAAGCCGAGAAACCCGCCGACGAGTCGGACGACGAGTCTGCGGACGAACCCGGCGACGAACCGGTCGACGAGTAGGCCCTACGATCGGCGCTTGTGGTCTCGGGCCGGGGCGACTAAAGTGCTCGCCCCGGCCTTATCACGAAGAGAGCCTGAGTCAGAAGAGGCACGCCATGCCGAAGTCGAGGATCAAGGACACGTTTCTGAAACGCAAGCCGACGTGCGGGATCACGCTCGCCCAGGCCTACTCGCTGCCCATGATCTACGGCACCCCGCCGACGTCGATCAAGTGGGCGAACGACAACCGCACGTTCGCGTTTTTGTGGAACGAGGACGGCGCCCTACAGCGCGACGTCTACGTCTCGCGGCCCGGCGAGCCGCTGTACAAGCTGACCGACTCGTCGCGCATCCGCCCGCTGCCCGTCGAGGACGATGAGCGCCCGAAAGAGGAGGTCGACTACGCCGAGATCATGTACGCGGGCGTGACCGAGTTCGAGTGGGCGCCCGACGGCTCGTGGCTCGCCTTTATCTGCCGCGGCGACTTGTTCCGCGTGCCGGCGACGGGCGGCACGCCGACCCGCCTCACGCAGATGAGCCAGGGCATCAGCGGGCTCCAGGTGCCGCTCGACGGCCGCCTCATCGCGTTCCAGTTCGGCGCGAACGTCTGGGCTTACGACGTCGAGACCGGCGCGGTGAGGCAGCTCACCTTCTTCCAGAAAGAAGAGGTCGCCGTGCGGCGCTATGCCGTTTCGCCCGACGGCCGGTGGCTGGGTGTCTTGGTCGAGGACCACAGCATGTTCGAGAAGGTCAAGATGCCCGACTACACGCCCGAGAAGGAAGTGAAGATCAACGAGCTGCGCCGCAACAACGTCGGCAAGCCGCTCTCGAAAGCCCGCGTCGGTATCGTCCCCACCACCGGCGGCATGATGGTGCGCGCACCCCTGCCCGATCCCGCGACCGATGGCGGCGGCCTGACGGCGAAGCCCGACGAAACCGATACCGGCAACCACATCTGCGTCCACCTCTTCTCGTGGACGTGGGACAGCGCGCGCTTCGTCGTCGGCTACGTGAGCAAGGCGTTCAAGGACTACCGCCTCTACGCGATCCCCCCAGAAGATCCCGCGAGCCCCGTGTTGCTCTACGAGGAGGAGCAGAAGCCGTGGTTCTGCTGGTGCGGCGTGCCGTCGAGCCCCGACTCGAGCCACATCTACTTCACCAGCTACAAGAGCGGCTGGAAGCACCTGTACCGCGTGCCCATCATCGGCGGCGAGGCCCAGCAGCTCACCGCCGGCGAGTTCGACGTGACCGGTTGCGTCGTGCCGCGCGAGGGCCGGCAGCTCTACTACACGGCCTGGGCGCCCCACCCGACCGTCCACCACGTCTTCGAGCTGCCGCTGAGCGGCGGGACACCGCGCGACGTCTCGCCCGAGCTGCCGATGAACCAGGTGTTCCCGTCGCCCGACGGGTCCGGGCTGGCGTTCGTCTCCTCCGACGTGATGGTGCCGCCCGAAATCTACCGGCGCGGGCGCAACGGCGAGTTCGTGCGCACGACCACCTCGCCGCGGCCCGAGTTCGGCCGGCTGCCGAAGATGAACGTCGAACGGTTCACGTTCACCAACGAGAGCGACGGCGCGACCGTCCACGCCAAGATGCTCCTGCCCGAAGCGTTCGACCCGTCGAAGAAGTACCCCGTGGTCTTGACCTGTGTCTATGCCGGGGCTGCCAAGGAGGCGTTCGGCCGCTACCAGATCCTCGACACGTTCATGACGAACGAGATGGGCTACATCCTCGTCGGCATCGACTTCCGCGCCAGCACCGGCTACGGCAGCAAGTTCTTCTACGGCTACCACAAGAAGATGGGCCTCATCGACTCGGACGAGGCCGCCTCGTGCGCCGCGTACCTGCGCACACTGCCGTACGTCGACGGCGACCGGATCGGCCTCTGGGGCGGCAGCTACGGCGGGTTCCTCACCCTCATGGTGATGGCGAAGTACCCCGGCGTGTTCCACACCGGGATCTCGTGGAAGCCCGTGACCGACTGGCGCAACTACAGCGACGGCTACACGGGCGAACGCCTCGGCCGCCCCGCCGACGACCCCGAGACCTATCGCGCCACGTCACCCGTCTTCCACGCCGACAAGCTCGAGGGCAACCTGCTCCTCGTGCACGGGATGCAGGACGACAACGTGCTGTTCCAGGACGCGGTCTGGATGGTGCAGAAGCTCGTCGAGGCCGGCAAGTACTTCGACCTCATGATGTACCCGCGCGACGACCATATGCTCGCGCGCCGCCACGAGTCGCTACCCGACCTGATGGAGCGCTTCGCCGCCTATTTCGAGGACAAGATGGGCCTCGGCCCGCTCGAGTAGGTCTCTTGGGCCGATCTCGCCTCCGGGGTCAGACGATCTTGGCCACCACGAAGGTGACGTCGTCCTCCTGCGGTTGGTCTTGCCGGAACACCGCGAGCGTCTCCGTGATCGCGTTGCCGATCTCGCCGGCTGAGCGGTGAGCGTTGTCTCGCACGAGTTGGCGAAGCGTCTCCTTGCCGAAGCGTTCGCCGGCGTTGTTGCGCGTCTCCCAGATCCCGTCGGTCCCGATCACGATCACGCAGCCCGGCGTGAGCGTGTTCCGGCTCGACTCGGCGTACTCGGCCCTCGCGTCGATGCCGAGCGGGATGCCGGCGCCGCCGAGCTCGTCGAACGTCTCAGTTGCGGGGTCGTAGACGAGGGCAGGGTCGTGGCCGGCGTTCGACCACCGGATGGTGCGCTGCTTGGCATCGATGACGGCGTAGAACAGCGTCGTGAACTGCCCGACGAGCGTGTCGGCCGTCAGGTGCTCGTTGATGTCGACCATGAGCTGGCCCAGGTCGCCGGGGTGGATGGCGTGGCTGCGAAGCAGTGCGCGCGTGGCCGCCATCAGCAGCGCGGCCGGGATCCCGTGTCCGGTCACGTCGCCCACCGCGATGCCGAGCTGGTCGGGGCCGTGCTTCGACAGGGTGAGGAAATCGTAGTAGTCGCCGCCCGTCTCGTCGCAGAACAGGCTGCTGCCCGCCACGTCGAGGCCGTCCATCTTGGGCGCGCTCTGGGGCAGCAGGTTGCGCTGCACCTGCATGGCGAGCGTGAGCGACTCGCGCATCCGCAGGTTGTCCTGAAGCTGCGGGAGCATCGCGTTGAACGCCCGGCCCATTTCGCCCAGCTCGTCGTGGTTGGCGATCTCGACCCGGGCCTGGAAGTCGCCGCGGGCGAGCCGCTTCGCCGCGCCGGCCAGCTCGCGGACCGGCCGCGTGATGCGCCGCGAGATCGCCACGGCGATGACCACCACAACCAGAGTCACGCCGAGCACGATGGCGCCCGTCACCTTGAGCTGATCGAGCGTGAGGCCGAGCACGTAGCGTTCCGCGTTGACCGCACGGGTCACGATCAGCTCATGCGGCACGATAATGACGAGGAAGACTCCCTGGCGCGGCACCGGCGCATGGGCCCAGAGCGAGGGTCGGCCGCGATAGGGCATCTGATGGACGCCCGACTCGCCCCGCGCCATCTGCCCAAGCATCCGCTGGAGCCGGCCTTGGTCGTCGGATTCGAGCTCCTCGAGCTCGATCGGCGCGTCCCACCGACGCGCGCGCCCCGGGTGGAGTTGCTCGGCGATGATAAGCGCGGACGGCTGCCCCGTTTGCGGGTCGGTGCCCGGCCTGACGAGGACCACCTTTGCTTCGGCCGCCCATTCGGGGGGGAGCTCGACGCGCTCGAGCAGGTCGCGGAGCGGCACGTCGATCGCCGTCACCCCGGCAAACGAGCCGTCGGGCCGGTTCACGCGCATCGCGGCAGTCATGATGATCCTGCGCGAGGAGGCGTCCACCATCGGGCCGGTCCACACCGGCTCGTCGGCCTCTGCGGCGGCACGGTACCAGTCACGCCGGCGGGGGTCGTACTCGTCGGGGTAACCGCCGTGGCCCGGGTACGAGCTGTGGACGCCGTTCTCGAGGCTCGTGTAGTTCCAGTAGAAGAGCTCGGCGTGCTTCTCGGTGAGGAACTGGTAGGTGGGCACCATCTTGGCGAGCCGGGCAACGTCGTCGGCGACCGCCTGGAGCTCGATGCCGGGCGCGAGCTTGAACACCTGCTCGCTGTACGTGACCGGCAGCGGGGTCGCCTCGGCCCCGCCCGGCGCCGTGTAGTGCTTGGGTGAGAGCACCATGATCGAGGGTGGAGGTATGCCGAGGTCGAAGTCACTGGCGAAATAGACGTCGGGCCCGCCCTCCGGCGCCTCGGAGCCGAGGCAGTTCTCCACCTCGCGCGCCTGGATCCGCAGCGCCTGTTCGACGATTTCCTGGTCGAGCTGCAGCACGAGGCCGGAGTCGTCCACAAGCTGCCGGAGCTGGAGGCGCGCGTCGTCGGCGAGCGTGTCTCGGATCTGCCCGGCCAGCTCGTTGCCGAGGCGCTGGGCGGCGCGGCGCTGGAGCCAGCTCACGACGCCAAGCGGCACCAGCGCGATGGCCAGAAGCAGTACCAGTATTTTGACCCGGATTCTCATCGTTCTGCCAACAGAGCTTGGCCCATACGGCGTTCCCTGCCCGTTCCGTTGTCCGCGCTGCCGCTTTCGCCTAGCCGATCCAAGCAGCGGCCCGCTTTCGCAAGGGGCGCCAAAGTGGCGGGAACCATTCCTAACTGAGAACGGTTTTCATGCGCGCAATGGGATCGAAGGATACACCAAACGCAGGCCTCCGGATGACACCACAGCGACGTGTCATTCTCGATGAACTCGGCCGGCTCCACGAGCACCCGACGGTCCGCGAGCTTTTTGGGCGAGTCCGGCGACGCCTGCCGCGCATCAGCCTGGGCACAGTGTACAGGAACCTGGAGCTTTTCTCTCAGCGCGGCCTGGTGCGCACGGTCGAGCTCGGGACCTCGGAACGCCGCTACGACGGCGAGACCCACAACCATTACCACGTTCGCTGCATCAGGTGTGGCCGGATCGAGAATGCGCCCGTCGAGCGCCTGGGCGGTCTCGAGGAGAGACTTGCTAAGGCGAGCGGCTACGAGATCGTCGGCCATCGGCTCGAGTTTGAGGGCATCTGCCCGGCGTGCCAAAGCGCAAGGCGAGAATGAGATGACCAACTTGGCACTACATACCGCCGTGCTCGAGGAGCTCTACGAGCTCTACAACCGGCGGCACTTCGTCCATCCCGACCCGCTCGAGTTCCTCTACGACTACAACGATATCCGCGACCGCGAGATCGTCGGCCTGATCGCCTCGGCCCTCGCGTATGGGCGCGTCGCGCAGATTCTCCGCAGCATCCGCGACGTTCTCGATCGCATCGGCCCGCCGGTTGCGTTTGTCACAGGGCGCACATCAGCACAAATTCGCCGGGCTCTGGCCGGCTTCAAGCACCGATGGACGACGGGCGAGGACGTCGCCCGGCTGCTTGCCGGGGCGAGGCACGCGACCGAGGAATACGGCTCGCTCGAGGCGTGTTTCCTGGCGGGTTTCGGAGACGATGACGAGACGGTCCTGCCGGCGCTTTCCAGGTTCGTTGGCGAGTTGACATCGGCGGGCCGCGGGAGTACGAATGGTCTGCTGCCGGATCCGGCGCGGGGGAGCGCGTGCAAGAGACTGCACCTGTTCCTGCGTTGGATGGTCCGGCAGGACGAAGTTGACCCGGGCGGCTGGTGCAGGGTGCCGCCCGCGAAGCTTGTCGTACCGCTCGATGCCCACATGCATACGATCGCTCGGGGGCTAGGATTCACGCAGCGACGTCAGCCCGATCTGCGGGCCGCATTCGACGTGACGGCCGCGTTTCGGCAGATCAACCCCAAGGACCCCGTGAAGTACGACTTTGCGCTCACGCGCGTCGGCATACGCACGGAGATGAACGTGCGTGGGCTTGTCGGCTCGCGTGTCGCATGAGGACTCAACCGATTTGGATAGGCACACAGACACCCGACGACGGGGAGGAACACAATGCTGAGCAAGAAGATGGAGACGGCGATCAACAAACAGATCAACGCGGAGCTCTACTCCGGCTACATGTACCTGGCGATGTCGAGCTATTTCGAGACGGTCAACCTGCCCGGCTTCGCCGCGTGGATGAAGGCCCAGGCGGGCGAGGAGTTGGGTCACGCGATGAAGATGTTCGGCTACGTCGTCGAGCGCGGCGGCACGGTCGCTCTGGCGACGATCGACAAACCGCCGGCGAAATGGGCATCCCCGCTCAAGGCGTTCGAGGCCGTCTACGAGCACGAGTGCAAAGTCACCGGCCTGATCAACAAGCTGGCCGACCTCGCCGCTGCCGAGAACGACCACGCCACGAGCGTCTTCCTCCAATGGTTCATCAAAGAGCAGGTCGAGGAAGAAGCGTCCGCCGACGCCGTGGTCCAGAAGCTCAAACTGGCCAACGATTCACCTGGCATGCTCCTCATGCTCGATCGCGAAATGGTCCGGCGCGGCGCTGGCGGCGGGGAGTGATTCGATGAACGAACGGATCGGCCTTGTGACGATGAAAGGAAACCCCGTGACGCTCGTCGGCGACGAGGTCAACGTCGGCGATGAGGCGCCAGACTTCACGTGCGTCAATACCGGCCTCGAACCGGTGAGCCTGTCGGCGTACCGAGGCAAGGTGCTCGTGATCGCGTCGGTGCCGTCGCTCGATACGGGCGTGTGCGACACCGAGACGCGCCGGTTCAACACCGAAGCGGCCACGCTCGGCGGTGACGTCGTGATCCTGACGATCAGCATGGATCTGCCGTTCGCCCAGAAACGCTGGTGCGGCGCGGCCGGCGTCGACCGCGTCGTCACGCTGTCCGACTACCAGCGCGCGTCCTTCGGCCAGGCGTACGGCGTGCTGATCAAGGACGTGCGGCTGCTGGCGCGTGCCGTCTTCGTCGTCGACAAGGAAGGCGTCGTCCGACTCGTCCATCTCGTGCCGGAGATCGGGACCGAGCCCGACTACGACACCGTGCTGGACGCTGTCCGCGCGTTGATCTGAACACGGCCGACGGCTACGGCGGCCGCCGCTGGGCATAGATCGTCAATGCAAACTGAACGTTGACACCACGTAAGGAGAGAGGTCATGGCTCGAGTCGCACGCGAAATGGTGGAGAAGGCGGGCGTGAACGTTGACCAGCTCATCGAGCTGCTGGTCAAGAACGCGGCCGCGGAGTTGACAACTTACTACTACTACACGATCCTGCGCATGAACCTCATCGGCCTCAAGGGCGAGGGGGTCAAGGAGATCGCCGAAACGGCGCGGGTCGAGGACCGCAATCACTTCGAAGCGCTCATCCCGCGCATCTACGAGCTGGGAGGCGAGCTGCCCGCGGACATGAAGGCGTTCCACGACAAGTCGGCTTGCCCGCCGGCCAGCCTGCCCAAGGACCCGACCGACGTGATGGGGATCCTCAAGGTCCTCGTCGAGGCCGAGCGCTGCGCCGTCCGCGGCTACACGCAGATCTGCAACATGACGGCCGGCAAGGACCACCGGACCTACGAGCTCGCGGTCGCCATCCTCAACGAGGAGATCGAGCACGAATCGTGGTTCTCCGAGTTCCTGGGCGAAGGGCCGTCGGGGCATTTCCTGCGGCGAGGGGACACCTCTCCCTTCGTCCGCAAGTTCCTCCAATAGGACTGCGGCGCGGCAGCGGGGGCCTCGGCGCGGGCCGGGGCTCCCGGGCCCGTCAGAGACATCGGCCGGATGAAGGAGTTCACACTCGACGAGATTCGCCGCTGCGACGGCAGGGACGGGCGCCGAGCCTTGATCCTTTACAAGGGCAAGGTGTACGACGTGACCGGCAGCTTTCTGTGGCAGGATGGCCGGCACCAGGTCCTGCACTCGGCCGGTGCGGACCTTACCGACGCCATGGACGAAGCGCCGCACGGCGAGGACCTGATGGAGCGCGTCCCGGTCGTCGGCGTCCTGATCGGCGACTGATGGCGCGAGCAAACGAACAGCACGGTACACAGGAGGGAGAGAACAGATGGCAACGGAGAAACTGCAAGTCTACAAGTGCGAGGTGTGCGGCAACATCGTCGAGGTGGTGCACGCGGGCGTCGGCGAGCTTGTCTGCTGCAACCAGCCGATGGTCCTACAGGCCGAGAACACCGTCGATGCCGCCAAAGAGAAACACGTCCCCGTGATCGAGAAGGTCGACGGCGGCTACAAGGTCAAGATCGGCAGCGTCGCGCACCCGATGACCGACGAGCACCACATCGAGTGGATCGAGCTGCTCGCCGATGGCAAGGCGTACCGCCAGTTCCTCAACCCCGGCGACGCGCCCGAGGCCACGTTCCACGTCGCAGCCAAGTCGGTCAGCGCGCGCGAGTACTGCAACCTGCACGGCCTGTGGAAGGCAGAGTAGAACAGGCTTTCGGGATCTCGACGACGCATTGTGCGTGTGGCATGTTCGAGCCTGCTGTCGCGCAGCTCGAGCCCGCGCAGCGGGCGACATGTTGTAGCCACGGGCGTCAGCCCGTGGAGGACGGTCAGGGCAGAAACCCAAGCCCCCGCAGGGGGCGACATGTCTGGGTGACGCGATGAACGACACGTTCAGAGCACAGCAGATCACCGACAGCGTCTACTGGGTCGGGGCGATCGATTGGGGACTGCGCGACTTCCACGGCTACGCCACGAGCCGAGGCACGACGTACAACGCCTACCTTGTCCTGGCGGACAAGATTGCGCTCATCGACGCGGTCAAGGCGCCGTTCAAGAACGAGCTCCTGGCGCGCATCGCGTCGGTCATCGACCCGCAACGCATCGACGTCATCGTCTCGAACCATTCCGAGATGGACCACTCCGGCTGCCTGCCCGAGGTGATCGCAGCCGTCGAGCCGGAGCGCGTCGTCGCCTCGAAGGCCGGCGCCGAAACGCTCCGGCAGCATTTCGACTTGACGAGCATCGAGGCCGTCGAAGACGGCGCCGTGCTCGACCTCGGCAACCGGACGCTCCAGTTCGTCGAGACGAAGATGGTCCACTGGCCCGACAGCATGCTCACCTACATGCCCGAGGAGAAGCTCCTGTTCTCGCAGGACGCGTTCGGCATGCACCTGGCCACGATCGAGCTGTTCGTCGACAACCTGCCGCGGGAGCTGCTCGAGGCGGAGGCGGCCAAGTATTTCGCCAACATCCTCATGCCGCTCGTCGGGCCGATCTCCAAGGCGCTCGCCAAGGTGCAGCAGTCGGGCATCGCGCTCGACATCGTCGCGCCCGACCACGGCCCGATCTGGCGCCGGGCCGAAGACATCGCGTGGATCATCGGCAAGTACGTCGAATGGTGCGCGCAGAAGCCGACGATGAAGGCCGTCGTCACCTACGACACGATGTGGGGCAGCACCGAGCGGCTGGCGCGCGCGATCGGCGAGGGCCTCAAGGCCGGCGGCGCCGACCCCAGGGTGATGCCGCTCAGGGGCTGTCACCGCAGCGACGTGGCGACCGAGGTGCTCGGGGCCGGCGCGCTCGTGGTCGGCTCGCCGACGCTCAATATGAACATGTTCCCGACCGTCGCCGACGTGCTAACATACCTCAAAGGCCTGAAACCGCAGAACCTCGTCGGTGCCGCGTTCGGCTCGTACGGCTGGGCGCCGGCCGGCGTGCGGCACGTCCACGAGACGCTCGCGGCGATGAAGGTCGACCTGGTCGACGACGGCCTGGCCGTCAAGTACGTGCCCACGGACGAAGACCTCAAGGCAGCCCACGCTCTTGGCGTGGCAGTGGCCGGGAAGCTCAAGGCGGCGTGCGCACGCGGTTAGATGCCCGCGGCGTGCCGTTCGGGATGGAGAAGGAGCGCGGGAATGAAGACGTATGTGTGCGATGTCTGCGGCTACGTGTACGACCCGGAAGTGGGCGATCCCGAGGGCGGGATCGAGCCCGGGACACGGTTCGCGGATCTACCGGACGACTGGGTCTGCCCAGAGTGCGGGGCGGGCAAGGACGAGTTCTCGCCCGAGGAATAGCCCGAGCCCACCCGTGCCGTGGCTGCCGCCGAAGCCTGGCACCAGGGACGGCGCGCTGCCTTCGGCCGGAATCTGTGCACATAACCGACTCGCGTTGAACGGGTAGCAAATCCAGGCCACTGGCGAGCACAAAAAGGTGGCCAAAACCGGCTTTTCCCGCTTGACTCCTGGGGTGATTATGGTATACTGGTTCCATAATACGTGAAAGCCACCGCGCCGAGAGGGTCAACTCGATGTCCACCGTACTGAGGCTATCCGACGCCGCATCGCTCGCGCTGCACACCGTGCGCCTGCTCGCCGAGGAGGCCGACCGGCGTCCCACGACGCGCGACCGGCGTCCCAGGACGCGCGACCGGCGTCCCAGGACGCGCGACCGGCGTCTGACGACGCGCGACATCGCCTCGAAGCTGTCGGTCTCCGAGTCCCACCTGTCGAAGGTGCTTCAGCGGCTCGCGGCGCGTGGGCTCGTCGAGTCGGTCCGAGGGCCGAAGGGCGGCTTCACGCTGGCGGGTGAGCCGTCGGCGATCACGATGATGGATGTGTACGAAGCGATCGACGGGCCGTTGGCCTCCGATGCCTGCCTGCTCGGGCGGGCGACGTGCGTCGCGGACACCTGCATGTTCGGCGGCCTGCTCGAGACGATCAACACCCTGGTCCGAGAGCACATGCAGCGGACGCGGTTCTCGGACCTGTCCGGCGGGAACGGGAGGACGCCATGACCAAGGCGGCACTCAGTGAGATAGACGAGCCGGTTGCGCCCGAAGAGACGGCGCAGCACCGGACCGAGGAGGAGCGGCGCCGGGCGTTCGAGCGCGAGGCGCTTGTGCACGTCGACTTGCTCTACAACAGCGCCGTGCAGATGACGCGCAACCCGGCCGACGCGCAGGACCTCGTGCAGGACACGTTCGTGAAGGCCTACCGTTTCTTCGACCGCTTCAAGACGGGAACCAACTGCAAGGCGTGGCTCTTCAAGATCATGAAGAACACGTTCATCAACGCGTTCCGCAAGCGGTCGCGGCAGCCGACGCGCGTTGATTTCAACGATATCGAGCCGACGCTGCGGGCCCAGCCGGCTGATGAGACGACGCAGGTTCAGGAAAACGGGCTCGCCGGGGCCTACGACGAGCTCGTTGAGGACGACGTCAAGCATGCACTCGACCAGTTGCCGTTCGAGTTCCGGATGGCGACGATCCTGTGCGACGTCGAGGGGCTGAGCTACCAGGAGATCGCCGACGTCATGGAGTGCCCGATCGGCACGGTCCGCTCGCGCCTCTCGCGCGCGAGGCGATTCCTCCAGCACAGACTTCGTTCGTACGCCCGTGAGCGGGGGATCGGCTCGTGACGGGGCTCGCATTGCGGCAGACTGACCACGACCATTGACTCACGTTCCGGCATGAAGGGAGACACGGCATGTTTTGCTTCCAGTGCGAGCAGACGGCGAAGGGCACCGGGTGCACGGTGCGCGGGGTATGCGGCAAGGACGCGGAAACGGCCGCGTTGCAGGATGCGTTGACACATGTCACGAAGGGGATCTCGATGTATGCACACCGGGCGCGTGCGCTTGGGGCGGCCGAGCGCACCGTCGACGTGTTTGTGATTGAGGCGCTCTTCACGACGGTGACGAACGTCAACTTCGATCCCGAGCGCGTCGCGGACCTGATCCGGCGCGGCGTCGAGGTGCGCGATCGCGCGCGGCGCCTGTACGAGGACGCGCGCGCCAAGGTGACGCGGGAGCCTGAAGCCCTGCGCGGGCCCGCGGTGTGGCAGCCGGCGCCGAAGCTCGAGGAGCTTGTCGTGCAGGCGGCTGAGGTCGGCGTCGAGCAGCGGCGCGGGCGGCTCGGCGAGGACGTGGCCGGCCTGCAAGAGCTGATTCTCTACGGTCTCAAAGGCATGGCGGCGTACGCCGACCACGCGCAGATCCTTGGCCAGGAAGACGACGCCGTCTACGCGTTCTTCCACGAGGCGCTCGACTTCCTCGCCGGCGAGCCGATGGACGTCGACGCGCTCGTCGCCATGGTCCTGCGCGTCGGCGAGGTGAAC
>CAYUZG010000038.1:0-14129 GCA_964449605.1 uncultured Verrucomicrobiota bacterium | reverse complement strand
CCAAGGAGCTGTACCGGCACGAGGGCTTCATGTCGAGGGAGGACCTCCTCGCCAAGCTCGAGGAGCTCGGCATGCTGTAGCCCCGCCGGCGAGCCGCATCCCGGGCCAAGGGCAATCCGGTCCATGGAACGCCTGTTTACGGAACTGACGCACGCTGTCGAAGGCACGCCGCTCGTGGCGCTCGGGGGCGCCTTTGTCTGGGGCGTGCTCAGCGTCCTGCTCAGTCCATGTCACCTTGCGAGCATCCCGCTCATCGTCGGCTTCATTGACCAGCAGGGCCGCACCTCGACCAGGCGGGCGTTCCTTGTCTCGACGCTGTTTGCCGCAGGGATTCTGGTAACGATCGCCGCCGTCGGCGCCATCACCGCTGCCGCGGGCCGGATGATGGGCGACCTCGGCCCCTATATGGACTACGGCGTTGCCGTCGTCTTCTTTGCCGTGGGGCTCATCTTGCTCGACGTGATCCCCGCGCCGTGGTCCGGCCCGGGCCGAGTCGGCATGAAACGCAAAGGGCTGCTGGCCGCCCTTGTGCTCGGCCTCGTCTTCGGCCTCGCCCTTGGCCCGTGCACGTTCGCCTACATGGCGCCGATCCTCGGCATCGCCTTCAGGGTTGCCGCCACACACCTCGCCTACGGCGTCGTGCTCCTGCTCGCCTACGGTGTCGGCCACTGCTCGGTCATCGTCGCAGCCGGCACCTCGACGGAACTCGTCCAGCGCTACCTCAACTGGACCGAACGCTCGAAGGGCGCCGTCATCGTCAAGCGTGTCTGCGGCGCGCTCGTCATCCTCGGCGGGCTCTATCTTCTCTACACCGCTGCGTAGACTGCCGGCAGGTTGGTTTCTCGTTCAACCCGAACTGCCGTCCGGCGGCACAGGCAGGATGACCGTGAACGTGCTGCCTTTGCCGAGGGTGCTCTCGAGCTCGATCCGGCCACCGAGATCGTCGGCTACTTTCTTAGCGATGCTCAGACCCAGGCCGGTGCCGACGCGTTCGTGCTTGCGCGCGTTGCTGGCACGGAAAAACTCGCCGAAGATCTCGCCCGTCTCCTCGGGCGGGACCCCGATCCCTGTATCCGTCACCGCGACTCGGACCTCGCCGTTGTTCTCCTCGGCTGTCACCGTGACCGTGCCGCCCTCGGGCGTGTATTTCACCGCATTCTCGACGAGCACGGCGAAGAGCTGCTTCGCGTGGTTGCGGATCGCCGAAATGCTCGGCAGCTCGGGGTCGATGTCAGCCGTCAACGTGATCTTCTTGGCGAGGGCCGCGTTCTGCGACGCCTCGACCACGTCGGCCACCATCGGCCCGAGCGCGACCATCTCGGGCGCCTCGACCTGGGCCCCCTCGCGCACGCGCGTCAGGCTGAGCATGTCGTTGAGCATCGCCAGCATGTGCTGCGACTGCAGCTCGGCCCGAGCGACCAGCTCGGCCGCCTTCTCGGGCTCCTCGGCGTAGCCGCTGGTGACCAGCTTGAGCACCGTCTGGATCGACGAGAGCGGCGAGCGGAGCTGATGGCTCACCAAGCGGAAGAAGGCGCTCCGGTCGTGGTCGAGCTTCTTGAGCTTCGCGTGCGCCGCTTCCACCTCGCTCGCGTGACGTTCGAGCTCTTGCCGGACCTCGTCGAGCTCCAGCTCGCGCCGGCGCAAGCGGCTGGCGATACCGCCGACAACGACGGAGATCGTGACGAATGTCACGATCGTGACTACCCCGATCGAGATCAGGTACCGGACGCCTTCGATCGGGCGCGTCACCTCGGATCCGAGCGGCGGGCAGGGCGGCAGCCAGCCGCGTGCCTCAGCCACAGCCATCGCGAGCAGCACGACGAAAACCCACCCCGCGTGAACGAACACCATCCGCTGGCTTACCAGCAGCGCGCAGATCACCAGATGGAATACGAAAAACGGCAGGAACGGGCTCGCCGGCCCGCCCGTGTAGTGGACCCACGCCAGAAGGGCCAGGAAGTCGGCGACGATTTGCAGGTTGATGAACCGGTAGACGGGAACAAGCTCGACCGGGCGGGCTGCGGACCAACGCGCCACCACCGCGAAGAGCACGTTGTAAGCGGCAACGAACCCGGCGACCAGCACAAGCGGACGAACAGGGTAGGCGAACCCGAGGACGTGCGAGGCGACCGCCCCGATGCCCATCAAGAGCACCACAAACCACCGAACCCGCACGAGCCAGCGGGTCCGGTATATGAGCTCCTCCTCACGAGGGATCATGCGCCCGTCCTTATGCCTCCACATCCATTACGTCTTCCGGCGCGCAGCGACAAGGAAAATGTTCGAACCCGTTCCAACCGAAGCAGTCGCATGCACACCCGCAGACACCGCGCCCTCCAGTGTCCGACTCACCGGCCGGTCCCAACCCCGGCATTGCTCGCAGGGAACGGCTCCCGAACCTCTGGACGGTGAAAGGGCCGAAGGCGAAGCAATTGAGATGTGATCTCGGTTAACCGAGAAAATGCAGCTCCTCCCTGAAAAATACCGTTGACCTCTCCGGCCGCTGTGGCATCATATCTGTGAAAAGAATCACACTCGCCCTATGCGGGAGGTAGCTTGTGCCGGATGAGCTACCGCGTACGACAAGTGGGCCCTCGGCCCCTTGCCCGCACGGCGAGCGACGTCGATGGGGGTCTGCTCATGTATGCTCCTGCCATCACTGAAGGCTTCCTTGCCGAGGTTTCATCACTGCCCGGAGGTGAGCGCATTACCCAGTGCATCCAGTGCGGGTCGTGCAGCGGAAGCTGCCCGACGGCGGCGTGGATGGACCACTCGCCCCGGCAGCTCTTTGCCCTGATCCGCTGCGGCATGCGCGACGAGGTGCTCGCCTCGAACACGCCGTGGACCTGTGCCTCGTGCTACACGTGCTACGTGCGTTGCCCCAAGGAGATCAAGATCACCGACGTGATGTACGCGCTCAAGCGGATCGCGATCAAAGAGGGCACAGCCAAGCCCGAGACCAAGCCGGCGCGCGTCATGGCCGAAGTCTTTGAGAAGCTCGTCAACAAGTACGGGCGCAATTCCGAGCGCGATCTCATGCAGCAGCTCTACCTGCGGGGTACAGGACTCGGGAGGCTAATCCGCGATATGCCCACCGGCATGAAGCTCTTGCGCTTGGGCCGCATGGCGGCATTCGGCCGCGACAAGGTCAGCCGGAAAGGCCTGCAGCAGATGAAGCAGATTCTCGACGCCGTGGACAAGATGCAAGGCCTGTAGGGTCGATTCAGCACAGGGCGTCGGCCCCGCCCGGACACCGGGCACGGACGAGGAGACGAGCACAACCCAGTCCCAATACACGAGGAGGGACGATATGGGACTCGCGTATACGTACTACCCGGGATGCTCCGTCGGAGCGACCAGCGTGTGGTATGACCGCTCGCTTCGCGCGGTGGCCAAGGCGCTTGACGTCGAGCTGCACGAGCTTGAGGACTGGAACTGCTGCGGCGCCACCGCTTACATGAGCGTTCGGGAGCTCCAGAGCTTCTGCATTTCGTCGCGCAACCTCGCGCTCGCCGAGCCGCTCGGCCGCGACCTCGTTACGCCGTGCAACGCGTGCTTCGTCGTGCTCCACAAGGCGAACCGCTACTTCCACGACGATCCCAACGTGCGCGAGAAAGTCAACAAGGCCCTCGCCGCCGCCGGCTTGCACTACAACGGCACCGTTAGGGTCCGGCACGCGCTCGACCCGCTTGTCAACGACGTCGGCCTCGACACGATGACCGAGCACGTCAAGCGCTCTCTCGGCGGACTCAAAGTGGCCGCCTACTACGGCTGCCAGCTCGTTCGGCCCGATACTGGGCTCGACAGCAAGGACTACCCCGTCATTCTCGACCAGCTTCTTGCCTCGCTCGGCGCCGAACCCGTCGACTGGGCGATGAAAGCCCGCTGCTGCGGCGCCTCGCTCATCGTGAGTCGCGAGGACGTCGCACGCGACCTCATCGGCGACATCCTCCAGTCCGCGGCCGACGCCGGCGCCGAGGCGATCGCCACGCTCTGCCCGATGTGCCACATCAACCTCGAAACGCAGATGACCCGGATCAACTCCGAACGCGGCACCAACTTCGATTTCCCGGTTCTGTTTTTTACGCAGCTCATGGGTGTCGCGCTCGGCGTGCCGGACGCCGAGCTTGGGCTCGACAAGGGCTTCATCGACCCGCGGCCCGTGCTCGAGCGCCGCGTCACCGAAGTGCCCGTTCGATAAGGAAGGAGCCGTGCCATGACCGACAAACCGGCCTGCCGGATCGGATGCTACATCTGCCATTGCGGCACGAACATCGCGCAGATGGTCGACGTCGAGGACGTCACCAAGTTCGCCCAGAGCCAGGGCAACGTGGTCGTCGCCCGCCACTACAAGTACATGTGCTCCGATCCGGGCCAGGAGATGATCATCAAGGACATCAAGGAGCAGAAGCTCGACCGGGTCGTCGTCGCCTCGTGCTCGCCGCGCATGCACGAGCCGACCTTCCAGGCCGCCTGCCAGCGCGGCGGGCTCAACAAGTACCTGTTCGAGATGGCCAACATCCGCGAGCACTGCGCCTGGGTCCACGAGTCGCGCCCCATCGCCACCGAGAAGGCCAAGGCCCTCGTGAACGCCGCCATCCGGCGCGTCGCCTTCCACGAGCCGCTCGAGGACCGCACGGTGCCCATCCACCCGGACGCGGTGGTCGTCGGCGGCGGCATCGCCGGCATCACGGCCGCGCTCAACATCGCCGACGGCGGCTCGAAGGTCTACCTCGTCGAGCGCGACCCGTCGATCGGCGGCCACATGGGCCAGTTCGACAAGACGTTCCCCACGCTCGACTGCGCCGCGTGCATCCTGACGCCCAAGATGACGTCCGTCGGCCAGCACCCGAACATCGAGCTGCTGACCTGCGCCGAGGTGACCAACGTCGACGGCTACATCGGCAGCTTCAAGATCAAGATCCTCAAGAAAGCGCGCTACGTCGACGTGGTCAAGTGCACGGGCTGCGGCATCTGCTGGCAGCTCTGCCCGTCGCGCTCGACGCCGCGCAGCAAGACCATCCGCATCAAGACCAAGTTTGGCGACCAGCTCGTAAGGAGTGCTCCCAATGGCAACGGAAGCCGCGCTTGAGCCCGACATTGACTTCGCGCCCGCCGAAGCGCTCATCGACGAGTACATGCACAACCGCGAGGCGACGATCGCGCTGCTCCAGGACGTGCAGACCCACTACGGCTATCTGCCGCGTCCCGTGCTCGAGCTGGTTTCCAAGCGCCTCGAGCTTCCGTACACCCAGCTCTTTGCGCTCGCGACGTTCTACCGGGCCTTCAGCCTCGAGCCGCGCGGGCGTCATCTGATCAACGTCTGCACCGGCACCACTTGCCACGTGCGCGGCGCGCCCTTGCTGCTCGACGCGCTCGAGCGCGAGTGCGGGTGCAAAGCGGGCGAGACGACCAAGGACGGCCGCTTCACCATCGAGACCGTCAACTGCGTCGGCGCCTGCGCCCTGGCCCCCGTGATGGTCATCGACGAAGAAGCGCACGGCCGACTGACCCAGGCCAAGCTCAAGAAGGTACTCGACCAGTACGAGTAGCCGACACGAGGGAGAGACGACCATGAAGCTGAAAAGCCTTGCCGACCTCGACCGAGTCAAGGAGGAAGGGCTTCGTCTGCTGTATCCCGAACGCATGAAGATCTGCGTCGGGACTGCCACCTGCGGCCTCGCCGCCGGCGCCGGAAAGGTTGCCGAAACCTTCCGCCGCATGATCGACGAGCTCAAGCTCGACGCCGAGATCGAAGAAACCGGCTGCATCGGCTTCTGTCAGAACGAGCCGATCGTGACCGTCTACCGCCCGGGCCGCGCCAAGCTCGTCTATTGCTCGGTCACGCCCAAGAAGGCAGAGGAGCTTGCCCGCCAGCTCGCCGAGGGTGAGCCGACCTACGACGGCACGCTCGGGCGCATCCTGCACGAGAAGGCGCTGCTGACCGGCGACGACAAGGTGCTGAGCAAGAACGGCGCCGGTTCCGGCGAGGGCGACGTACCGGACCTCGATGAGATCCCCTTCTACCGAAAGCAGCTCAAGATCGCGCTCCGCAACTGCGGCTACATCAACCCGAACGACATCCGCCACTACATCGCCCGCGGCGGCTACTACACGCTCCGCAAGGTCCTCACCGAGTGGAAGCCTGACGACACCATCGAGGAAGTGTCCAAGAGCGGCCTGCGCGGCCGAGGCGGCGGCGGGTTCGCCACCGGCCGCAAGTGGCGCTATTGCCGCAACGCGCAAGGCGACAAGCACTACGTCATCTGCAACGCCGACGAGGGCGACCCCGGCGCCTTCATGGATCGCAGCCTGCTCGAAGGCGACCCCCACAGCATGATCGAGGGCATGATCATCGGCGCCTTCGCCGTCGGCAGCGATGAAGGCTACATCTACGTCCGCAACGAATACCCGCAAGCGATCCGAAAGCTGACCCGCGCGCTCGAAGAGTGCCACGAGTACGGCCTGCTCGGCGACGACATCTTCGGCACCGGCTTCTCGTTCGACATCACGATCAACCGTGGCGGCGGCGCGTTCGTCTGCGGCGAGTCGACCGCCCTGATGGCCTCGCTCGAAGGCAAGGTCGGCGAGCCACGCGCCAAGTACATCCACACCGTCGAGCACGGCCTGCGCGACCAGCCGAGCTGCCTCAACAACGTCGAGACCTGGGCCAACGTGCCCGCCGTCATGGGCAAGGGCGCCGATTGGTTCGCCTCGATCGGTACCGGGGGCAGTAAGGGCACGAAGGTCTTCAGCCTTGTTGGCGACATCCAGAACACCGGCCTCATCGAAGTGCCGATGGGCATCAGCATCCGCGAAGTGCTCGAGGACATCGGCGGCGGCGTCGGCAAGGGGCGCCGCTTCAAAGCCGTGCAGACCGGCGGCCCGTCGGGCGGCACGATCCTCGTCGACGTCAAAGGCGCCACGGTCCGCGCCGAGCCCGGCACGGGGGCCTATACCGTGGGCGTCGTGCCCGAGAGCTTGCTCGACCTGCCGATCGACTTCGACAGCCTCACCGAGGCCGGCTCGATGATGGGCTCCGGCGGCCTCATCGTCATGGACAACACAAGCTGCATGGTCGACGTTGCCCGCTACTTCCTCAACTTCCTCACCGAGGAGAGCTGCGGCAAGTGCCTGCCATGCCGCGAGGGCTTGCGCCAGATGGTCGCGATTCTCGACCGGATCTGCGACGGCAAGGGCGAGCATGGCGACATCGAGCTGCTCGAAGAGCTCGGCAACGTTGTGATGGATACGTCGCTCTGCGCGCTCGGCGGTACCGCGGCCAACCCGCCGCTGTCGACGATCCGCTACTTCCGCGACGAGTACGAGGCCCACATCTACGACAAGAAATGCCCCGCCGGGGTCTGCAAGGCGCTCATCACCTTTGGCATCGATCCAGAGACGTGCACCGGGTGCGGCCTGTGCCTCAAAGCGTGCCCGACCGAGGCGATCTTCACGCGCGCCGCGAAGCCCGGCGAGAGCACACCGAAGCTGCGCAAGGGCCGCGAGCTGCACGACATCACACAGGACAAGTGCATCAAGTGCGGCGCCTGTTTCGAGGCGTGTAAGTTCGACGCCGTCCACAAGGAGTAGCTCCATGCCTGACGAGATGGTCACGATCACCATTGACGGCAACGAGATCGAAGTCGAGCCCGACATCTACGTGCTCGAGGCCGCCGAGCGGCTCGGCATCTGGATCCCGACGCTGTGCAACTACCGCGGCCTCACCCCGTACGGCGCTTGCCGCCTCTGCACCGTTGAGGCGACCAAGGGCTCGCGCACCCGGCTCGTCACGTCCTGCAACTACCCCGTGAGCGACGGCCTCGTCGTGCGCACCGACACCGAGCGCGTCCGCACGGCCCGGCGCATCCTCGTCGAGCTGCTCTGCGCCCGCCACGGGAAGGTCGGCGTCATCAAGCAGCTCGCCGACAACGTAGGCGTCACCGAGCCGCGCTTCGGCGAGGGCCACGAGGAGTGCGTCCTCTGCGGCCTGTGCGTGCGAGCGTGCGCCGAGATGGCCAAGGCGTACGCCATCGGGTTCGCCCAGCGCGGCACCGACAAGATCGTCACGACGCCGTTCGACGAGCCGAGCGAAGCCTGCATCAACTGCGGCGCGTGCGCCAAGGTCTGCCCGACCGGCGCGATCTACATCGAGGGCGCTGACGAGATTCGCCACGACGAGATCATGCTCGGGCCCAATTCGGCCATCGCTGTCCCGACGATGCAGGCCGTGCCCAACGTACCGGCCCTCGACCCCGAGCAGTGCCTCCACTTCCGCCGCGACGGCTGCGGCATCTGCGCGCCCAACTGCCCGGCCGACGCCATCGACTACTCGATGCAGGACGAGGAGATCGAGGTCGACTGCGGCACCGTCGTCGTCGCCACCGGCTTCCAGACCTTCAACCCGAGCATCGCCGAGCAGTACGGCTACGGCCGCTTCAAGAACGTCATGACCTCGCTCGAGTTCGAGCGGCTCTCGAACGCCGCCGGCCCGACGGGCGGCGACATCCTGCTGCACGACGGTACGAAGCCCAAGTCGGTCGCCATCCTCCACTGCGTCGGCAGCCGCGACGACCACTACCACCGCTACTGCTCGCGCGTCTGCTGCATGTACTCGCTGAAGTTCGCCCACCTCGTGCGCGAGAAGCTCGGCGCCCGGGTCTACGAGCTCTACATCGACATGCGCGCGTTCGGCAAAGGCTACGAGGAGTTCTACGACCGCTTGCTGCGCGAGGGCGCGCTCTTCATCCGCGGCAAGGGCGCCGAGGTGACGGACTTCGCCATCGCCGACGAGGAGAAGGGCAAGCTCATTGTCAAGTGCGAGGACACGCTCGCCGGCGTGCAGCGCCGCCTGCCCGTCGACATGGTCATCTTGTCGGTCGCGCTCGAGGCGCGCAGCGACGCCAAAGAGATCGAGCGCCTCTTCAAGCTCTGCTCGAGCGAAGACGGCTTCTTCCTCGAGCAGCACCCGAAGCTCGCGCCCGTCGAGACCACCAGCGACGGCGTGTTCCTCGCCGGCTGCTGCCAGAGCCCGAAGGACATCCCCGACACCGTCGCGCAGGGCAGCGCAGCGGCTGCCCAGGCGCTCAGCCTCATCCTGCGCGGCGAGACGACGATGAGCGGCGCGTGCGCCGAGATCAACGAAGAGCTGTGCAGCGGCTGCCGCGTCTGCAACGAGCTCTGCCCGTACAACGCGATCAGCTACGACGAAGAGAAGAAAGTCAGCCGGGTCGAGCCGAGCCTGTGCAAGGCGTGCGGCACGTGCGTCGCCGCCTGCCCGAGCGGCGCCATCAAGGGCAAGCACTTCACCAAGGAGCAGATCCTGGCTGAGATCGAAGGAGTGTTGCAATGAGCAAGTTCGAACCGGTCATCGTCGGCTTCCTCTGCAACTGGTGCAGCTACACGGGCGCCGACCTCGCCGGCACCGCGCGCGCCCACTACCTGCCCAACGTGCGCATCATCCGCGTGATGTGCAGCGGCCGCGTCGAGCCCACGTTCGTGCTCAAAGCGCTCCAGGACGGCGCCGACGGCGTCCTGGTCGCCGGCTGCCATCCCGGCGATTGCCACTACCAGGAAGGCAACTACAAGACGCTGCGCCGCATGACGCTGCTCAAGCGCATGCTCGACCAGTTCGGCATCGAGCCCGAGCGCATCCGGCTCGAGTGGATCAGCGCGAGCGAGGCGAACCGGTTCGTCGAAGTCGTCAACGAGATGACCGAGCAGATCCGCGCGCTCGGCCCGCTCAAGCTCGGCCACTTCCAGGACGCCGAGGACGAGGCCGTCCAGCGCCAGCATGCCGAACCCGCCGGCGAAGCGGCAACCGCGCCGGCGTGAGACACATCGATTCGAGGAGAGACTCGTGGCCAAACCGAAAGTAGCCTTTTACTGGTGCGCGAGTTGCGGCGGCTGCGAGGAAGCCGTCGTCGACCTCGCCGAGGATATCCTCAAAGTCGTCGACGCCGTCGACATCGTCCTGTGGCCCGTCGCGCTCGACTTCAAGCTCAAGGACGTCCAGGCGATGGATGACGGCTCGATCGCCGTCAGCTTCATCAACGGCGCCGTGCGCACCAGCGAGCAAGAGGAATGGGTCAAGCTGCTGCGCCGCAAGTCGGGCCTCATCGTCGCCTTCGGCTCGTGCGCGCATCTTGGCGGCATTCCGGGCCTCGCGAACTTCTACGACCGCAAGACGATCTTCGAGCGCGTCTACGATACCGTGCCGACGATCGACAACCCCGGCCACACGCACCCGACGACGAGAAGCCCGGTGCCCGAGGGTGAGCTGACGCTGCCCGAGTTCTTCAACACCGTGCGCACGCTCGACCAGGTCATCGACGTTGACTACTACTTGCCCGGGTGCGCGCCGCCGCCCGACCTGATCATGGACGCCGTGACGGCGATCCTCAAAGGCGAGCTCCCGGAGAAGGGCACGGTGTTGTGCCCCACAAAGGCGCTCTGCGATACGTGCCGGCTCAAGGACTCAAAACCCGAGAAGATGCTCATTACCGATTTCAAGCGCGTCGCCACGAGCACGCCCGACCCCGAGGTCTGCTACCTCGCCCAGGGCTACATCTGCCTCGGCCCGGCCACCCGGTCCGGCTGCGGCGAGCGCTGCATCAACGCAAACATGACCTGCCGCGGCTGCTTCGGGCCGACGCCCGAAGCGATCGACCTGGGCGTGAAGGCGCTCTCGGCGCTGGCGTCGATCCTCGACACCAACGAGGAGGAACAAGTGCAGCGGCTCATGGATTCGCTGCCCGATCCCGCCGGCGTCTTCTACATGTACTCGTTGCCCTCGTCCATACTGCGGCGTCGCAAGGTGGCCGCCTCCGGTAGGAGGGACGCCGTCCCCAAGATGGAGAACGCGCATGTCTAAGCAGATCACCATCGACCCCATCACGCGGCTCGAAGGACACGGCAAGATAGAGATCTTCCTGGACGACGACGGTAACGTCGCCAACGCCTACCTGCAGATTCCCGAGCTGCGCGGCTTCGAGCAGTTCGCCGTCGGCCGGCTCGTCGAGGAAATGCCGCGGATCACGCCGAAAATCTGCGGCGTCTGCCCCACGACGCACCACATGTGCTCGGGCAAAGCCGTCGATGCCGTCTACCACGTCGATCCGCCCGTGCCCGCGAAGAAGATTCGCGAGCTGATCAACTCCGCCTTCATGTTCGAGGACCACACGCTTCACTTCTACTTCCTCGGCGGGCCCGATTTCGTCATGGGCCCCGATGCGCCCGCCGCCGAGCGCAACATCCTCGGCGTCATCGGCAAGGTCGGCCTCGAGATCGGCGGCCAGGTCATCGCTATCCGCCGCCGCATGCGTAAGGTGATCACCGACCTTGGCGGCCGCGTCATCCACCCGGTCTGCAACGTCCCCGGCGGCGTCTCGAAGGGCGTCACCAAGGAGCTCCAGGAGGAGTACATCCAGACCGCGAAGGACGGCGTCGAGTTCGGCAAGTTTTCACTTCAGCTCTTCGACGATGTCGTGCTCAAGAACAAGGCCTACGTCGACGTCATCGTCGGCGACGTCTACAAGCACGAGACCTACTACATGGGCCTCGTCGACGAGAACAACAAGGTCAACTTCTACGACGGCACCGTCCGCGTCGTCACTCCCACGGGCGAGGAGTTCGCCAAGTTCAAGGCGCACGAATACCTCGACCATATCTCCGAGCATGTCGAGCCGTGGAGCTACATCAAGTTCCCGTTCCTCAAGAAGGTCGGCTGGAAAGGCTTCGTCGACGGCAAGGACAGCGGCGTCTACCGCGTCGCCCCGCTCGCGCGCCTCAACGCGTCCGACGGCATGGCCACGCCGCTCGCCCAGGAAGCGTACGAGAAGATGTTCTCAGTGCTCGGCGGCAAGCCGGCCCACAACACGCTCGCGTACCACTGGGCGCGCCTCGTCGAGCTCCTGTATGCGGCCGAGCGCTTCCTCGAGCTCGCCCAGGATCCCGACATCCTCGACCCAAACATCCGCACCGTGCCGACCGAGACACCGACCGAAGGGATGGCCGTCGTCGAGGCGCCGCGCGGCACGCTGTACCACCACTACAAGACCGACGAGCGCGGTGTCGTCCAGGAGGCCAACCTCATCGTGGCGACCGTCAACAACTCGGCCGCCATCGCCATGTCCGTCGAGCGCGCCGCCCGCGGCCTCATCAAGAACGGCGAGGTCAACGACGGCCTGCTCAACATGGTCGAAATGGCCTTCCGCGCCTACGACCCCTGCATGGCGTGCGCGACCCACGCGATGGGCAAGACGCCCATGATCGTCACCATCCGCGACAAGACCGGCGACCCCGTCAAGGTCCTCCGCCGCGACTAGGACCGCGCGACCGATAGCGCGCAACCTCCGCCGCGTCCGCATCCGGCCGGGGCGTTCCCTTCCCCGGGTGCGTGGCATCACACCACGCTGCGGGCGCGAACGGTGGAGGACGCTACCTCTTGCGGGCGATGACGTAGTTGATGGCGTGCTGGTGGGGGACGCCGGACGAGTTGCAGTCGAAGATCCGCTCGGCCGTGTGCAGGATCTCCCAGTCCCAGTAGTAGCCCAGCAGCTCGCCGGACGTGTAGCGGTGCGCGGTCGGCTCGATGTCCGGCGGCTTCGGGATAAACGGCTTCCTGACGAAGACAGAGAGCGCGTTGATGCCGCCGGGACGCGTCATCTGCTTGAAGTGCTCGTGGCGCGCAGAGCGAATGTCGGCCGGCAGGTAATGAAGGGCTCCGGCCGAGTAGACGACGTCATACGCAGCGTCGAGCTCGAGGGAGCAGATGTCCCCGACGATGGTCTCGACGCGAACGCCCGCGTCCTCGGCTAGGCGTCGCGTTTTGTCGAGTCCCGGCCGGGACAGATCCACGCCAACGACACGAAAGCCCTGCTTGGCGAAGAACACGGCGTCGCGTCCTTCCCCGCAAGCGAGGTCGATCAGTGCAAGCCCGTCGACGGGAGCCGGCCCGAGCAGCTCGACAAGCTTCCGAGCCAGCCAGGTCGGCTTTGTCCCCCAGTAGTAGTCGTCACCTGCGTATCTCTCGTCGTACGGATTCGGTGTCTGTCCCACGCCATCATTCCCCAAGAAACGTTGACTCCTCGTCAAACCACGTTGGCGGGCCGTTGCTCTCGAAGTCGTGCGTGTCGATCATGTGGGCGACGCGGTCGAGCCACCACCCCATACGTTCGGCCGGTGGATGCAAGTGCATCCAGACGACGCTCGGCAAGAGCATCATGGCCACGAGCAGATTGTAGCGCACCCAGAAATCGCCGACCGGCTCACACGCAAGATAACCGTGAATCTGTCCGTTGACGAACGGGACGCTCACCGGCTCGCCGAAGAACGGCACCTTGTAGAAATCCTCGATAGGATCGCCCCAGTCGCAGCGGTTGAAGTCGATCACCCCGACGAGGTGCCCATCGGCGATGATGAGGTTCGCGGGATGGATGTCGTCGTGCTGGAAACGCACGGGGCTCTCCCGAAGCAGCTCGATCCGCTCATCGATATACCGCTCGACGCGCTCCCAGCCGGGGTAGGTGAGTCCCAGCTCCTTCGCTCGCTCGATGTACCGACGACGCTTCCGCAGCCGCCGTTCGAACCACTCCTGCGACGTTTCCTTGCCTTCGAGTTGATGGATTCGGTACAGCTCGCGCCCCGCCTGCAGGCCGATCTCGTACTGCGCCCGCTCGGGCAGCCTCGGAAGTGCCGTCTCCGCGTCCTCGCCGGCGATGTACTCGAGCAGCGTGAAGCACTGCGCCCGGTCCGGCGTCTCGCCGAACGCGAGCGGCCGAGGGCACAGCACCCCGCGTTCGTAGTGCACGGCGACTGCCTCGAACTCGGCCCGCCGCCTCGGCAGCATGTCGGCCGCACTCAGCCGCAGGAGGTACACGGGTGCCCCATCGACCCACAGCACGTGCTTCTCGTCGTCCGAGTAGCCCGCGTCAAGCCGCTCACACCGCTCGATCGCGTCCGAGACCCCGTGCACCCTCAGCAGCTCTTGAACAGCAGGCTCCTCCACGGCACAACTCCCCTGGGAGGCAAGATAAGGAGGAAGAGATGGTAGCGGGGGTAGGATTCGAACCTACGACCTCCGGGTTATGAGCCCGACGAGCTGACCAGACTGCTCCACCCCGCACCAG
>CAYUZG010000037.1:0-14393 GCA_964449605.1 uncultured Verrucomicrobiota bacterium | reverse complement strand
TCTGTGTCAACTTGATGACGGGCACGCCCGAGGAAGCGGCCGACTGGGTCGCGTACTGCAATGCGCCGGCCTCGCACCCGATCGGCGCTCTGCGCGCCAACGACGGTTATGACGAGCCGTTCGGCGTCACGTACTGGGAGCTCGACAACGAGCCGTTCCGCAAGTACGGGGCGCGCGAATACGCCGAGCGCTGCGTGGTGTTCTCGCGCGCCATGAAGGCCGTTGACCCGGACATACAGGTCGTGCTGGTCGCCTACGGCGACTACAACGGCTCGCTTGGCGAGATGCTCGAGATCGCGGGACAGGACGTTGACCTCGTCACTGACCGCGCTGTGGAAGAGCAGACGCTGCGGCGCGACCTGAAGATCGTCCGGCGCTACAACGAGCAGCACGGCACGGGCATCCGGCTGTGCAACACAGAATGGCCCGCGCCGGAGGGGGACGTGCCACCCACACTTGATCCAACCGAACTTGCGCCATTCCCGACGCCGAAAAGCCGGCGGCCATGCTGGTACAGCGCCATGAACGTGGCGAAGACGCTGCTCACCTTCCAGCGCCTCGGCGGCGATTTCGTCTTCTCGAACTTCAACAACTTCGCCAACACGTGGGGGCAGAACGTGATCGAGTGCCCCAAGGAGGGCGTGTACCTTTCCGTGGCGGGGCGGGTGTTCGAGCTCTTCTCACGGTCGCCGGCCGCGTGGCCGCTGACGCTCGAAGGCACCGACGCGCTCGAACACGTCGTGGTGCAGGCGGCGTGGGATGAGCACCGCGAATCGCTTTGCCTCGTCGTGCTCAACTATCGCAGCGAACGGGTCGAAGTGACGTTCGATCTGGGCGATCTGGCCAAAGGATTCTCGACGAGCGAGACGACCGTTCTGTGTGCCCCGTCGCTCGTGGCGATCAACACGCTGGAGAACCCGGACGCGATCGAGCGAACCGAATCGGGGGAGGAGATCACCGGTCCGGACACCCACGCGTTCTCGGTGCGGCCGTATTCGATCGTGCACGTCGTGTTGAAGTAGCCGGCACCCACGTACGCGACAGCATGACGTGCACGTTCATCTGGGCTCGGCCCAGACGCCCGCCGATTGACGCGCCCGCCATTGCGTGTAGTGGGCGCGTGTGCGTTGCGCGCATCGCACGGGCGCTCGTTCGCTGTCGCCATCTTGACTTCCCGCGCGCCGGGCTGTAGGTAGTTATGATCTGCCGCTCGGCACACGCGGTTGAGCACCCACGAACCGAAGGAGGAACGACGACGTGCGGAGGACCCGTCCGGCCATGAGTGTGCTCGGACAGGCGGCAGGGGCCGGTTTCCGCGCTCTTGCGTTGCTCGTGCTCATCGCATGTGCAGCAGCCTCGGCGGCTGCCGCCGGGCCGATCGACGCCGGTGCGGTCAGGGCCACAATCAGGGTCACGCGCGAAGAGCTCGTCGAGAAACCCATAAGCCCGCTCATCTACGGCAACTTCATCGAGTCGGGCTTCGGCCGGCAGGTCGAGGGGATGTGGGCCGAGATGCTGTTCAACCGCAGCTTCGAGCACGTCCCGCCGTACACGGACGCGACCTGGGGCTCGTATGAACAGGACCCCAACAGGGTTGAAAAAGGGATCTGGTATCATTCGGGCTATGAAGAGCAGCCCTGGTACCTCGTCCCCGGCAACAAAGGCGCGACGCTCGAGACTACGCGCCACACCGGTTTCCACAAGGGCTTGCAGGCCGCCGTGCTGCGGAACAGGAACGACGACAAGTGGGCCGCGTTCGCCCAGAACGGCATCTACCTCAAACGGGGCGAGCGGTACGAGTTCAGCGGCGTGCTTCGCAGCTCCCCGGAGACGTGGCAGATTGTGGCGGACGGCGACACGATCGACGCCGTGGTCTGCCTCTACCCGGAGGGCAACTGGTCGAAGCCGATCGTGAAGGTGCCGATCAAGAACATTGGGGCGGCGTTCGAGCGGTTTTCGGTGACGCTCGACAACCCGCAGTTCCAGGGCCGCGCCACGTTCAGTCTCTGGATCCCGCCGAATTCGGTGCTGACCGCCGACGATTTCTCGCTGATGCCGGCCTCGAACGTGCACGGCTGGCGCAAGGAGCTCGTCGAGGCAGCGCGCCGCGTCAACGCGCGCATCCTGCGGTGGCCGGGCGGTTGCTTCGCGTCGTTCTACGATTGGCGCGACGGCATCGGCCCGAGGTCGAGCCGCACGGCGCGCCCGAGCGAGTTCTGGGGCGGCCTGTGCCAGAACGACGTCGGCACGGCCGAGTTCATCCAGTTCTGCCGGCTCGTCGAGGCCGAGCCGTTTCTCTGCGTCAACGTCATGACGGCGACGGCCAAGGACGCGGCCGAGTGGGTCGCCTACTGCAACGCGCCGGCGTCGCACCCGATCGGCGCGCTCCGCGAGCGTGATGGATTCCCCGAGCCGTTCGGCGTCACGTATTGGGAGCTCGGCAACGAGGCGTACCGCAAATACGGGCCGCGCCAGTATGCCCAGCGCTGCGTTGAGTACGCGCGCGCGATGCGCGCCGTCGACCCGACGATCAAGCTCGTCCTCATCAGCTATGGCGCGTACTGGCGCCATCTCGAGGAGATGCTCGAGATCGCCGGCGAGCACATCGATGTGGTGGGCGACCGCGCCGTCGGCGGGCGCTGGCTCGAGCGTGACCTCGAGATCATCCGCGCCTACAACGCCGAGCACGGCACGGTCATCCAGCTCTGCAATACCGAGTGGCCCGCGCCGACCGATGGCGTGTCGGGCGCCTTCGGCCCCGGCGATCGGCAACGCTTCCGCACACGCAAGACCCAGCAGATGTGCTGGCGGAGCGCGATGAATACGGCCAGGGCGTTCCTGCTTTTCCAGCGGCTCGGGGGCGACTTCGTGTTCTCGAACTTCAACAACTTCGCCAACACCTGGGGCCAGAACGTGGTCGAGTGTCCGAAGGAGGGCGTCTACCTCTCGGCTGCCGGCCGTGTCTTCGAGGTCTTCTCGCGCTCACCGGCGGCGTGGCCACTCCGGCTCGAGGGCGCCGAGCGGTTCGACAACTTCGAGGACGGATCGGACATGGCCGTCCAGGCCGCGTGGGACGCCAAGCGCGAGGTGCTCTGCATCTTTGTGGTCAACGCCCGGCCCCAGCGGCTCGAACTGTCGTTCGACCTGCGCGATCTGGCCAAAGAACTCTCGATGAGCCGGACGACGATCCTTCGCGCGCCGTCACCGCTGACGGTCAACACGCTCAGGCAGCCGGGAGCGGTCGAGGGCACCAGATCGGACAAGGCGATCACCGGGTTGTATACGCACACAGTCTCAGCGCCGCCGTACTCGGTCGTTCACGTCGTGCTCAAGTAGGCGACCGGCATTCCCTGTTGGTTCATGCTGCCGGGTGCGCGAACGAGCTCGTATTCCTTATCGCTCTTGCGCGCGGTTCTCGTTGAGTCAGCCCCGTCAGGGGCGATTGGGAGTAGCCTCGGGCGCCAGCCCGTGGTCGAGGAAACACACCAACACAAGAAGAGCCCCGCTAGGGGCGATTGAGGTCTATCCGTCGAGACGCTCACCTCAATCGCCCCTAACGGGGCTCGGTTTCTCTGTTACGCCGTGTCCCACGGGCTTACGCCCGAGGCTACTGCCAATCGCCCTCACGGGCTCATCGATTAAGCCAAGCGGCGTCACAGATCGCATGCACAGAGGGAAAGCCACTCGGCATACGCAGCCTAGACCGTGTACGTCGAGGCCGAGGTTTCGCCGCCGCGGCCGGTCCAGTTGGTGTGGAAGAACTCGCCGCGCGGCTTGTCGACGCGCTCGTAGGTGTGCGCGCCGAAGTAGTCGCGCTGGGCCTGGAGCAGGTTGGCCGGCAGCCGGTCGTGCCGGTAGCCGTCGAAGTAGGTGAGCGCCGTGCCGAGCGCGGGCACGGGGATGCCGAGCTCGACGGCCTTGGCCACGACGCGGCGCCACGCCGGCTGCGCGTTCTCGACGGCGTCCTTGAAGAACGGGTCGAGCAGCAGGTTGACGAGCTCGGGGTTGTGGTCGAACGCCGCCTTGATCTTGCCCAGGAACACCGAGCGGATGATGCACCCGCCGCGCCACATGAGCGCGATCCCGCCGTAGTTGAGGTGCCAACCGTGCTCGACGGCTGCGGCGCGCATGAGCTGGTAGCCCTGCGCGTAGCTGACGATCTTCGACGCGTAGAGCGCCTGGCGCAAATCGTCGACGAACGCTTTCTTATCGCCGTCGAACGCGGCTTGTGGGCCGCTCAGCAGCTTCGACGCGGCGACGCGCTCCTCCTTGAGCGCCGAGAGGCAGCGCGCAAAGACGGCCTCGCCGATAAGCGTGAGCGGCTGGCCGACCTCGAGCGCTTCGATCGCCGTCCACTTGCCCGTGCCTTTCTGGCCGGCCGCGTCGAGGATAAGGTCGATGACCGCGTTGCCGTTCTCGTCGGTGTAGGCGAGGATGTCGCGCGTGATCTCGATCAAGTACGAGTCAAGCTCGCCCTTGTTCCACTCGGCGAAGACAGCGTGCATCTCCTCGTTCGACATGCCGAGGCCCTCACGCATCAGGTGGTAGGTCTCGCAGATCATCTGCATGTCGCCGTACTCGATGCCGTTGTGGACCATCTTGACGAAATGGCCGCCGCCGTTCTCGCCGACCCAGTCGCAGCATGGCTCCCCGTCGTCGGTCTTCGCGGCGATCGCCTGAAAGATGGGCTTCACGTGCGGCCACGCCGGCGGCGAACCGCCGGGCATGATCGACGGCCCGGTCAAGGCTCCTTCCTCGCCGCCCGAGACGCCCGTGCCGATGTAGAGCTTGCCTTTGCTCTCGACGTGCTCGGTGCGGCGGATCGTGTCCGTAAAGCGCGAATTGCCGCCGTCGATGATCACGTCGCCGTCGTCGAGGTGGGGCAGGAGCTTGTCGATAAACGCATCGACCGCCGCGCCCGCCTTGACCATGAGCATGATCTTGCGCGGCTTCTTCAGCACGCCGACAAGTTCCTTGATCGAGTGCGTGCCGATGATGCTCTTACCCTTCGCGCGGCCCTCGACGAACCGGTCGACCTTCTCGACGGTCCGGTTGAAGCACGCGACCGTGAACCCCTTACTTTCCATGTTCAGGATCAGGTTCTCGCCCATCACAGCGAGCCCGATGAGCCCGATATCAGCCTTCGACATCTCTCCCTCGCTTTCCATTCTCATCTATAAGCAGCATCTCTTCATAATGCGGTATGCGATGACGGTGATCCAACGGCTTGGAGACTCCTTCTGTCCGAAGTCGAAATCAGACCAGGTCTTGTGGATTGACTCGGCGCGAAACCGCCCATCCGCATCCCGCTTCGACATGAGTACGTCCAGCATCTCGCGCATTCGCGGGTCATGTCTGGCAAACCGGAATTGGGTAAGAACATCCAGGTATTTCAGGATTCTGTAATCAGTAAACGGATATTTCAGTCTGTCCCAGCCTGTACCGATTTGGGAATCATGGCCAGCGTATTTCACACGTGTTCGGTTCTGCCAACACTCAAGCAGAAACTCTCCGGTCTTTGTCGTGATCGCTTTCCTCCTAAAGGCAGGATGCACGGCGAAAGCGCCTAACACACATAGAGAGCCGAACGCACAGCTTGGTTCCGACTCCCTCGGTCCTCCCGGTTGTCCGGTGTTCTTGCACCAGAACCCGCCATCTCCCCGCTGTCTCTGCAGAAGCCAATCATAAGCGTTCTGTAGGCGCGCGTCGTCGGCATAGCCTAATCGCGCGAGTGCTTCGGCCAAGATACCAGTGAAGCAATCATATGGCTTGAGAGGGGGTCCGCAGCCAAAACCACCACTCGGATGCTGAGTGCTGAACACATACTCAGCGGCACGCGCTATCTTCTTATTTTCCTTTCTAAAGCCAAAGCCAGCCAAGACGCCCAACAACCAGAAGGTCGTATCTGTCTTGGGCCACCACTTAAAGATATCCTCAGGCGTTCCCCAGTAGCCGTCTTCATTCTGCTTTGCAAGAAGCTGTTTAACCAGCTTGTGCTTGGCCACGAGTGTGTGAGCAGCCAGGACTTCCTTGTCTTCCCTGTCCTTGTCCAAAAGGTCGACTAGAGTTCGATATCTGACGAAAGGGTCTCCACTCAGTAACCAGTCGAGCGGGATCGATTCTGCCTGTTTCTTCAGGGAAAGCTTGGAAGGTGGTGGCTTCATCCAGGGAATCTCTGATCAACTCGCCTCTCGCCAAGGACACTCTGTGGAGCATTCAGCGCTCCCGGTGACATCTATCTCTTTCCTTGAGGTATGTATGTGTCGAGTGTCTTCTCGGCGAAGAGGGACTCGAGACGCGCAAAGCGCTGGAGGCCGTCGACGAGCGGGATTGCCGGCCACTCGGTGCCGATGAGCGGCTTGGCATAGGCGACGAACTCGTCGGTGACGTCGATGCGGCTCGGGGCGATCCAGTGCGCGGGGAACGTGCGCTCGGAATTGGCGACGACGTCGAGCGGCACCTTATCGTAGCGGACCGTGTACGTCGGGCCTGGTTCGCGCAGGATGGTGCCCATGTAGCCGGTGCCGTCATCTTTGGCGATTTGGGCGCATTGCCGGCCGACCTCGTACGCCTCGTCGAGGTCCACGGTTGAGGCGTAGATGATCGCGTCGCGTTGGTCGGTGCCAGGGATCTGGAACCGCGCGGCGCCGGGCACCGGCAGCGTGAGCGAGTTGAGGTAGTTTGTCACGACCTGTGCGACCGACTGCTGCGACGAGCCGAACGAGGTGTGGCCGAAGCTGTCCTTCACTTCGCCGAGCGTGCCGACGTCGAAGCCCTCGCTCACGACGACAATGCAGCGGCCGTGCTGCTTGAGGCAGTCGACGACGTTGTCGCCGAGCTGCTCGAGCGTGAGCGTGGATTCGGCCATGTAGATCTGGAGCGGCATCTCGCGCTCGGGATCGGCGAGCCGGGCCGCCGCCGGGATGAAACCGATCTTGCGGCCCATCGCCTGGATAACGATCACCGGGTCGGCCGGGCACGAGCCGCGGTTTTCCTCGTTGATATTGCGGATGTACTGCGCGAAGTAGCGAGCCGTCGAGCCGTAGCCGGGTGTGTGGTCGATGAGCTTGAACTCGGCATCCCCGACGTCGTTGTCGATCGTCTTCGGGCCGCCGACGGCGACGAGATCCAGGCCGTGCTCGTGCCCGAAAAGGCTCACCTTGTTCGCCGTGTCCATCGAGTCGTTGCCGCCGATGTAGAAGAAGAAGCCCACGTCGTGCGCTCGGAACACGTCGATGACGCGCTCGAAGTCCTCGCGGTTCTTCTCCCGCAGCTTGTAGCGGCAGGTGCCGATCGCGCCGGCGGCGGGGGTGACGCTCAGCAAACGGACCTCTTCCTCGTCCTGCGCGCTCAGGTCGAGCAGCTCCTCGCGCAGCACGCCCTCGATCCCGTGCCATCCGCCGTAGATCGTGCCGAACGTGTCGGGGTACGCGCGGCACGCGTCGATGATGCCGCGCAGCGTACTGTTGATCACGGGCGACGGCCCGCCCGATTGCGCCACAACGACGTTCTTTGGCATTCCGCAACTACTCCTCGAATTGGGATCTCAACGCCCAGAGCCCGAGGCCGGGGTTGGATATGTAGAATATCCGCTCGCCGGTCGGCAAGGTGTTCGTGCCGTCGGCAAGCTTCGCGGGATCGTACGTGCGCATCATCTCGTCGAGGTCCGCGTGCCGGAAGCCGACGCCCTCGACCTCGTTGCGCGTGAGCTGGCCGGGGCAGTAGGTGATCGCGAAACGGCCTTCGGACGAGCCGTGGATCAGGTGCGCGGCCGCCGAGAGGTTGGCGGCGAGGTCGGCGTGCTTCTCCACCGCGTGCAGCGTGGCCGGCGTGCCGCGGTAGCCGTAGGCGCGGATGAGGCGGTCGACCTCGGCGTCCTCGCCGAACCGCTTCACGCCCGGCGCGAGGATCACGAGCTCGCCGCCGTCGGCCATTGCCGTCCGGGTCCGGTAGATGGCCTTGTTGCCGAGCCACGTCGACTTGAACTCGGCCGGATCGAGGTAGACGACGGCCTTCTCGATGGGCTCGTCGAGCAGGTCGACGTTGACCCGGCGGCACAGCTCGGCGCCCTGCAAGAAGCACGCGTCGTCGTCGCCTGCGTAGAGGCCGCGCGTCACGAGCGCGCCCGACTCGTCGAGCGCGCGCACGGTCAAGATGTATGAGAGCGGCAGGTCCTGGGCGAAGTTCGCCGTCATGTAGTCGAGCACCTTGCGCACGGGCGTATCGGCCCGGCCCATCATGCGCTCCATGCCGTAGACGGCGCCGAGGAAGTGCGTCTTGTTGATCGCGTCCGCGCCGCCGGCGCCGATGAAAACGTTCTTGTTGTAGTTGGCGATGCCGCTCACCTCGTGCGGCACGAGCTGGCCGACCGAGATGATCCGGTCCCACTCGCCTTCGACGACGAGCTTGTTCACCTCGCAGGCGATTGAGTAGTCGAGCTTCCCCTCGGACACCTCGTGGACGAATTCGCCGGGAACTTCACCCAAGCGGACGAGATCCCTGCGCCAGTTGTGTGGACGGAAGACCTCGGGCGGCAGGCCCGGGAACATGGTGCCGAGCTCGTCGGTCGTCATCGGCTCGTGCGTGCCGAGCGTCGGCAGGATCTCGACGTGCGCGCTTGCCTTAAGCCGCTTGTAGAGCATCACCGTGATCTCGCCCGCCCACGAGTGCAGGCGCGTGAGGTCGGGCGGTAGGATGAGGACGCGGCGAAGCGGGCCGAGCTCGTCGAGCATCCGCCCAAGGAGCTCGGCGGCTTGCGTGTCGCTTATGACGGTTGTCGGAGAGCCTTCGGCGAAATACTGCATGATGACACCGTGCGGTGTGTTGGTTTCGGTTCTCTATTCGACCACGAACCCGAGCGCGTGTGCCTTGGCGCGGAGCGAGTCCGACGCGCCGTCGAGCCGCACACGCGTGTGGCCGAACTCGCGGCGTCGAGGATACTCCTTGCGCAAGCGGTCGAACGTGCGGCCCCGCTCGTTGGCGGCGAGATCGGCCGTTGCGCGCAGCGTTTCGTCGTCGCGCTCGATCGGGTAGACGCGCGCGACAAGCTCGTGCAGCACGGCCTCATCCTCACGGCCCGTCGCGTCCAGGTGCACTTCCGGCATCTCGGGTGTGGGCATCGCGTCCTCTGGGTTCCATTGTGGTTCGATGCCGAGGAAGCGGCATGCAGCCTCGTAGACCATCGTCGTGCCGTTGACCTTCCCGTCGTACGAGTATCCTGCGATGTGCGGCGTGCCGACGTCCACCTTCTTCAACAGCTCGCCGTCTATGGCCGGTTCCCCATCCCACACGTCGAGGACCACGCCGCCGAGTCGGCCGCCGTCGATGGCCTCATGCAGGGCGGCCGAATCGACCACCTCGCCCCGGCCGGCGTTGCAGAACCACGAGCCGCCCTTGATGCGCCCGAAGAAACCCGCGCCGGCCAGGTGGTACGTCGGGTCCGGGCCGTCGTACGTGAGCGGCGTGTGGCACGTGACGATGTCGCACTCAAAAATCTCGTCGAGCGGTCGGTATTTCGCGTCGCCCGTCTCGCGCGCAAGCGGCGGGTCGTTGAGCACCGGCACCATGCCGAGCGCACGCGCCTTCCGCTCGGCGGCCGACCCGGTGTGACCGGCGCCGACGATGCCGAGCGTCCGGCCTTCGAGCCGGATGCTCTTCCGCGCGGCGAGCGCCAGCCACGCGGCCGCCATGTATTCGCCAACCGAGTTCGCGTTGCATCCCGGTGCGGCGGCGAAGCCGATGCCGCGCCGGTCGAGGTACTCGGCGTCGACGTGGTCAGTCCCGGCCGTCGCGCTCCCGACGAAGCGCACGTGCGACCCGTCGAGAAGCGCCGCGTTGACCTGGGTGATCGACCGGACGAACAGCAGGTCCGTGCCGGCCACGTGCTCGGCCGACAGCGCTCGGCCGGCGGCGAGCGTCACCTCCCCGAGCGTGTCGAACGCCTCGCGTGCGAACGGGATATTCTCGTCGGCGATGATCTTCATGATGATGGCGGCGCCAGCTCCAGCGGCCCATTACTTGGTTGTGAGGTGGGTGATAGCCCGCGCAGCGGGCGACATGCTATAGCCACGGGTGTCAACCCGTGGACCACGTGCGCGCGCGGCTCACGAACCCCCGCAGGGGGTGACATCAGTTCGTCAAGATGCGGAATCATATGTCACCCCCTGCGGGGGTTTCTCCTCCCATTGCCCGACTTCTCCACGGTCTGACGACCGTGGCTACAAGATGTCGCCCGCTGCGCGGGCTTCAGAAGGCTATTCGTTGCCGGAGCTTCTCGCGGGTGTTCCCGGAACCTTGTGCTACCGGGGAGTCTTATCCCACGGCGGCGTGTCGGGCAGTCCGGCCAAGAACTCGTCGACAAGCGCGCCCTCGTACTCGCCCTTGTACGTGCCGTCGAAGAATCGGTCGAGCGCCTCGTCGTGCAGGCGTTTCCACGACGCCGCTTCGCGGCCCGGGTTGACCGGGTAGAAGAACGCGTCGTTCGCGCGGGCCGCCTTCATGTCGCCCGGCGCGTCGCCGATCATCAGGATCTTGTCGGCCGGGTACTTGCCGTTCGCGGCCAGCCGCAGGTGGTCGGCCTTCTTGCCCATCTCCTGCCCGGCGATCGCGGCGACGTAGGTGGCCAGGTCGTGCTCGTGCCACTCGCGCACGAGCGCCTCGCCCGGCGTGGCCGACACGACGATCATGTCCGCGTGCGCCACCGCCTTCTCGAGGCACTCGCGCACGTACGGGAACGGCGGCACGTCGTGCACGATGTCGGCCACCGTCGCGTTGACCGCGCGGCTCCAGGCGAGCACGTGCTCGAGCTCGGCCTGTGCGTCGCCGTCGGCGGCAGCGATCGCCGTTTCGAGCGCCGGGTTGCCGGGGCGCGGCTCGTGGGCGATCCACTCGCGCATCGCGGGCATACGCGGGATCGTCACCTTGCGTTCGGTGACGTCGCGTCGCTGCTCGAGCAGGTCGAGGACCATCTCGATTGCCGGGAACCGGTTGATGCCGCGCCACTTCGAGTAGAGGTTGACGAATTCGGCCGCCTCACGCGCGTACCTCGATACCGCTTGCAGGCCGAAGTGCTTGATGATGTTCGGGATGAAGCACTCCTTGTGCTTGATCTCCATCGTGTCGAACGCGCACCCGTCCGAGTCGATGCCGATGAAAAACGGCTTCGTCGGTTCCAGGTCGATCAACGGCTGAGCGGGGTTCGGTGTCATCGTGCTGTTTGTCTCGACCGACGTGCTCGATGTAGTTCGAACGGCTCACCGGGCCTGCGGGTTCGCAGCCTGAGCCGCCTTGGCAAGCTCATGATACTCCTGCAGCGACCGCGGCGCCACCCGTCCGGCGCGGATCGCCTCGATCCCCTCGACGCTCGCGAGCGCGGCGGCCAGCGTCGTCACGTAGGGCACCTTGTGCTGGATGGCCCTGATGCGGATGTAGCTGTCGTCGTACTTGCTCTCGCGCCCGGCCGGCGTGTTGATGATGAGCCCGATCTCGCCGTTTGTGATCGCGTCAGCGATGTTGGGGCGGCCTTCGTGCAGCTTCTTGATGTGGAGGCTCGGGATGCCGTGCTCGTCGAGGAACCGGTGCGTTCCCTCCGTCGCCAGGATCGCGAAGCCGAGCGCGTGGAGGCGCGTCGCGATCGGCGCGAGCTCGCCCTTGTCCTTGTTTGCGACAGTGAGCAACACGGTGCCCTCGACGGGCAACGCGCCGCCCGCCGCCTCCTGCGCCTTGAAGTAGGCGAGGCCGAACGTATCAGCGATGCCCATCACCTCGCCGGTGGCGCGCATCTCGGGGCCGAGCAAGGGATCGACTTCGGGGAACATGTTGAACGGGAACACCGCTTCCTTGACGCCGACGTAGGGCAGCGTGCGCTTCGTGAGCTCCGGGATGTCTTTGATCTTCCTGCCGAGCATCAGCAGCGTCGCGACGCGCGCGAGCGGGATGCCGGTCACCTTCGAGACGAGCGGCACGGTGCGCGACGCGCGCGGGTTCGCCTCGAGGATGTAGACCGTGTCGTCGCAAATCGCGTACTGGATGTTCATGATGCCGACGACGCCGAGCTCCTCGGCGATGCGGGCCGTGTAGCCCTCGATCGTCGCCAGGTGCTCGGGTGCGATGCTCCGCGTCGGGATCGCGCAGGCCGAGTCGCCCGAGTGGACGCCGGCGAGCTCGATGTGCTCCATGACCGCGGCGACGAACGTCTCGTCGCCGTCGGAGACCGCGTCCACCTCGGCCTCGATTGCGTGCTCGAGGAACCTGTCGACGAGCATCGGGTACTCGGGACTGATCTCGATCGCCTCGCGAGCGTACTTGCACAGCATCTCCTCGTCGTAGACGATCTCCATGCCCCGGCCGCCGAGCACGAACGACGGCCGCACCATGAGTGGGTAGCCGATCCGCTCGGCGATGGCGAGCGCCTCGTCGAGCGAGCGCGCGGTGCCGCTCTCGGGCTGCGGGATGCCGAGCGCTATCATGCGCTCGCGGAAGTACTCGCGGTCCTCGGCGAGCCGGATGCTCTCGGGCGACGTGCCGAGGATGGTCACGCCGCTGTCTTTGAGCTCCTGGGCGATGTTGAGCGGCGTCTGCCCGCCGAACTGCACGATGGTTCCCACGGGCCGCTCCTTGTCGTGGATGGCGAGCACGTCCTCGACGGTGAGCGGCTCGAAGTACAGCTTGTCCGACGTGTCGTAGTCGGTCGAAACCGTCTCGGGGTTGCAGTTGATCATGATCGACTCGTACCCCTCGTCGCGCAGGGCGAACGCGGCGTGCACGCACGTGTAGTCGAACTCGATCCCCTGGCCGATCCGGTTCGGGCCGCCGCCGAGGATCATCACTTTGCGCTTGTCCGTGACGGGCACGGTGTCCTCGACGTCGGCATAGGTCGAGTAGTAGTAGGCCGCGTTCTCGACGCCGCTGACAGGCACCGCCCGGAACCGCGCCCGCTTGCCGAGCGCCAGGCGCCGCTCGCGCACGGTCTTCTCGGGCACCTGGAACAGGCCGGCAAGGTACCGGTCCGAGAAGCTCATCTCCTTGGCTTCGGTGAGCATCGCGTCCGGCAGCGCGTCCCACGGGTGCTGGATCAGTTGCTCCTCGAGCTCGACGAGCGCCTTCATCTCGCTGATGAACCACCGTCCGATGTACGTGAGCTTGTGGAGCTCCTCGACGCTGACGCCCTTGCGCAGCGCCTCGTACATGAGGAACACGCGGTTGCTCGACGGCATGGCGAGCGCTTCTTTGAGCTGCTGCACCGAGAGCCGGCCGTAGCGATGCGGCACGCCGAGCCCGTAGCGGCCGATCTCGAGCGACCGGATCGACTTCTGGAACGCTTCGCGGAACGTCGCGCCGATGCTCATCACCTCGCCGACCGCCTTCATCTGCGTGCCGAGCAGGTCGCGGGCCTTGGCGAACTTCTCGAAGGCCCACCGCGCGAACTTCACGACGACGTAGTCACCGCTCGGCTCGTACTTGTCCAGCGTGCCGGCGCGCCAGTAGGGAATCTCGTCGAGCGTCAAGCCCGCCGCCAGCTTCGTCGAGATCCGCGCGATCGGGAAGCCGGTCGCCTTCGACGCGAGCGCCGACGAGCGCGACGTGCGCGGGTTGATCTCGATCGCCACGAGACGATCATCGTCAAGGTTGTGGGCGAACTGGATATTCGTGCCGCCCGAGACGCCGATCGCGTCGACGATCCGGTACGACAGTTCCTGCATCCGCTGCTGGAGCTCGACGGGCACGGTGAGCATCGGTGCGCAGCAGAAGCTGTCGCCCGTGTGCACGCCCATCGCGTCGATATTCTCGATGAAACAGACGGTGATCTTCTGGTCCTTCGTGTCGCGGACGACCTCGAGCTCGAGCTCCTCCCAGCCCAGGACCGATTCCTCGACGAGGACCTGGTGGATGAGGCTCGCCGCCAGGCCGCGCGCGGCCACGGCGCGCAGCTCCTCGACGTTGTAGACCAGCCCGCCGCCCGTGCCGCCGAGCGTGTACGCGGGCCGCAGCACGACGGGGTAGCCGAGCCGCTCGGCGATCGCTTCGGCCTCCTCGACCGAATGGCACGGCTCCGACCGAGGCACGGGGATTCCGAGCGCGGCCATCGTCTCCTTGAACGCGATGCGGTCCTCGCCGCGCTCGATGGCGTCCTCTTTGACGCCGATGATCTCGACGCCGTACTTCCCCAAGACGCCCTCGCGGTAGAGGCTCGCGGCGAGGTTGAGGCCCGTCTGGCCGCCGAGGTTCGGCAAGAGCGCGTCGGGCCGCTCCTTCTCGATGATCTTGGCCACGCTCTCGACGTTCAGCGGCTCGACGTACGTACGGTCGGCCATGCCGGGGTCGGTCATGATCGTGGCCGGGTTCGAGTTGACCAGGACGATCTCGTACCCCTCCTCGCGCAGCGCCTTGCACGC
>CAYUZG010000036.1:0-14579 GCA_964449605.1 uncultured Verrucomicrobiota bacterium | reverse complement strand
ACCGGATCGCGTGCGTCATCGTCGAGCCGGTCTGCGGCAACATCGGCGTCATCCCCCCTAACCCGGGTTTCCTCGACGCGTGCCGTGCCGCCTGCACACGGGCCGGCGCGCTGCTGATCTTCGACGAGGTGATCACGGGCTTCCGCGTCGCGTACGGCGGGGCGCAGACGCGCTACGGGGTGACGCCCGATCTGACGTGTCTCGGCAAAGTGATCGGCGGCGGTTTGCCGATCGGCGCGTTCGGCGGCCCGGCCGCGATCATGGACGCGCTCGCGCCGACCGGGAGCGTCTACCAGGCCGGCACGCTGTCGGGCAACCCGCTCGCCGTCACCGCCGGCATCGAGACGCTCAGCATCCTGCGCGAGCCGGGCGCCTACGAGCGGCTTGACGAGCTCGGCGCGCGGCTCGGCGACGGGCTCACAGCGATCTTCGGTGCCCGCGGCATTGCTGCGCAGTGTCACCGCGTCGGCTCGATGATGTCGTGCTTCTTCACGACGCGCGACGTGGTCGATGCGCGAACCGCGATGACGACCGACGCCGAGCGCTACGCGCGCTGGTTCCACGGCTTGCTCGAGCGTGGCGTGTACGTGGCGCCGTCGCCGTACGAGGCGATGTTCGTCTCGCTCGCACACACCGACGAGCTCATCGACCGAACGCTCGAAGCAGCCGCCGAGGCGGCCAAGGAGGCCGGCCCATGAGCCACGAGCCGCTTGAGGCTGTGCTCGCACGAGGCGACGCCGCGCTCGAGGAGCTCGACGGCGTCCGCTACCTCACCTACCCTGCGCTCGACAAGCTGCCCGGCGTGCACGCACTGACGACGCTGCGAGAGAGCGGCGATGGTTTCCTCGGCAAGATCCTGACCGAGTGGGACGAGCCGGTGGCGAACCTATCACGCGCAGCGCGCGTCCACGGGAAGGTCGGCGATTGGATCGCCCGCGCGCTCGACGTCACTACCGCAGGCTTCGCCGCCGGGCGCCAGACGCACGAAGACCGCTGCGAGATCATCACGGCCGACAATGCGCCGCCGCCCGGCGAGCTGTACCGGTTCGGCGGCACCGATGCGTTGCTTACGCAGCAGCACGGCGTCGCCCTCGTCGTGCTGACGGCCGACTGCCTGCCGATCTTCCTGGCCGACGCGACGGCCGGAGCGGTCGGCATCCTGCACGCCGGCAAGATCGGGACCCGGAAGCGGATCGCGTCGCAGGTTGCCGAAGCGTTCTTCGCCAATCTCCGCGCGCAGCCGGCAACAACCGTCGCCGTGATCGGCCCGTCGATCGGCGATGGCTGCTACCCGCAATCGCTATGGGAGGAGAACGTCCGGCAGCTCCGCGACGCCGGCGTCGCCACCATTGTTCAACCAAGTCTCTGCACGCGCTGCAACCTCGAGCACTTCTACTCGTACCGGGCTGAAAAGGGCTTCACGGGCCGGATGGTGTCGGCTATCATCCGGACCAAGAGCTGACGACACCCGGGCGCCGACGCGTGTACGAGTACATCGCGCGAAATCTCGACGAGGTGCGCGACCGCGTTGCTGCGGCGGCAGAGCGATCCGGTCGCTCGCCGGACGACGTAACGCTCGTGTGCGTCACCAAGAACCGTTCGCTCGACGAGATCCGCGCCGCGCTCGACTGGGGCGTGCCGATCGTGGCCGAGAACCGCGTGCAGGAGGCAACCCCGAAGATCGCCGCGCTGCCGCACACGGTCACGTGGCACCTCATCGGCCATCTCCAGCGCAACAAGGTCAAGCTCGCCATCGAGCTGTTCGACATGATCCACTCGGTCGATTCGCTACGCCTCGCCGAGGAGATCGAGAAGCGCGCCGCGAGCGCGCAGCAGATCGTGCCCGTGCTGATCGAGGTGAACGTCGCGGGCGAAGAGTCGAAGTTCGGCGCCGCGCCCGACGAGGCACACGAGCTGGCCGACGCGATCAGCCGCATGCCGAACGTCGACCTCGGCGGCCTGATGACGATGGAACCGTTCGTCGACGATGCCGAAGAGGTCCGCCCCGTCTTCCGGACGCTGCGCGAGCTGCGCGACCGCATGCGCCAAGAGGGTGGCGTCGAGCTCCCGCACCTGTCGATGGGGATGACGCAGGACTACGAGGTCGCCGTCGAGGAAGGTGCGACAATGGTCCGCATCGGCTCTGCAATATTCGAGGAAAGATAGCAGTGCTTTCGCACCAGCCTTCAACTTACGCTCAGAGTGTGCAGATGCGAGAGGACGCCGATCGTTGCTCCAAGTACGGCCTCCAGTATGAAGCGAGCCCGCGCAGCGGGCGACATGGAGTAGCCTCGGGCGTAAGCCCGTGGGACAGGAATCGCGCCTGTACGTCAGAGTCCCCGCAGGGGGCGGCATCTGGATTGCCTCATCGCCACATGTCGCCCCCTGCGGGGACTTGGGTTTTTGTCCTCCTCGCTTTCCACGGGCTGACGCCCGTGGCTACAACAGACCGCCCCCTGCGGGGGCTCGGGACGCGCGACTGCGGTGCGTGCGAAACCAGGATTCCCTCTTTCTCCGGCACGGAGCACCTTTTCCAGATTACACTGTCACGAATGCATTTCCCATGCTGGACGTCCAGATCAAGAACGGCGCGGTTATCGTGAAGGTGCGTGCGCAGCCGAAGGCGTCGCGGGACGCGATCGTCGGCGAGCACGGCGGCGCGCTCAAGGTCGCGGTGACCGCGCCGCCCGACAAGGGCAAGGCGAACAAGGCGATCGTCGAGCTGCTCGCGAAGGCGCTCGGCATTCCGAAATCGAACATCGAGCTTGTGGCCGGCACGACGTCGCGCGACAAGACGTTGGCGATTCGAGGTGTCACGAGGGAAACGGTGGACGCACTCGTCGAGGCGACAGAATGAAGTCAGGCCCGAAACACTGCAGCGGCTGCGGCGGCGAGCTCGTGATGCGCGACCTCGACGGGCGGCCGCGCGCCGTCTGCACCGCGTGCAATGCGATCAGCTACGTCAATCCGGTGCCGGCTGCGGCCGTCGCCATCGTGCAAGACGAGAGAATCCTCCTCGTACAGCGCGCCATTGAGCCCAGGAAGGGGGACTGGTCGCTGCCGGCCGGCTTCATCGAAGTCGACGAGACGGTGCGCGAGTGCGCGATCCGCGAAACGAAGGAGGAGACCGGCTGTGACGTGGAACTCGACGAGATCATCGACGTCGTGAGCGTGTTTGACGACCCGCGCTACGTCTGCCTGCTCATCGTGTTCGCCGGTCACGTGCTCGGTGGCGAGCTCACGGCAGGCGATGACGCGTGCGACGTCGGCTACTTCGGCCTTGACGCGCTGCCGCCCATCGCGTTCAAGACGCATGGCCGGATCATCGAGCAGGTGTTGGGCAGCGGCGCGTCGGACGAAGCGAGGAGCACGTCATGATCGACTGGTTCAAGAGCCTTTCGCCCGTCGTGCAGGCACTCGTGGCGACGTGTTTCACGTGGTTGGTCACCGCGTTGGGCGCCGCTGCCGTGTTCACCACGAAGCGGATGAGCCGCAAGCTGCTCGACGGCATGCTGGCGTTCGCGGCCGGCGTGATGATCGCCGCGAGTTGCTGGTCGCTGCTCATCCCGTCGATCGAGATGTCCGCGGGCAAGGCGCTGCCAGCGTGGTTCCCGGCCGTGATCGGGTTTCTGGCTGGCGGTGTCTTTCTGCGGATCATCGACAGGATTCTGCCCCACCTCCACCTGCATGCCCCGATCGAGGAGGCGGAGGGGATCTCGACGAGGTGGAAGCGCACGACGCTGCTCGTTCTGGCGATCACGCTCCACAACATCCCCGAGGGGCTCGCAGTCGGCGTGGCGTTTGGCGCGGTGGCGGCCGGCTTTCCGTCGGCCACGCTGGCCGCGGCGGTTGCCCTGGCACTCGGGATCGGCATCCAGAACTTCCCGGAAGGGATGGCGGTCTCGATGCCGCTTCGGCGCGAGGGCATGTCGCGGTCCAAAGCGTTCTGGTACGGCCAGCTCTCGGGCATCGTCGAGCCGGTCGCGGGCGTCATCGGCGCGGCCGTCGTGCTAGTGGCACAGCCGATCCTCCCCTACGCGCTCGCCTTTGCCGCCGGCGCCATGATCTTCGTCGTCATCGAGGAGGTGATCCCCGAAGCCCAGCGGGGCGGCAACACAGACATCGCGACCGCCGGCGGCATGATCGGTTTCGCCGTCATGATGGTCCTCGACGTTGCCCTCGGCTAGACGCGCGAAGACCGTCTCCCTCGTCAGGAATGGATCGTGGGGAGCTGCCTCGACGCCGCGCGGACCGATCAGGCGACGTGGTTGCCGATCATCGCGTTGAGCATGTCGAGGTAGTCGGAGAGCAGCCTGGGGATCAAGAACTTCTCGCGGGCCGACTCGCGAGCGCGTTCGCCGATGGCTTTGCCCTCTTCCGGGTGCGCGAGGAGGCGGACGATCCTGTTGGCAAACCCTTCGGTGTCGTTCCGCTCGATCAAGAAGCCTGTCTCGCCGTCCTGGATCTGGCTCGGGATACCGCCGACGCGTGAGGCCACGACCGGCCTCCCCTTCCAGAGCGCCTCGGTGACGGCAAGGCAGAAGCCCTCGCGCGTGGACTTCTGCACGATGACGTCGGAGACCTTCTGCAGCGCATTGACGAGCGTGTCCTTGTTACCAACGATGAAAAGCACCTCGTCCTCTTTGGCCACCCGCCGCGCCTTCTTGAACACGCGGTCGTACATCCTGAGCGCTTCCGGGTCGTCGGAGGCGACGTTGTAGCAGAAGACCAGCCGGCAATCGATCTCCTTCTTGACGAGCGTGAACACGTCGAGCAGGCCCTCGGGGTCTTTCCACGGATCGAGGCGCGAGACCTGCGTCACCAGCGGCTTATCTCTCGGCACGTTGAACTCATCGAGGACCGCGGCCATCGTCGACTCGGGCAGCTCCCGATTCTTCTCGGTGAGCGGGTTGATGGCCGGCCGCATGAGCCGTTGCTCGACGGGCAGGTCGGGCTTGAAGTAGCTCTCGTCGGACACGATGACCTGGTCGTACTTAATCAGGAAGTCCTTGAGATACTCCCACAGGTCCGGCTGCGGATCGGACAGGTCGATGTGGCAGCGCCAGATCCAGGGCTGGCGCTTCGTGTAGACGCTGATCAAAGGCAGCGGCTGGGGATCATGCACGATGATGCAGTCGTGGTCGAGATGCGTGAACCGGCCGAAGTTCTCGTTCACCTCGAGGTAGAGCTTCTTCTTCGACGGGGTGAGCTTGAGCTTCTTGCCCTGCAGCGCGTTGTGGAACTCCTTCGTCAGCTCGAAGAAGTCCATTGTCCCGTGCAGAATGCGCCAGCCGGCGTCGATCCCGACGTCGTTCATGAGCGGCACGAGCGACTCGAGAATGGCGGCGACGCCGCCCCCGGTGTAGGTCGAATTGACGTGGACGACGTGCTTGCCGTACAGGCCCCGCGCTCGCGCGTAGATCTCGGCGAGCGTGGCGTCCGGCACGATGTGGCGGAAGTCCTCAAGGTGCAGCATGCTAACTCCTGGTCAGACGTGCGAGGAGGTCTCTCGATTCGAAAACACTGCGAATACTGAATCGCGCCTTCGTAATCCCGCGGCCGACTTTGATCGAATACGCCTCGGGCGGCAGGGCGCCGAACATGTCTTCGTCCGTGTAATCATCGCCGATCGCGAGGACGAAATCCCATGTGCCGTGTTGAAACCACCGAGCGACGGCCCGTCCTTTGTCGACGCCCGTCCGCTTGATCTCGAGTATCTTGTCGCCCTCGAACACGCCGACGTCGAGGTTCGCCGTCATGTCCTGCACGGCGTCGCGCAGCTCGCTCCGGCGCAGGCCCGCCAGTTCTGCATCGGCGCCACGCACGTGCCAGACAAGCGCAAAATCCTTCTCCTCGACGGACGAGCCCGGCGTTCGATCCGCGTACAGGTCGAGAATGGGCCGGATCGTCCCCTTCCACTCGGAGTCCGTGCCGACTGTCGCCTCCCACGGCTTGCCCGCCTCGCGGATCCACCCGCCGTGCTCGGCCACGAGTGAGACCGCTACGTCGGCGAACCAGGTGTCGAGCGTGTTCCGATCCCGTCCGCTCACCAGCACGACGGTGTTGTCCGGGCTGCGCGCCAGATCGCGCAGAAGCTCGAGCAACTGCGGGTCGGGCACGGCGTCCTCGGCCTTCTTGAAGAACCGGACGAGCGTGCCATCGTAGTCGAGGAACAGCAGCCGCTTCGTGCTCTCGCGGAACTCGGCGACAAGGCTGGCCGCGGCGTCCGGGCTCAGGTTCTTGACAACGAGCTTCTCCTGCTCGCGCTTGGTGCGGCCAAGCGCGTCGAGAAAATCGCGCGCCCAACGCTGCACGGTGTAGCGCGACAGCCGGTCCTGCATCCGCTTGTTGCGCTGAATCTGCTCGTCGGCCGGCATCTCGAGCGCGTGCTGAATCGCCTCGACGAGCTCGCGCTTGTTGTTCGGGTTCACGGCGATCGCCTCGCCCAGCTCGCTGGCTGCGCCGGCCATCTCGCTCAGCACGAGCACGCCCGTCGCCCCCGCCTTGGCCGCAATGAACTCCTTGGCGATCAGGTTCATCCCATCGCGCAGCGGCGTCACGAGCGCGACGTCGGCCACGCTGTAGAGGGCGACGAGGTGCTCGAACGGCACCCAGCGGTACAGGTACCAAATCGGCGACCAGCCGATCGTGCCGTGCTCGCCGTTGATCCGGCCCACGAGCGCCTCGAGCCGGCGCCGCAGCTCGCGGTAGCGGTCGATGTCGCTCCGCGACGGCACCGTGAGCAGGATCATCGAAACCTGCTCCTTGTACTCCGGGTTCTCCGACAGGAACAGGTCGAACGCCTCGACCCGCTCGATGATGCCCTTCGTATAGTCCAGTCGGTCGATCGACAGGATGATCTTAGGATGACCTACCTTCTCGCGGATTCGAGCCACTTCGCGCTGGACGTCCGGCGCCTCGGCCGCCGCGGCGTACCGCTCATAGTCGATGCCCATCGGGAAGGCGTCGGCGCTGACCAGGCGGTCGTGGGCGATCAGCCGGCCGAGCGAGTGCTCGACGCCCTCGATGCGCGCGGCGCTGCTCAGGAAGTGGCGCACGTAGTCGTACGTGTGGAACCCGACCACGTCGGCGCCCAGCATGCCGTTGAGGATCTCGCTCCGCCACGGCAGCGTGCGGAACACCTCCGACGACGGGAACGGGATGTGCAGGAAGAAGCCGATGCTCGCCTGCGGCAGCCGCTGGCGCAGCATCTCGGGCAGCAGCAGCAACTGGTAGTCGTGAACCCAGATCTGGTCGCCGGGCTCCGCGTGCTCCATGATAGCGTCGCAGAAGAGCCGGTTGACCTTCACGTACGCCTTCCAGTGGAACTCCTTGTAGAGGGCGTACAGGGCGAAATAGTGGAACAGCGGCCAGATCGTCTTGTTGGCGAAGCCGTAGTAGTACTGCTCAATCTCGCGCCGCGTCAGGAACACCGGATGGAGCTTGTCCTTGCCCAACAGGGCGCGCATCTCCTCGCGTTCGGTTTCCGAAAGCCGGTTGCTCGGCATGCCGGGCCAGCCGATCCAGTGCATGTCGAGCGACTCAGCCACCGAGGCCAGACCGGTCGCAAGCCCGCCCGCGCTCGGCGAGAAGACATACTCGCCCCGCTGACGCGACACACTGATCGGCAATCTGTTCGAGACAACAAGGAGTTTTGACATCCGACCACCCCCGCACCCAAAGGGTATCGGTACGCCCCCTCTCGTGTCAAGCGCAGGAGCCTGCTGCTCTGCGAGGGGGTCTAGTCCGACAAGGCACGAGGCGGGTTGTCGCCGAAGAGGGCGGCGGCTTCCTTGAGCTGGGCGATGATGGGGATGCCGTGGGGGCATTTGGGCTCGCACTCGCCGCACTCGGTGCAGACCGAGGTGCCGTGCTTCTCGGACCATTCCCGATACTGGGCCTTGGCCTCGCTGGCCAGGCCGAAGAGGCGGGCGTAGCTCACGAGCTTGAAGATCCCCGGGATCCACACGTCGTTCGGGCATGGCAGGCAGTATCGGCAGCTCGTGCAGAACTCGCGGCCGAGCGCGGCGAACTCGTCGAGGACCTTGAGGACGCGGGCACGATCGGCGCCGGTGAGCGGCTCGAAGCGCTCGACGGCCGCGACGTTCTCCTCCAACTCCTTCATGTTCTCCATGCCAGACGGGGCCGTTGTCACCCCCGGGTTCGACCAGACGAACCGGAGCGCCAGCTCGGCCGATGCCGCCGAGCCGCCTGCTTCGGCCGAGGCGCCAAAGATGTCGCGGATCTTCTCGGACGGGTTGGCGAGCATCCCGCCGGACAGGGGACACATGACGACGATCCCGACCCCGTTCTGCTGGGCGTAGGCGATGGCTTTCTCGTGCTCGCTGTAGAGGATGTTGTAGACGAGCGTAGTGCTCTCGAACTCGCCGGTCTGCATCAGATTCATGACGTTCTCGGTCGTGTCGTGGCTCGTGAAGCCGAAATGGCGGATGATGCCTTCATCCTGGAGCTTGCGGATCGCCTCGAGCGCGCCGCCCGGCTTGCGGATGTGGTCCCACAGCTTCCACTGGAAGCCCCAGAACTGGTAGAAGTCGACGTAGTCGGTCCCGAGCGCGGCGAGCGAGGCCTCGACGTTGCGCCGCATCGCGTTGGCGTCGGTCTCCTCCTTGACGAAGCTCTTGGCCGAGACGAGGACGTCCTTGCGCCGCGCCTTGACGCCCAGGCCCGTCTTGCGCTCGCACGTCCCTTTGCAGTAGTCGGGCGCGGTCTCGAAGTAGTTGACCCCCCGGTCGATGGCCGCACCGATCAGGGCCGCCGCCTCGTCCTCATCCTCCGGCAGGCGCATACAGCCGAACGACAGCAGCGAGACTTCCAGGCCTGTTTTCCCCAAGGTGCGGTACTTCACGCGATGCTCCTTCATCTAGCGATGTTCAGGGCTGGATGGTCCGGGGGCAGGCAGGCATGTACAGAATATGGTCTCAAGCCGCGGCCGTCAAGCCCCAGTGGCCGCCAGAGACCTACTCGGGGGAAAACGGCATCTGCTCGGCACCTGGAACCGGCTCGTTTCCGCCGGACTCGCTCTCCAGCTCCACGATGCCGATGCCGATGTGGCGCATGTACTCGGTCTCACCGTCCAGAACGGTGTGGATCATGTCGGCCGTGTAGTGCCGGCCGTACTCGCCGGCTTCTGCGCGGATGAACTCGATCATCGCCGCCGTATCGAGCTTGACAGGCTCCTCGGGCTCTTCCACGGACTCCCCGGGTTCGACGACAAGCCCTTCCTGCCTCAGGTACTCGAACTCGAGGTCAAGAATGAGGCGGACATCCGTCCAGCTCAGCTTGTCCTGAAGCTCTTCCGGAAGCCAGCCATGAACGAACGCGACAGCTTCGTCCGGCTCGTAGATCGGCTCCCTGTTTCCGGCCGGCGCGTCTCTCGAGCTTTCCTGCACTGATCCACGGTCATGACCACCGGCCTCGTGGAGGCGGCCGGTGTCCCTGAGAGCACCTCTGGCGAAGCCGACGACAAAGGCCACGACAGCCACGGCGATCAGACCAACCAGCGCCCTGGTCATAGCCCTTCGCACCGCCGTCGACCCCTCGCTCCTGACCTCGTAGTCACCGAAGCGCCACATCATGAGCCCGAGCAGGAGAGTGAGCACGAGAACCAGAAGACATACCCCCAACACAAACGGGAGGCTTGACCACAAGCTCTCCCACGCGACAGCCGCCAGCGTCACCGCACACAGCCCGGCAACCACCACAAACGCTTGCAGCAGCCGCCGAGACCTCAGCCCCAGGACCAACGACGCCCCACAACGAGAACATGTCGGGGCGATCGTCTTCGCCGGGTTCACCGCGGAGACGAGTTGCCAGAAGGTCACAGGCCTTTTGCCGCATTCAGGGCACGTCATGCTCATGGTCGTCCCTCGACGCACGTCACCCCGATGGAGACCCTAAGGAGCCACGCCGACGGCGTCGATCTCGACGCCGTCGGCTCTGGGCAGAGCAGCGGTCTGGATGCAGGCCCGGGCCGGCTCAAGCGCCCTGTTCAACACCGGGCTAGTGCAGCAGGTGTTCGACCTTGTACGGGATGACGACCCAGTCGTTTTCCTGGAGCGGGAACTCGTTGAGCTGCTCGAGCTTGCTGTAGCGGACGATCTCGCGGCCCTCAGCTCCCTTGCGGTTGAGGAAGACGCGGTCCTTGAGCGCGCTGCCCGTGAGCTTCCCGCCCGAGACGACGGCATCGTAAAGGGTGAGGCCTTCCGTATACGTCCTGAATCCGCCGGACGTGATCTCGCCGGTGACGAGGTACAGGCCGAGCTTGACTTCGACGGTGACCTCGTCGGTGCTGCCTTCGTACTCGGGCGCCTCAGCGTACAGGGCGCGAAGCGTTCGGGTGAACTGCTCGACGGTGCTTCCCTCGGCCCGCACATAGCCGACGAGCGTCAGGGCCACCGTGCCGTCCTCAGAGACTCGGCCGACGCAGTTCGCGCTCGGGCACGCGGGGCTTTTCACCTCGAGGAAGTCGCCGGCCTCAATGATGTACTGGACTTCCTTGACGGAGGGCGCTGCGGCGACCGCATCGTTGACGGCGAAAATCGGTTCCTGCGCAGCCTGCTTCCGCGGCCCGCATCCCGCGGCGAACAGCACAGCGACGCTACAGACGACAACCAACCACCTCATCGGGCCTCCTCCTTCAACCGCAGTAATTCAACAACTCGGTTTCTTCGCGGTCTGGTCGTGGGGCCGTTTCCCCGACTCCCACCCCGGCGATTATACACGGTCCGTTCACGGTGTGGGACCTGTTTTCTCTCCGGCATCGCACACCTTCTCGGCAACCCGAGCCCATGATCCGGCCGGAGCCGTTGCGGTTCCGCCGTTCGGCCGCTAGTATCTCTGACGAAGCGGTGCGAGTGCACAGGCGCGACACGAACGGCCCGGGAGAGAAACGTATGCGGTTGCCGAGCATCCGGCTGCCTCGATGGGCGGCGTCGTCCAGGGCGCCCGTCCACGTGCTGTTGCTCGGGCTGGGCACGCTCGCGGTGCATGCGTACGGCATCGGGCTCCTTGTCCGCTCCAAGCCGGCGTTCGACTACTGGGTCCGCGAGGACCGGCTCGTCGAGTGGTGCACGTTCGCGCTCCTGGTCGCGCTCATCGCTCGTGCCACAGCGACGCACCTGGCCTACAGGCGCTCGGGTGGCCAGCGGGCCGCCGGCACCATCTGGCTTGTGCTTGCTGTCCTTTTCGCGTTCGGCGCGCTCGAGGAGATCTCGTACGGGCAGCGGATCATCGGCTTCGAGACCCCCTCGTTCCTGCTGAAGAACGCGTCGCGCGCCTTCGACCCCTTCTACAACAGGCAGAGTGAGTTCAACGTCCACAACCTGATCGTGCTGGGGGTCAACGTCAATAAGTTGGTGTTCGGCAAGCTGATCTCGGCGTTCGTGTGGGCGTGCTTCTTCGTCGGCCCTGTCCTCCATCGGCGCAAGCCGGGCTTCAAGCGGTTCATCGATCGCCGCGGCCTGCCGATCATCCAGAACTACCAGATCATCGTCTACGCGCTCGTCATCTTGCCCTACCTGTTGTTCCCCAGTGCCGGCAAGATCTCCGAGCTGGTCGAGCTCGGCAGCTCAGCCGTCGTGCTCATGGTTTGCCTGCACCCCTACAACGGCGCGGCGCTGGAAACCGAACGGCAAGGGACACGGACCACCTGAAAGAGAGAAAGATGGGGACAGGCACCTACTCCAAGGAGGCATACGTGCCTGTCCCTATCCTGCCCTACTCGCCGTCCTTCTTGGCGACCTTGTAGAGGTTCTCGACGCGCTGGGCGACGTCACGGAAACCGATATCATCGGCGTAGATCGTCTTGAACCTCTTGAGCGCCTCGGCGTGCTTGCCCATGTCCTCGTAGGTTCGGGCCAAGTTGTAGATCACGTCCCGCTTGACCGAGTCCATGGTGTGCATCGTGGCGAGGGCGGCCTCGAACTGGTCGACGGCGAGGTCGAGCATGCCCTTGCGGCGGAAGCACTCGCCCAGGTAGTTGAGCGACATGCTTTGGCGCTGCGCGTTGTTCTTCGACTGCTGGAACTGCTTGATCGCCTCGTCGATCCGGTCGTCCTGCATGAGCGCGTAGCCGTACTCGAACCGCAGCGGCATGTTGCTCGGGTACTTGTGCACGCGCGCGTCCAGGTCCTTGATCATGAAACGCGTCTTCTCGCGCTCGATCGTCTTGGCGGCCGCGGCGAGCGCGGCGTCGTTGGGCCGCTCGGCGGCCGCTTTCTGGGCTTCCTCGATCCGGTGGTCGTACTGCATGACAATGACCCGGTAGCGCAAGTCCGGCAGGTCGGCGTCGCCGGGGTTGAGGCTGATCGCCTTATCGAACGTGGCCACGGCCTCGTCATAGCGGTGTGCCTCGAGGTACTCGTTGGCGAGCCGCTTGACGAAGTCGACGTTCTCGGGGGCCTCGGCAACGCGCCGTTTGTGGTCTTCAATGAGCGCGTCGCGGTCCTCCTCGCTCTTCTCGACGCGGACACGCTTCTCGGCGAGCCGGGTCTCGTCCTCGTCCTTGATGCTCGAGCGGAACGTCGAGGTGTCCTCCCAGTGCCCGCGGCTGATCGTTGCGAGTGCGGCGAGATCGTGGAGCGCCTTGAGCCCATCCTTGTCGGTGGGGCGCTTGGCGATCACCTTCTGCCAGGCGGCCCTTGCCTCCTCGATGCTGCCGTTGGCGCGGTAGATCTCGCCCATGAGCCGCTGGTTCGACTCGCTGTTGGGGTTGGCCCGGTAGGCGTACTCCATCGAGTTGACGGCCACCTCGGGCATGTCGAGCTTCAGGGCCGCCTTGGCATGCAGCTTCAGGACCGCCCCGTTGGTCGGATCGCGCTTCAGGATACTCTCGTACGCCCGGAGCGCGGGGCTGGCACGCGAAAAACTCTCGTTCCAGAACGCCACGAGCCACGCCGGAATCGCCAGCAGACCCGCGCGCAGCTTGCGCAGGAACACCGGCGAGGTGGCGCGCTGCCACTTCTCCATTTCGATCTCGCGCAGCTTCGTGCGCGCCACGACGAACGTGGGCGCCAGGTTGAGCGCCTCGAGAAACAGCGTGATCGCATAGTCGTAGTTGCGCTTCTCGGCCGCTCCCAGGCCGCGCTCGTACAGATCGACGGCGCGTTTCGGAACCGTTTCTTTGGGCTGGACTGCGTCAGCCATTCCACTCTCCTCCTTACTTGGGAGCGCGGTGCCGCTACGCTCCCTCCTTTATCTTATAGGCGGGCCGGGGACCGTTGTCAACCAGCGGAAGTAGCGTCACCCCAGGGAACAGGGGGCAGACAAATCGGGCGGCCCGCCGAGGAGTGCGATGGGCCGCCCGTCCAGAGAGAAAGTGTCGCCTCACGGAAATGGCCGTGAGGCGCACCTGCGCGGTGAGAGGAGGATCTGTCTGTATGGTCTGATGAGTCCGGGATGAAACCGACGGGCCATTATGGGCTGAGCCTGCAACCCCTGCCTGTCCGGCCGCTCCATAACCATGCAGCTCCTGCTGCCATCACCTCGTCCGGTTTCATCCACTGCGAGCCGCTCTGGCGGCCCTCAGCCGCTCTGGCGGCCCTCAACGGCTGCAACAAGCCGAGGCACGCACAGAGTTCCTCGTCTTGTCCTTCCGATCGCTTTCCCGTACACTCCACCGACCGAACGAGGTGACCCGATGCCGAGCGCCGGACCCCTTCGCGCGTTCAAGCCCCTGGATCGCACCTACGCGAAACGCTGCTCCGACAGCGACGTCGAATTCCTCCACGTCGACACGAAGACGCCCTACAATCTGCTCTTGGCGTTGTGCCTGTCCGAACGCAGCCTGCTGGGGTGATGTCAATGAGAGCGGCGATCATCGTTGCCCATCCCGATGACGAAGTGATCTGGGCCGGCGGCTTGATTCTCCAGCACCCGGACTGGGAGTGGACAATCCTGAGCCTCTGCCGGGCGGACGACGCTGACCGGGCGCCGAAGTTCAAGCGCGTCTGCCGCCGCCTCGGCGTGACCGGCCTGATCTCCGACCTCGACGACGGCAACCCGCCCAAGCCAGTCGACGCGGAAGCCGAGATTGCCCGCCGGATCGTCGAGCACCTGCCGAGTGGGCCGTGGGACCTCTGCCTGTCACACGGCGCCAACGGCGAGTACGGCCACCCACGGCACATGCAGGTCAGCTCACACGTCTTGCAGCTCGCGAGAGATGGTACAATCGCGTGCCGGGATCTGTGGGCATTTGCCTACGAGGCCGACGTGCCCACCAAGAGCTGCCGCCCGGCGCCATGGGCCGACGTGCTCATCGACCTGGCGAAGGGCCAGCTCGTCGAGAAAAGGCGTATCGTGCGCGACGTGTACGGGTACCATGAGGATTCGTTCGAGGTGCGATCCTGCATCTCGCCCGAGTGCTTCGTGCGCATCGAGGGATTCGGTCAGGGAGGAGCGCGATGAAGGTCTTGGTGCTCTACGATTATCCCCCGTCGCCAGGCGGCCTGTCGACGCAGGGCGACCTGCTCTATCGCGGGCTCAAGGAGCTCGGCGTTGACGTCTTCCCGGTCAACTTCGAGGCGGCGCAGGAGAAGGAGTGGTACTACCGCTGGTTCGAG
>CAYUZG010000035.1:0-14970 GCA_964449605.1 uncultured Verrucomicrobiota bacterium | reverse complement strand
TGAACGTCATCCCGCCGCCCCAGATCCCGCCGCCGGGCGCGAGCTTCTTGTCGAAGATCGTCACCATGTAGCCGTCGTCGCCGAGCGTCCACGCGCACGCGAGGCCGGCCGGCCCGGCACCGACGATGATCACGTCCGATTCGACCGCGCGTTGGAGATCGTCGAAGTAGTGCTTGGCGATCAGACGCGTGACCTGCGTGTCAGCAACCGGGTTCCTAATCTCGCTCACGGGTGGGGTCTCCTTGTCGTTGCTCGATGAGCCGTGATTACTGGTCAGCTTTCTTTTTCAGCTCGCGCAGCGTGATGAGCGCGTCGACGGGTGCCATCTCGTCGAGTTCGAGCGCGCGGAGCTCGTCGACGACCGGGTGCGGCTCGTGGCCGAACAGGAACATCTGGCTCGGGTGCCGCACGGTGCCGATGCGCTCTGTGCCCGACGCCGGCATCTCGTCCGTCAGAGCCTGTTGCTCGAGATGGCGGAGAATGGCCTTGGCGCGGTCGACCACCTCGGCGGGCAGGCCGGCGAGGTCGGCGACGTGGATGCCGTAGCTCTTGTCGGTCCCGCCGGGCACGATGCGGCGCAGGAAGACGATCTCGTCGTTCCACTCGCGCACGGCGACGTTGTAGTTCTTGACGCAGTCGAAGAGCTCGGCGAGCCGGGTCAGCTCGTGGAAGTGCGTCGCGAACAGCGTCTTGGCCCGCTTGCCGGGCGTCGCGGCGATGAACTCGGCCACGGCCCAGGCGATGCTGATCCCGTCGTAGGTGCTCGTGCCGCGGCCGATCTCGTCGAGGATCACGAGGCTGCGGTCGGTCGCGTTGTTGAGGATGTTGGCCGTCTCGTTCATCTCGACCATGAACGTGCTCTGGCCGCGCGCGAGCTCGTCGCTCGCGCCGACGCGCGTAAAGATCCGGTCGACGACGCCGATCGTCGCCTTCTTGGCCGGGATGAAGCTGCCGATTTGCGCCATGAGCATCAGCAGCGCCGTCTGGCGGATGTACGTCGACTTGCCCGCCATGTTCGGCCCGGTGACGATCAGCAGTTGGTTGGCACCGTTGTCGAGATGAACGCTGTTCGGCACGAAGCGCTCGCCCACCATGACGGCCTCGACGACCGGGTGCCGGCCGTCGCTGATCTCGATTGTGTCGCCCTCGTTCACGTCGGGCCGGATGTAGTTCGCCTCGAGCGCCGAGGCCGCGAACGAGGCGAGCGCGTCGACGACGGCGGTCGCCTGGGCGATTGCCTGCACCTGCGGCGTGAATCGCGCGACCTGCTCGCGCAGCTCAGCGAAGAGCCGCTGCTCGATCTCGGCGATGCGCTCCTCGGCGCCGACGACCTTCGCCTCGTATTCCTTCAGCTCGGGCGTGATGTAGCGCTCGGCGTTCACGAGCGTCTGCTTGCGCGTGTACTCGGCCGGGACCTTCTCGCGGTTGGCGTGGCTCACTTCGACGTAGTAGCCGAACACCTTGTTGTAGCCGACCTTGAGCGACTTGATCCCCGTGCGCGTGCGCTCGGTCTCCTGGAGGTGGGCGATCCATTCCTTCGCGCCGGACGAGACGGCCCGGAGCTCGTCCAGCTCGGCGTTATATCCTGCGCGGAAGATGCCGCCGTCGCGCAGCAGCGCGGGCGGCTCCGGCACGATGGCGCGCTCAATCAGGTCGGTCGCCTCGTCGAGCAGCACCAGCTCGCTGCGGCAGCGTGCGAGCATGTCGGACTCGGCGGTTGTGAGCGCCTCGGCCACGGTCGGCACGGCGAGGAGCGACTCCTTGAGCGCGGCGAGGTCGCGTGGGCTCGCGTAGCCGGTGCCGATCCGGGTGATGAGCCGCTCGAGGTCGCGCACGCGGCGCAGCGCCTCGCGCACGCCGTCGTGCATCGCCTGGCGCCCGACGAGGTCGTCGACGCCGGCGTGGCGCTCGCGGATGGCCGCGGGGTTGAGCAGCGGCCCGCGAATCCACTGCGCGAGCAGCCGGCCGCCCATCGGCGTAACCGTTCTGTCGAGAATGCCGAGGAGCGTCGCTGCCTTTGACGCGCCGCGCATCGGCTCGATCACCTCGAGGTTGCGCAGCGAGAGCGGGTCGATGAGCATGTGCTCGTCGGTCGAGTAAGGCCGGAGCGCGCGGACGTGCTCGAGCGGCTGGTTGAGCGTATCGACGACGTAGCCGAGCAGCGCGCCGGCGGCGCAGACGCCCGTGTGCATACCGACGCAGCCGAAGCCGTCGAGCGAGTGGGTGTGGAAGTGATCGGTCAGCAGCGCGAAGCACGAATCGTGGTCGAACACCCAGTCCTCCAGCGGCGTCCAGATCGTCAGCAGCAGGCCGTCGAGCGATGCGGCGATCTGCTCGCGCTCGGCCACGCTCGCCGGCACGAGGCACTCGGCGGGCGCGACGCGCAGGATCTCGTCGAGCAGCTCGCGCCGGGCGCCCAGCTCGATGACGCGGAACTCGCCGGTCGTCACGTCGAGGTGCGCGAGCCCGAAGCTCCCGTCGACGTGTGCCACGGCGGCGATGTAGTTGTTCGCCTTCGACGGGAGCGTGTCCGAGCCGATCACCGTGCCGGGCGTCACGACGCGGGTGACCGCGCGCTTGACGACGCCGCGCGCCTTCTTCGGGTCCTCGACCTGGTCGCAGACGGCCACGCGTTTGCCTGCCGCGAGCAGCCGGTCGAGATAGACCTGCGCCGCGTGGTACGGCACGCCGCACATCGGCATGCCCTGCCGGGCCGTGAGCGCGATGTCGAGGATCGGCGCGGCCTCCTTCGCGTCGTCGAAGAACATCTCGTAGAAATCGCCCATGCGGAAGAACAGGATCGCGTCCTGATGCTCTCGCTTGATCGCCTTGTATTGGCGCATCATGGGCGTCGGTTCGGACATGGTCGCACGTGTCCTCGGGTCGAAATGCGTGCTGGGAAGGGCCTTCCTCCTCCGCAGCCCCCGCACCATGCTAGCGCGAGCCCGCGGCCGCCGCAACCGAAAGCGCCACAGCAGGTGTCTCCACCTTCCTTGTGTTCTCTGTGCGCTCTGTGGTGAATGCTGCGCGGGCTAGGCCGGCGGGGCGAGGCGGGCGTGGAGCGTGTGCGGCGTGGCGTCGACGACTTCCACGAGCGCAAGCTGACCGACGCGGTCGGGACACGGCTCGAAGACGGCGATCCGGTTGCACCGCGTCCGGCCCGTGTAGCGCTCGGCGTTCTTGCGGCTTGGTCCTTCGACAAGGACCTCCATTCGCCTGCCGATCAGCGCTTGGTTCTTCGCCAAAGAGATCTCGTCCTGGAGCCTGAGCAGGTGTTGGAGGCGCGCCTTCTTGACGGTGAGCGGGACGTCGTCGTCGAGGTCGGCGGCCGCCGTGCCCGGCCGCGGCGAGTACTTGAACATGAACGCGCTGTCGTAGCGCACCTGCTCGACGAGTGAGACCGTTTCCGCGAACTCGTCGTCCGTCTCGCCCGGGAAGCCGACGATCAGGTCGGTGCTCAGCGCGATGCCCGGCACACGATCGCGTAGGCGTTCGACGAGGCCGAGGTACTGGCCCCGCGTATACTTGCGGTTCATGCGCGCCAGAATGCGGTCGCTGCCCGACTGCGCCGGGAAGTGGAGCGACTCGCAGACCGGTCCGAGCTCGGCGATCGCGTCGATGAGCCGGTCGCCGATGTCTTTTGGGTGCGACGTGACGAACCGCACGCGCGCGAGGTTCGGCACGGCGCACACGCGCTCGAGCAGGCCCGAGAAGTCGAGCGCCTGGTCGAGGCCGCGGCCGTACGCGTTCACGTTCTGGCCGAGGAGCGTCACCTCGCGCACGCCGCGCTCGACCAGGTGGCGCACTTCGTCGACGATCCCGTCGGGTGGGCGGCTCACCTCGCGACCGCGCACGTACGGCACGATGCAGTAGGTGCAGTAGTTGTCGCAGCCGCGCATGACCGAGACGAACGCTTTGACTCGGCTCGAGCGCAGCGCGGCCTCGAAGCGCAGGTCGGCCAGATCGCCGTCGGCGACGTCGCTCGTGCGGTCGCCGCGTTCGAGCGCGCGCTGCACAAGATCGGCGAGCCGGTCGATGCGGCGCGTGCCGCAGACCACGTCAAGCTCGGGCACCTCGTCGAGAAGCCCGACTCCGCGCGCCTGCGCCGCGCATCCGCACATGGCGAGCACGAGGCCCGGCTGCCGCTCGCGCTTGCGCCGTGCGAGCAGGCCGAGCAGACCGCGCGCTTTGCGCTCGGCGGAGTCGCGCACCGTGCACGTGTTGATCACGACGACGTCGGCCTGCTCGATGTCGCTCGCGGGGCACAGGTCGTGCTCGACGAGGCTCGCGGCGATGAGCTCCGAATCGAGCTCGTTCATCTGGCAGCCGTAGGTGCGGATGAAGAAGGTCGGCGTGCGCATGGTGCGATGGTTCATCGTGTCCGGCGGCATTACAGGCCGAGCCGGCGCCGCAGCGCCTCCAGCGGTTGGTCGTCCGGGTAGAGTCTCTGGAGCGCGTCGAATGTCGCCGTGGCGGCGTCGGAGTGCCCGGCCTCGGCGAGGGCGACCGCATAGGCCGCGCCGACCGGCGCATAGTGCCCGTACCGAAGGACCAACGACTTGAGCGCGTTGACGTATTCTTCGGGCGTCAACGGGTTGGCCGGGGGCTCGGCGTAGCGCATGGCATGGGATCGTCGGAGCTCACTACGGATATCGACGAACTCCTGCTCGTCGATGAAGCGGGGCGGCAGGCCGGTTTGCAGCACGACCAGGTTCGCGCGGGCCACGTAGCCGCCTGCGCCTTGCGCGCTCAGTTGGAACTCCGCGGCCGCTTCGTTCTTGTTGCCCGTGAGCAGTTTGAGCAGGCCCATTCGGTTGTGGTACTCGCGCCCCTCGTTGCCGTCGGTCACGAGCAGTTGCGTGTCGAACCGCCGGCCGAGCTCGACGAGCACACGTTCGGCGTACCGGGCCGCCTCGGCGCGCGACAAGATCGGCGGCGACCCGCTGCGCCGGAGGCCGCCCCAAGCGAGCGCCGCGTTGTACTCATCGTCGAGCCGCTTGAACGCCTCGTACTCGTTCACGCCGTAGAAGCGCTTTGCCCACGTGGCTTGGTCTGCGCGCACCTGTTCGGGTGTTGTCTGCGCCAACACCTGCGGATTGCGCGTGAAGATCGGCGGCACCGGGTAGATGTCGTAGAGGCCTGCACCGGACGCGCCGGCCCCGGGGTACTCGGCGTGCCACCGCTTCTTCGCCTCCTCCCAGCGCGCCCTGGCGCCGTCGAAGTCGCCTTCGAGCGCGCGAACAGTCGCCTCGGCGTTCATCACCCAGGGCCAGTACAGGTCCGCCGCGCCGATCAGCCGGCGACCCTCCGCCATCTTCACGAACGGGCTGCCGTGCCGCGCCGCGTCGAAGCGCACCCGGCTCTCGACCTCCCAGAGCCACGCCTCGGCGATGGCCGCCTTCGCCTCGTCGAGCCGGACCGCCTCGACGAGCGTATCGATCAGAGTGACGCGCGCCTGCATGTAGCGCGGCTCGAGCTCGAGCGCGCGCCGGTAGCAGGCGATCGCGCGGTCTGCGTCGCCGCGCTGTCGGTAGTACTGGCCCCACAGGTAGTGCACCTTCTCGTGGTATGGCTGGATGCGCTCGAGCCTGGCCAGGTGGTCGGCTGCGGCGTCGAGCTCGCCCCGGTAGAGCAGCATGTTCGGCAGCCCGAAGTAGATGCTCCAATCCCGCGCCCGCCGGGCCGCGGCGCGCTCATAGGCGGCGATCACCTCCCGCGTCGGAAACCCGCGCGCGCCCTGCTCGTCCTGCGCCGCCTTCGAGAGCTGTAAGGTGCGCACCTGGCGCCAGTTGGTCATCTGCACGTAGACGCCGGCCGCGACGATGACGACCACGAGGCCGGCGCGCACCGCCGCCGGCAGCTTCGCGCGCAGCCGCACGTCCCAGCCGCGCTGCCACGCGAGCGGCATGGCGAGCGCCGAGACGATCAGACAGGTTGACCACGGCAGCCGGAACGGGAAATCGACCGTTTGCATCGCGACCACCGCGGCGATCGCCGCGGCCGACCCGAGCGAGATCACGCTGCGCCACGAGTCTTCCCCGCGTCGCCACGCCTTGAGCGTTCCGGTGTAGAAGAAGACGAAGATCGCCACGAACGCCACGAGCCCAACCACACCGGCGTCGATGAGCGCGGACATGTACATGCTGTGGACCCGGCCCGGGTTCCGCATGATGAAGCCGGGGTTGTTGATGAAAACGAGCGCGTGTTTCTCCGTCACGAGCCGCCTCCCCCGTGTCAGGAGACTGACCGCGCCCGGATCGGCATCCGCAATCGGGAACAGCGTGACTCGCCTCGGCGCGGGCTGCTTTGCAAGGCGCACGAACGCGTCCGGATCGGGCACCATCACCTCCTCGAAGCGCGACGGCCCAGGGAGCACCTGCGACATGTACTTGTTCGAGTAGGCCATGAAGTTGTCGGCACCGAACCCGAGCAGCGGCCGCGCCCGCACCATTCGGGGCACGGTGTCCCAGAGAAGCTGTCGCGACCGCCCGCCCGTGCGCGCCTCCTTCGGCGGGATGATGTAGCTGCCCGAGAGCGCCTTGATGACGAAAAACCCGACGAGGACTACCGCGAGCGCGCCGCCGAGCATGGCCGCAGTGTCCGGCCGGTAGCGTGCCGGCTTTTTCACCCAGATGAGCAGCGCAAGGACGATCATCCCAATAATGAAACCGCTGTAGCCCGCCCACGAGTTCGTGAACAGCAGCAGAGCGAACCCGAGCACGACGGCGGTCGCCGTGCCCGCGAACGGCCAGAGCCACACCACCGCCACGAGGCCGACCGTGCCGGCCACCGTCCACGCGATGGCGAGGTCGGCGCGTCTCCTCAGGTTCTTCCGGACGCGGTCGTAGCGTTCAGCCAGCGCCGGGTCGTCGCTCAGCGAAATCCCACGCGCCACGAGCTCTTGCTGCGTCTCGCGGTACACGTGGCCGAAGCGCTTGCTCGCGTCGGACGCGAGCCCCAGCAGCAGCGCGGTCACAAGGGCCCAGAAGACCCCGCCGGCAAGCACCCCTCGCGGCATCCGAGGCCGCTTGTGCAGCACGAGCCACGCGAGCCCGACGGGCACGAGCACGATCAGGCTCCCGGCCAGGAAGTTCGGATTGCCGGTCACCGAGGTGGCCCGGACGCCGAACTCTTTTTCCCAGGCGACTCTGTCCGGGTCGATCGACGCGCCGATGAATCTGAGCACGTCTCCCTGGGCGCCCACCGCCTCGATCCGAAGCACGTGCCACAGGTAGTGCACCACGCCGATCACGGCGAAGATCGCCAACATCGTCATCATTGTCCGCACGAGCAGGCGCTGGTGGCGCTCGTCGGCGAACAGGTTCTTCACGACGATGAAGAAGACGACCCCTGCGAGCATCTCCTTGAGACGCCGCGCCGGGTCGAACCGGTAGGGAACCAACAGCGAGGCGATGAGCGCAACAGCGAAGAAGCCGACAAGCGCCACGTCGACGCGGTGGACGCGCACGCGCGGCGCCGCGCCGAGCGTCACCGCGGCGAGCCACACCATCGCCACGGCCGCCGCGAGCGCCTGAACGCAGTTCCACTCGAACAGGCTGTTCTCGCTGACGAGGCCGGCGCTCTGCATGTATGAGAGTGTTGGCGAGACAAGCAGCAGCGCCGGCAGCCCGACGAGACAGACGACGCGCGCCGCCACGAGCAGCACGTCGCCGACGCCGGCCGGCGCGCGCGCGCCACCTGCTCCAGTCGGCACGGCCCGTGCCGCGGGACGCGGCCGATGCTTCCTGCGCTTGCGTTTGCTCATGTGCCGAGCACCCCGACGATCTCGCCCAGCCACCGCGCGGCCGCATCGAGTTCGACGAGGTCGATGCTCTCCTGCTTCGTGTGCGGGTTCCTGTACCCGAGGCCGAGGACGATGGACGTGATTCCGTGGCCGTTGAAGACGTTCGCGTCGCTGCCGCCGCCGCTGTGCAGGCACTTGGCGCGGCGCCCCACGGCACGCGCTGCGCGCGCGGCGGCGCGTACAAGCGGGTGCTTTCTCTGCACGTTGAACGTGGTAAACGCGCGGGTGGTTTCGATCTGTGTCTCGGCGCCCGCGGCCTCGGCCGCACGCAGGAAGCACCGTTTCATGTGCTCGACCCAGCGCGACAGCTTCGCCTCGGAGAAGCTGCGCGCCTCGCCCCGCACGAGCGCCTCGTCCGGGACGATGTTCGTGGCGGTGCCGCCCTCGATGACGCCGATGTTTGCGGTCGTTTCCTCGTCGAGCCGCCCTTGCCTCAGCCGGGCGATCGCCTTGGCCGCGACCGCGATCGCGTTGACCCCTTTCTCCGGCTCGATGCCCGCGTGGGCTTTGCGGCCCCGGATGCGCACCTCGACCCGGTCCGACGACGGCGCCGCCGTCACGATGCTGCCCACGGGTGTGTTGCTGTCGAGCACGAGCCCGAGCCGGCCCTCGATCAGGCCGTAGTCGAGGTGCTCCACACCGAGCAGGCCGATCTCCTCAGCCACCGAGAAGACGAACTCGAGCGCGCTGTAGCAGCGCCGCCGACGCGCGAACGACCGCGCCGTCTCGATCATGACCGCGATGCCGGCCTTGTCGTCGGCACCCAGCACGGTCGAGCCGTCGGTCCGAACCACCGTGCCTCGCCGCTCGAGGTGGATCCGGGGCGTCGGCTCGACCGTGTCCATGTGCGACAGCAGGACGAGTCCGGGTGCGGTCGGGTGTGTGCCGCGGAGCCGGAAGATGAGGTTATTCGCGTTGCCGCCGATCGCGCCGCCCGCACGGTCCTCGAACCACTCGTCGGCCACGCCGCGCAGCGCAGCCTTGACGTACGCGGCGACCGGCTTCTCTTTGCGCGACGGGGCGTTGATGCGGAGCAGCTCAAGGAAGGTTCGACGTAATCTTCGACTGTTCATGCACCACCTGCTACCGGCCCACGAGCCATCGTCGGCAGATGGATACACGAAAGGGGCTACGAGCGCAACCGGCCCGTAGCCCCTGCGATACGCGGTTTGCCGGCTACCGTCTGGTCAGGCAGCCCGCTCTAATCAATAGACCAAGGGATTACAGTCGACAAGCGAGCCCCACAGCTGGACCTCTTCCGCCTTGTCTCCGACGTACAACATGGCGTGTATTCCCCTGTAGCAGTTGCCGAACATGTCCATAAAGACCTCGCCGGTCCCGACGAGGATCGTCTGCCCCTCTGGACCGTCGTTCGTCTGCATTTGCAGCCGTGGCACAGCCCAGCCGCCCGCGCCGCTAGGTGCCGTCCCCTCGATCGTGCCGCGCCAGGACCGCTTCATGTTGTCGTAGCCCTGGAGCGTCCCGCCCGTCTGGAAGATCGTCAGGTGCGTGAACCGGTCGTCGATGGTGATGCTCTGAACAGCGTAGGTGCCCGTCATGTCGTCCAGACGGTCATCGACGTCGGCGAAGCTCACGTCCTCGCTCCAGGAGTCCTCGGATTCCGGCGTGCATCCTCCGACAAGGAGCAAGCCCGCGGCGCCCGTCAGGCAGATCATTGCAAGCAACTTGAACATTGTCTCCTCCGTTTCCTCTCTAATCCGTGCCGCGCGTTCCCTCCTCTTCTCAGTATCTCATCATTTACCCGGCCCGAGGCGGCCCGTCAAGGCAATTCTTCCCTGGCTCATTCGTACGCCCGCCCCGGCTTCTTGGGAAGTCAGCCTTTGCCTCGCCGGGTTGGAGTGCATGTCATGCACTTGCCGCCGAAACCGGAGAGGTAGATGCCGAGAGCTTCCACCTGTTCGGTCTCCTTTGCCGCTGCGGGGCTTTGTGCTAAACTCACGCTTTGGCCCGCCCGAGGAACCTGAAGGAGCAGCGGGGCGTCCTGATGGAGCTGTTGGTTGCCACACGGAACCGGAACAAGGTCCGGGAGATCGAGGCCCTGCTGGCCGACACCGCCCTCAAGGTGAGGTCGTATCGCGATTTCCCCACCGCGCCCGAGGTGCCGGAGACGGGGCAGACGTTCGCCGACAACGCGACGGCGAAGGCGGTGACGCTTGCCGCGTATACGGGGCTGTTGACGATCGCCGACGACTCGGGCCTCGAGGTCGATGCCCTCGACGGCAGGCCCGGCGTGATGTCGGCACGCTACGCGGGGCCGAACGCAACGGACGCCGAGAATAACGAGAAGCTGCTCGCCGAGCTCGAGGGCGTGGCTGAGCCGCAGCGGACGGCACGCTTTCGCTGCGCCATCGCGATCGCCACGCCCGAGGGGCTGATCGACGTCGTCGAGGGCGCCTGCGAGGGCCGCATCGCCGCCGAGCCGCGAGGCAACGAGGGGTTCGGCTACGACCCGGTATTCGTCAAGGACGATATGGTCAAGACGTTCGCCGAGCTGCCGCTCGAGATCAAGAACCGCGTGAGCCACCGCGGCCGGGCCCTCGAAAGGGCACTCATGGTGCTTGAGGACTACCTGATGACGCGACACAACAGGCCTCCCACCTCGCGGGCGGGAGGGGGGGCGTGAGCATACGGCGGATCGCTCTGCTTGGCTCGACGGGCTCGATCGGTGTGACCACCTGCGAGGTGGTTCGCGCGCTCGGCGGGCGGGTCGAGATCGTCGCGCTGGCGACCGGCGCCAACGTCGAGGCGCTGGCGGCGCAGGCGCGCACGTTCAACCCTCGGCTCGTGGCCGTGGCCGACGAGGGCCGGGCCGCCGAGCTTCGGGCCATGCTGCCCGGCGTCGAGGTGGCCGCGGGCGCTGACGGCCTCAACCGGGTCGCCTGCCTCGACGAGGCCGACATGGTCGTCTCGGCCATCGTCGGCGCGGCCGGCATCGTGCCCACGGTCGAGGCGATCCGCGCGCGCAAGGACGTGGCGCTCGCCAACAAGGAAGCGCTCGTGGCCGCCGGCTCCGTGGTCATGGACCTGGTGCGCGCCTACGACGTGAAGCTGATCCCCGTCGACAGCGAGCACAGCGCCGTGTTCCAGTGTCTGCAGGGCAACGACCGGCGCAGCGTGCGGCGCATCGTGCTCACCGCGTCGGGCGGGCCGTTCATCGACATCGAGCCGGAGGCGCTCGGCGGCGTCACCATCGAGCAGGCGCTCTCGCACCCCACCTGGGCGATGGGCGAGAAGATCACTATCGACTCGGCCACGATGATGAACAAGGGGCTCGAGGTGATCGAGGCGATGCAGCTCTTCGGCCTCCGGCCCGAACAGATCGACGTCGTCGTACATCGCCAGAGCCTCGTGCACTCGATGGTCGAGTTCGTTGACGGCTCGATCTTGGCTCAACTGGCCGAGCCCGATATGCGGGGGCCGATCCAATACGCGCTCACCTGGCCCGAGCGCGTCGAGCGGCCCGTCGAGCCGTTCGATTTCGCCTCGCGGCGCGAGCTGACGTTCGAGCCGCCCGACCTCGAGCGGTTCCCGTGCTTGGCGCTTGCCTACGAGGCGGCGAATGCGGGCGGCACGATGCCCACGGTGCTCAACGCGGCCAACGAGGTCGCCGTCGACCTGTTCCTGGCCGGTGAGATCGCGTTCACCCAGATCCCCGAGCTGATCGGCCGCAGCATGAAAGCCCATACCGTAAACCCGAACCCCGAGATCGGCGACATCCTGCGCGTCGATGCCGAGGTCCGCAAGGAGCTTCAGTCCGTCGCATGATCATCCTGGCAGCCACCTTTCTTGGGACGCTCGAGCTTGTTGGCTTGATCGTCGCCGCCATCGTCGCGCTCGGCGTCGTCGTGTTTGTCCACGAGTGGGGCCACTTCATGGCCGGCCGGCGGGTCGGCATCCGGGCCGAGGCGTTCAGCATCGGCTTCGGCCCGATCATCTGGCGCAAGCGGGTGGGCGAGACCGAGTACCGCCTGAGCGCCATCCTGTTCGGCGGCTACGTCAAATTCGCCGGCATGGAGGGGACCGCCGACAAAACGCCCCAGGAGATCGAGCGCGGCTTCTTTGCCGTCTCACCGCCCCGGCGCATCCTGGCCGCCTTCTCCGGCCCGTTCATGAACGTCGTCCTGGCGTTTGCCCTGTTCCTATTGCTGTGGGGCACCGGCCGCAAGGTGCGCGAGGGCGAGGCGACGACCGTCATCGGCAGCTTCCTCGACGGCTCCCCGGCCGAAGAGTCCGGCCTGCTCGCCGGCGACCGGATCGTCAGCATCTCGGGCCGTCCCGTCGACAACTGGCACGACGTGATGATGGCTGTCGCGCTCGGGGGCGACTCGCTCGACGTGGCCGTCGAACGCGACGGCAAGATCATCCACGCGACGGTGCGGCCCAAAGAAGACCGGGAGGCCGGTGCGCGTCTGATGCGCGTCACGCCGCGCGAACGCGTGACCGTCTACCGCGTCGTGAAGGACACCGAGGCCGCTCGGATGGGGCTTCGCGCGGGCGACATACTCGTCAGCCTCAACGGTGAGCCGGTCCTGGACGGCATGGGCGGATGGCAGGCGAGGCTCCAGGACCAGCAGGGGAAGCCGATCACGATCCTCGTCGAGCGCGATGGCGAGCGCGTCACGCTTTCGGCTACGATGCCCACGGGCACAGCGGAGGAGCCGCCCGTGCTCGGGTTCGCCATGGCGCCCGTGTTTGCCTGGATCTACCAGGCGCCGCACGAGGCAGCCGCCCAGATCCTCGGCGACGTGTGGCAGGTGCTCAAGGGACTTGTCACGCGCCGCGTTAAGGCGAAGGGCCTGGCCGGGCCCGTCGGCATCGTGAGCCTGTTCATCTACTCGCTGCAGGTCTCATTCACCTCGTTCCTGTGGCTCGCGGCGCTTATCAGCCTGAACCTGGCGATCATCAACCTGCTGCCGATCCCCGTCGTGGACGGCGGGCACATCCTGTTCAGCGTCATCGAGGCCGTACGCCGAAAGCCCGTGCGCGAGAAGACGATGGCGATCATCACGAACGCGTTCGCCGGGCTCATTATCCTGTTCTTCGCCTACGTGACGTTCCACGACGTGATGCGCCTGTTCCCGTCTCGCAGCAAGGATACGCCGGCCGCCGAGGAAAAGGCCGCGCCCGAGCCGGCCGCGCCCGAGCCGGCCACACCTGAAGCGGGCGGCCCGGAGACCGGTTCATCCGAGTAACACTCGGCCCGCAGCCCGAATTGGCTTGAGGGCGCGTCTTGCGCGGCGATAGAATCCTTTGGATCAACAGGCGTGGTTGGCTTCGCCCGCGCCGACGATTTGAAAGGAGAGGGTCATGAAGCGCACGTGTCTTGTCTTGACCTGTCTTGCCGTTGCAGCCGTTCTTGTCGGTCCGGCGCAGAGCGCGGAGACCTTTGCCCGCTACGTGCCCGACGGTGCCGTCCTCTACGCGACGACCCAGAACCTCGAGAGCGTCTGGCAGAGCATCGAGCAGTCCACCTTCTGGAACACGTTCACGCACCTGAACATCTGGGAGGGGGCGGACTTCGGCTGGTACGAGGAGTTCCGCAACGAGTTCGCCGAGAACGTCGGCTTCGAGTTCAGCACCGAGAACGTGATGGCCGTCTTCGGCAAGGAGTTCGCCGTCGCGCTCTACATTGAGCCGGCCGCGGCCGGCGAGGACGGCCCGACGATCGAGGTGCTCTGCCTCGCGCAGATGAACCCGCCCGACCGGGTCGAGGAGATGATCGGCAAGCTGCTCGACCGGGCCAAGGAGGAAGGCGGCGACGAGGTGATCATCTCGTCGATCGAGCACGCCGGCACCAGGGTGCAGACGATCAGGACGCAGGACGACGTGCCGCCGGTTCAGCTCCGGCTGGCGATGAAGGACGGCGTGCTCATCGTCGGGCTTGGCAACACCGTGCCGCGGATCGAGGCGTGCCTCGACTGCATGGCGGGCACGGGCACGCCGCTCGCCGGGTCGGACACGTTCGCCAGGCTGAGCGGGATGGCGCATCAGGATCGCGGCGCCTTCTTCGGCGAGATGTACTTCAGTATGACGTCCCTTCAGCCGGTCGTTGCCCAGCTCGCGGACGAGGAACCCGAGTTCGTTCCGCTTGCCGAGATGTTCGAGATGCTCGTCGGCACGTCCGAGGCGATGGTCATGACGACGCACCTCGACCACGGCTTGCGCATGCAGGCGGCCGTGGAGCCCGGCGCCCAGATGAGCGAGATGATGGCCCTGATGCGCAAGGCGGCGCCATCGGCCGGCACGCACATGAAGTACGTCGTGCCCGACGCGCTCATCTACTATGGCTCCAACAGCATGCCGCCGCTCGGCGAGCTGTGGCCGTACATGATGGAGATGTGGTCCAAGTTCGGCGGCTTCGACGAGTACATCCGCGACGGGATCGAGCAGATCGAGCTCGCGCTCGGGATCGATTTCGAGGCCGATTTCCTCAACAACCTCGGCACCGAGATGGGGTTCGTGCTCGAGGGGGTCGACATGGAGGCCGGGCCGTTCCCGTTCCCGAAGCTGACCTTCCTGGTCCAGGTCAATGACCGGGCGACAGCCCAGGCGCTCATCGACAAGCTCGTCGGCCTGATCGAGGAGGCGGCGCCGCCCGAGGCCGGGCTCACCGTGACGGACCTGACGCACCAGGGATCCGAGCTCAAGGTGGTCGGCGTCCCGGTGCCGTTCCTCCAGATCGAGCTGACGCCCACGATCGGCATCACCGAGAACTTCCTGTTCATCAGCAGCGGCGAGGAGTACGCCAAGGCGACTCTGAACGCGGCCAAGGGGGGCGCCGGCCTTGTGAACTCGCCCCTGTATCGGTCGCTCGGCATCCCAGAGAAGACGAACGGCCTGATGCTGGTCAACATGGATGAGCTGCTTAAGGTCGGTCGCCAGGTGACCGGCTGGGTCGTGACCATGGCCGAGATGCAGGGCAGGGGTGACGTGGCCAAAGAGCAGGTTGACGACTACGTCCTGCCGCTGCTAGATTGCCTGGGCGTTTTCAAGGCGATCGCCTGCTATGGGATCTACACGCCGGAAGGAGCGATCGCCGTCTACGTGATTCGGGTCGAGGACCTTCCGACGAACTAGGCCGGGGATCAACGCAGGAATGGCGGAATTGGCAGACGCGCTAGGTTGAGGGCCTAGTGGGGTAATAC
>CAYUZG010000034.1:0-15289 GCA_964449605.1 uncultured Verrucomicrobiota bacterium | reverse complement strand
GAACAGGGAGAGCACGTCGCCGGCGACATTCGCGCCTTTCCGGGCGGCCAGTCCCTCAAGTTCATCGTGAAGGCCGGCCGACCGGAGAACATCGATGCGGCCGTGCAGGAGGTCCTAAGTTCCCCCGATTTGCCGCCCGAAGGCCGCGTGGTCGTGCTTTCGACAACGCTGTGGGAGGCCGTCGACGAGCGTTGGCGCGAATGCGAGCGCGTCGTGCCGTACATGCACGACGTCGACGACGCCTCCGCTGCCAGACTCGCCGCGGCCATCGGCCTGCCGCTCGGGGTCCAGCGGTAGGCCGACCGCGTGGACAGCTCGCCGAGGGCACCGGCGAATACACGACGAACGAGATCACTGGGCACCTCGTCACCAACGCCGAGATCGTCAGTCAGTTCCTTCCCGTCGACATCGACATCGTCGGCGCCAAAGGCGCCCCCGGCCGCGTCACCATCACCCCCGTCGACAGGCCGGCATAGGGCCGGCGTCTCAAGTCACCACTCGCACCATCACCAGGTCCGGTGCCGGGGCGGGCGACGGAATCCGAACAGCCGGCGCAGAAGAACGAACGGCAGCATGAAGATGCCAACCACTGCGGCGCAGCCGGCGAACACCGGAAGGCCAAGGATCAAGGCCACCAGCGCCAGCACGCCTCCGAAGACCAGGATCGCAATGGCGATCCTGGCCAGCGGGATGAGGAGGAGCAGCACGAGCGCAATGCAGATTATCGCAACGGCCACTCCGAGAATGGCCATCGGCACCCTCAGGAGCCAGTGGCGAATGTGGTAGCCCGTCATCGGCAGTGACCGCGTGCGGCGCGACAACGGGCCGACGGGCGCCGTGAATACCGGTTCGCGAGCGGGACCCTGTCCCGTGTACGTGTACCGCCCAACGGTGGCTTCGGGATCGATCTCCAGCGATTCGCTGTACTCGACCGAACCGACGCGGCAGCTGCCCGCGATCCGCACCCGGCGACCCCGGACAACGTCGGCCTGCGTCACTTCGAGATAGACATCGTCTCCCTCGATGCTCTCCGCCTTCAACGTGCCGGCCGCTCGGAAGTAGCGGAAGGGCCACACGCCGCACCCGGCCTCTTGCTCGACAACGGCGATCTTCTCGCCCCCGATCTCGCGGACCGTGCATGTGCCCGCCGGGCCGATCTCGATGGAATCGGCGTTGAGAAGGCCCTTGATTGTGAAGCCTCCGGACGAGACATAGTCGTCGGCTTCCACGTCGCCGCCCACCTTGAATGAGCCGGAGCCCGAGAACGAGGTCGTCCGCACGTTGTTCTGGATTCTCGCCGAGCCCGAAATGCTGACCCGGCTGGCCCGAATGCCGCCGGCGATCTCGCCCGAGCCGGCGATCACCACGTCCTTGGCCACGACGTCGCCGTTGATCTCCCCGGAACCCTCTATGCTGATGCGTTCAGCGTCGACGCGACCGTGGATCTCGCCCGAGCCCATGATCGTCACTTTCTCGGCTTCGACGTCGCCCCTGACCGTGCCCGAGCCGGCGATCGTCACCGTCTTGTAGACACCGCCAGCCGCCGACCCCGACCCGTAGATCTTCAGACTCGGTCTTGCCTCACTCCCCATGGCTCCATGCTCCTTTCCAAGCGCGACGGTCGCCGTCAGCAACACGACCCCAATCACCAGTGCTCTCATGTTTCCCTTCAATCCTCACGCAGCCAACTCACCTCTATCCGACTGCCTCCTGGAGATGGACCCGAATACGCTCCGTCAACTCGTTCAGGTCTACCGACGCGACCACCTCACAGCCACGGTCGAATAGACACGGGACGCCGTGGAGAACGACCGTGGTGACCCCCTCGCGCGCGACGAGCGTGAGGTGGCGAGCGGTCCCGGTGTCCTCGAGCTCGCCGAAACGCGCCGCCACCGTATCGGCAGCGAGAAGGATCTGCTCCCTGCTTGCCTTGCCCTCGTCAAGCAAGTGCTGAATCACCCCGAGATAGAGGACTTCCAGAAAACTGAAGTTAGCCTCAGGATCGCGGCGAGCCAGCATGCCCTGCGCCTCGTGAGACAGCCACGCGATCGTCGCCACTTCCTCGGCACGATACGTCCGGCGAACGGCGTCCGGAGAGAAGATCTCGGCGATCTCCTCGAACGAGTGGGCGTCCTTCAGCTCCTGGATCTGACGGATGCGCTCGAGGACCTTCCCCCGGGGGAGGAAGCTCTCCTGGCCCGTGAACGTCGACCGCCGCCGGAACCACTGCTCCGGGATCAGGCCCATCCGCTTCCAGCGGTAGAACTGCCCGTACGAGATACCGGTCTCTCGAAGGACGTCCTTCTTGGAAATCTCGTCGTGCTGATCCGTCATGACGCCGGCACTCATCTAGTCTGGGTTCAATGTAACATAACACTGTTACGCAGTCAAGCCCAGAAATCAGGGACAGGTGCCGATTCCCGAAGCCGGTACCTGTCCCCGTCTTGCCCGGAGCCTAGAAGCTCACCAGCGCGTCCCGCCCCGGCAGCTTCGGGAACGGCGCGGTCGGCAGCGTCTGGTACCAGTAGGCGACCGACGAGATGTCGTGGTTGCCGAGGCAGAAGCCGCCGTCGGGGCCGTGGCCGAGCGCGTGGATGGTCACGCGTAGGTCCTTCTCGAATCGGACCGGGTCCATGACGTGCCAGCGGTACATGGCGTGGCGGTGCTGGGCGCTGTAGAGGCCGTCGGGCTTGATGACCTGGTGCATGCCGAGGAACGGGGTCGTGTAGGTCACGTACTCCTTGTCCACGTCCCAGTCCCACGCGCCGCCGAAGTAGTCCTCGAGGCCCGTGCCGCAGATGGTGGGGAACTCGCCGTCGCCGTCGATGTAGAACTTGATCTCGCCCTCGCCCCACCAGCCGTTCTGGTTGATGCCCCAGCCGCTCGAGACGCCGACGTAGTGGCCGCGGCCCTTCACCCCGTCGAGGATCGTGTACACCTCGCCTTGCGGGATCGGGTTGACGCGCCGGAACTGGGCGTGGAAGTACGCGGCGTCGGCGGGCACATCGGTCAGCGTGTAGTTGATCTGGTAGTAGAGGTAGTTGTTCGGTTTGTTCGCGGCGTCCTCGTCTTTCTTGTCGGCCGGCTTCATGTTCTCGACCGTGATCCGGCAGCGCTTGCGGAACGGCATCTCCCAGTAGCAGTTGAAGCCCCAGTGCGGGTTGACGACGACGGGGAGCGAGTTCACGGGCGCAAACGGTGCGCCGGGCAAGGTATACCACGCCTTCGGGTAACACCACGGCGTGGCAAAGAAGTCGGGCAGCGGACACTCGACCGACGGCCGTTTCTGTCCGTCCCAGTAGAAGCGCAGGATCAGGTTGCGGCCCGCGCCCGTCGTCATCCAGATGCTCTGGATCGCGCCGGGCCCTTTGATATCGGCGATCGTGACCGTCTCGCCCGGCTTGAACGGGACCGTCGGCTGGCATTTCCAGCCCTTGCCGAGGTGGGCGAGCGACGCGTTCGGATCAGGGTCGGCCATCGCGCCCTTGCCCTTCGCGCCCGTCGGGTTCTCGGCGCTGATCGACCGCGTCTTCGCCTTCGACAGCCGCGACAGATTCCCCAAACTCATCCCAAGACCGTTGAATGGAGCCATCGTTCCCTCTCCTCCAGAATTCCCTTCGCGTTTGCGGCAGTCTACAGCTTCCGGCGAATCAGGCCAAGCGTGTTATGCGCCGAGCGCGAGGGGATCGGGCGCATTCGTTGCAGCGGCTTGACGGAGGAGCCGCGCAGCGGCGATTGGCAGTAGCCTCGGGCGAAAGCCCGTGGTACGAGGGGCAGAACGGAAACCACAGAGCCCCTTTAGGGGCGATTCAAGTTAGACGTTGCGCGTCCTCAATCGCCCCTGACGGGGCTCGGTTCCTCTTGGCCTCCTTGGTCCACGGGTCTGCGCCCGAGGCTACTCCCAGACGCCCCTGAGGGGGCTTGTCCCATTGACACGGTGGGGAACAGCGGCTACTCGGCTTCGTCGGGAGGCAGCTCCTCGATCGTGTGGGACGTGATCAGGAAAGCCGGCTCGAACCAGCCACCCTCGGCCGTGGGATCTTCGACCAGGCGCACATGGTGCCGCTCGCGTCTCGGTGCGCCCGATTCGGGGTCAACGCCCTGAAGCTCGAATGTCAGCCGGGCCTCGCCTCGCGCAAGGCCCGGGTCATGTCGAAGGACGTGCGGATACCCCTCTCCGTCCATCGTCCTGACGAAAGCCGGGTTCTCGCCGGGCTCGGAAACGCGACGATAGGTGCCTGCTTCCGCGGAGAAGCATGGCTCCGACAGCACGTCCTCCAGATTGGCTTCGATCACAACGTCGCGGAATGGGAAGCCGCCGTCATACCAGTCTTCCAAGGGCGGGAGACGCAGCGATCCTCGTACGCGTACAAGGTCCGGGTGGACGGCCTCCCGCATGTACCATCTGGTGATATCGAAACCGCCCGCCGCTTCCAGCGACACGTGTGCAGCGTACTCGAACGGGAAGAAACTGACGTCGCTGACCCGCGGCAGCCGGGGGCCTTCTCCCTTCGGCAGCCTGAACTTGCACCGGTTATACAGGACCACGCCAACGACCACGAGCAGGCAGCCGGCCAACACCACAATGACGATCTTCGGCATCTTTCTCATTACTCGTCCTCCCAAGGCGTCTCAACTTCGCCGACCTCGCGGAGTTCCTGGAACGTCTTCGCGCCGTGCTCGCGGAGGATGGCAGCGACCTCTTCGTGTTCGCCACGCAACGCCACGTCGAGCGGGGTTGCGTTGAGCAGCCTCGGGTTCTGTGCGTTGACGTTAGCGCCCATCTCGATCAAGAGACGCGTCATCTCGGTGTCGCCGTAGGAGGCGGCCAGGTGCAGGGGAGTGTTGCCCTGGTTATTCGCGGCGTTGGGATCGGCCCCTCTCGACGCAAGCAGCTCGGTGATGTCTCGATGCCCGCGTCGAACGGCGCTGATGAACGGCGTATCGAAACTGGATGTATTGACGTTCACATCGGCCCCGTTGTCGAGAAGCAACTCGACCACATCGAGATCGCCTTGGCTTACGGCCCTGTGAAGTGGGGTCAAGCCGGCGGTTGCATCACTTCCCGATTCGTTCACGTCCGCACCTGCGCCAATGAGGGCCCGGACGATGTCTATGTTGCCTCGACCCGCGGCTATCTGAATCGGTTTGTCGCCCTGCTGGTCAGCGGTACGAACGCGCGCACCTTTCTTGAGAAGGGCCTCAACGCCCGCGACGTCTTCATTGCGAATGGCCTCGATGAGGTCCTCGTCCAGTGCTCTGCGGCGCGCGCTGTACGCCTCCTGAAACTTCCACGCCAGCGCGGCGACAATGACGACGGCAAGTGCGACAAGGAATCCGGATCTAAACTTCCACATCGGTCTCATCCCTTTCTGTCCGGCGTCTAGGCCCTAGCTGGGGTCGTAGCGGAAGGCGAGGGCGGTGAGGTCGTCGTGCTGGGGGCGGTCCTGGGTGAAGGCGGCGACGTCGTGGCGGACGAGCTCGATGAGCTCTTCGGGGACGGCGTCTTTGCCGCCGAGCAGCTCGGCAAGCCGCTCCTCGCCGTATTCTTCTTCTTTCGCGTTGCGCGCTTCCATGATGCCGTCGGTGTAGAGGAAGACCGAGTCGCTGGGCTCGAGCGTGAACTCGCCCTGGGCGAACTCGCTGCCCGGCGCGACGCCGAGCGGCAGGCCACGACCCTCCTCGAGGCGGATGACTTCGCGCATGCCGGGCCGGACGACCATCGGGGCGAGGTGGCCGGCATTCGAGTACTCGATCCGCCCGGTTTTCACGTCGAGCATGAGGTAGATGGCCGTGATGAAGATGCCGAGGTCACTTTCCTCGATCATCTCGTTGGCGGTCTGGAGCACCTTGGCGGCGGTGTGGATCGAGGCGGTGTGGAACCGCAGGTCGCTCATCGCCTTGACCATGAACAGCGCGGCCGGCACGCCCTTGCCCGCTACGTCGCCGATGATGATGCCGACGCGGTCGTCGCCAAGGTCGATCACGTCGTAGAGGTCGCCACCCACGTTGCGCGCCGGCACGCTGATCGCCGCGATCGTCACGCCGGGCACGTCGGGGTAGTGCTTCGGCAGGAAGCTCTGCTGGATCTGGCTCGCGATCTGGAGCTCCTGCTCGACGGCCCGCTGGTGGACGATGCGCTCGTGCATGCGCGCGTTCTCGACCGCGACGGCCGCCTGGCTGGCGAACGCCTCAAAAAGCATCAGGTCGGCCTGGTCGAACATCGGCCGGTCGGTCGGGTTGAACCCTTCGAGGATGCCGATCGTCTTGCCCTTGACCTTGAGAGGCACGCAGAGGACCGACCGGGTCTGGAAGCCGGACTTCTTGTCGACGGCGCTGAAGAAGCGCTCGTCCTTCGTGGCGTCGGCCACAAGCGCCGATTGCTCGTGCTGGGCGACCCAGCCGGCGATGCCCTGGCCCATCTTGAGCCGGAACTTCTCGACCATCTCGCCCTTATCGCCGAGCGCGACTTTGAAGACGAGCTCGTTCGTCGCCTCGTCGATGAGCATGAGCGAGCTCGCCTCGCAGTGCATGACCGTCTTGGCGATGTCCATGATGATGGTCAGCAGGCTCTGGAGCTCGAGCGTCGAGTTGATGACGTGGCTGACCTCGATCAGGCTCGATAGGTGGGCCACTTGCTCGCGCAGCGCGCTGAGATCGCGGCGCATGGCGGCGAGCTGCTCTTCTACGCCCATGTTCCCCTCATCCGGCGTCGGGTGGGTTGGTGCACTCTCTTTCCTCTCGGGCAATGGTAGGACCCGGCGCCCGGCGCGTCAACGCCCGTCTTCATCGAGCGGGAGCAAGTCACGGGGGTGTGGCGGGCGCGCGCTACAGCCTGCGCGCGAAACGCTGTCGGCCTGCATCCGGCGTGCGAGCGGATTATGACGCTTGCTCGACGGAAATCTTGACCCGCAGGGGGCGCTTGGCTAGAGTAGGCGAGGATCTCAACAGCGCGGTGTGACAGGAGGGATATGTACACACGCAACGAGCGGGTTGTCCCGCGCGACATCGAAGACGAGATGCGCGAGTCGTTCACGACGTACGCGATGAGCGTGATCATCTCGCGTGCGCTGCCCGACGCCCGCGACGGCCTCAAGCCGTCGCAGCGCCGCATCCTGGTCGCCATGCGCGACCTGAATCTCCAGCCCGGACGCGGCTACCGCAAATGCGCCAAGATCTCGGGCGATACCGTCGGCAACTACCATCCACACAGCGACATCGTCGTCTACCCGACGCTTGTGCGCATGGCGCAGAACTTCAGCATGCGCTACACGCTCGTCGACGGCCAGGGCAACTTCGGCAGCATTGACGGCGATCCGCCCGCAGCGATGCGGTACACGGAGGCGCGGCTCACGCGGCCGGCCGTCGTCTTGATGGAGGATATCGAGAAGGACACCGTCGACTACATCCCCAACTACGACGCGACGCGCACCGAGCCGACCGTGCTGCCCGGACGATTCCCCAACTTGCTCGCCAACGGCGCGACCGGCATCGCCGTCGGCATGGCGACCAACATCCCGCCGCACAACATCGGCGAGCTCGCCGAGGCGCTCAAGCTCTACGTCGACGATCCCGACGTCCCGCTCAAGCAGCTCATGGGCGTCATGCCGGGACCCGACTTCCCGACCGGCGGCTTCATCGTCGGACGCAAAGGGATCAAGGAAGCGTATGCGGCCGGTCGCGGCCGGTTGACGGTGCGCGCCCGCGCGGGGATCGAGCCCGCCCGCAGCGGCAAGGAATACATCGTCGTCACCGAGATCCCGTACATGGTCAACAAGTCGACGCTGCTCGACAACATCGCCTCGCTCGTCAACAACAAGGTCATCACCGGGATTTCGGACCTGCGCGACGAGTCGGACCGGGACGGCATGCGGATCGTCATCGAGCTGAAGCGGGGCGAGATCGCGCGCGTCATCCTCAACCAGCTCTACAAGCACACGCAGCTCCAGACCACCTTCGGCGCCATCATGCTCGCGCTCGACCACGGCCAGCCGCGCGTCATGTCGCTCAAGGAGCTGCTCGAAACCTACGTGGCCCACCGCCGCGAGGTTATCGTGCGCCGCACCGAGCACGACCTGCGGAGAGCCGAGGCGCGCGCACACATCCTTGAAGGCTTCAAGATCGCGCTGAAGCACCTCGACGAGATAGTCAAGATCATCCGCGCGTCGTCGAACCGCGACGAGGCGCGCGAGAAGCTGATGGCCACGTTCAAGTTCAGCGAGGCGCAGGCGAACGCCATCCTCGAGTTGCGCCTCTACCAGCTCACCGGCCTCGAGCGCGAGAAGATCGACGAGGAGTACAAGGAGCTTATCAAGAAGATCGCGCGGTACAAGTCGATCCTCGCGAGCGACGAGCTCGTGCGCCAGCTTATCAAGGAAGACCTCGACGAGGTGCGCCAGAAGTACGGCGATCCGCGCCGGACCGACATCATCGAGGCCGAGGGGGAGTTCGACGCCGAGGACCTGATCCCCGACGAGGCGTGCGCTATCACGATCAGCCACGCCGGCTACGTCAAGCGCGTCCCGGTCGGCACCTACCGCGCCCAGCGGCGCGGCGGCAAGGGCGTCGCCGGCATGCAAACGCGCGAGGAGGACTTCGTCGAGCACCTGTTCACCGCGACGACGCACGACTACATCCTCGTCTTCACCGAGCAGGGGCGCTGCTACTGGCTCAAGGTCTACGAGGTGCCGACCGGCGGCCGGGCGGCGCGCGGCAAGGCGATCGTCAACCTGCTCAACATGACGAGCGAGGAACGGATCGCCGGCCTCATCCGGGTGCGCGACCTGACGGCCGAGCACGGCATCCTGATGGCGAGCGAGCGCGGCACGATCAAGAAGACGCGCCTGACCGAGTTCTCGAACCCGCGCAGCGGCGGCATCATCGCGATCAAGATCGACGAGGGTGACCGCCTCATCGCCGTCAAGCTTACCTCCGGCCACGACGAGGTCATCCTGGTGACGCGCCAGGGGATGTCGGTCCGCTTCCCCGAAACCGATGCGCGCTTCATGGGCCGCGCGACGCGCGGCGTGCGCGGCATCACGTTGGCAAAGAAGGACGACGCCGTCGTCGGAATGCAGATCGCGGACGCGCGCGCGTCGCTCCTCGTCGTGTCCGAGAACGGCTACGGCAAGCGGACCTTGTTCGAGGATTACCGCGTGCAGGCGCGCGGCGGCAAGGGCATCATCACGCTGCGCACGACCGAGCGGAACGGCGTCGTCGTCGCTGCGCTCAGCGTCCGCGAAGCCGACGATCTCATGATCATGACCGCTGGCGGCCAGACGATCCGCATGCCGGTGAGAGACATCCGCGTCATCGGCCGCGCCACTCAGGGCGTCCGGCTCATGAAGATCGGCAAGGACGAGTCCGGCCAGATCACGGACCGCATCACCGACGTCGCCTGCATCGTCTCCGAGGAAACGGAGCGCCCGGCCGAAGCCGCCGACACGTCGGATGAAGCCGACGAGACGCCGCCCGCTGAGACCGATGACGAAGAAGCGTCGGAAGGCGAGGGCACTGAGAACGACGAGAACGAAGACGGCTAACGCACCAACGGGAACGACAGCGGGAACGAGAGCTGCACCAGGCCTATGACCACGCAATGGGAGGTGGGTGCATCATGGAGATGATCACCGGGGCAATCCTGATCCTGAGCGGCGTGATGACGTACGTCGGTCAGTGCGCACTCCGAGCTGGGATTATGGCAGAGCGTCCCACCCAGGACCCGGTTCTCAAGAAGAGCGGCCCGTCAATCGGAGGGCTCGTTCTCATCGTCTTCGGTGTTTTGTTCGTCCTCTGGGGTGTCATGTCTCAATTCCCATGAGAGCTCAGACCGGTGCGCGAATCGCGGCGCCAGCGAGCTCAAGCCCGGTGCTCCCGGGCATAGCGGGAACCTCACGACCATCCTCATCTGTTGAGTGAGCAAGGGACAGCTGCTGCGGCTGGCGTGTCTCCTTCCACATCGACAGACAAGATCCAGGAGGTCGTGGCCATGAATGAGGCCCAGAAAGAGAACACCGCGTCCGTCGTCTCCTTGCTCATTCGGCTCGTCGTCGGCGTCGTGCTGTTCATGGCGGGCCTGGACAAGCTGATCAGCATCATCGGCGGCTCGGTCGGCTACGGGACGTTCATCCAGGGCTTCGTCGACGGAATCAAGGAGAGCTGGGCCTACAACTGGCCGTTCCGCGCGCTGATCTACGCCTTTGCCGCCATTCTGCCGTGGGCCGAGATCAGCCTTGGCCTGACGGTTTCATTGGGTTTCCGGACCCGCACCGTCCTCGTTGTCGCCGCCGTCCTGCTCGGCCACCTCATGTTCGGCATGACCCTCCAGCACCAGCACGCCGTCGTCGCCAACAACGCCCAGTACGTCGTCTTCGCCGCGCTCGCCTACTACTTCGCCTCCCGCGGGAACCGCTACTCGCTCGATGCGCTTCTCGTGAAGCACTGAGTTGATCTCGTGGGCCAGCGAGCGCAGTTCGGGCGCCGCGCTCTCGTCCTCCAACAGGGCTTCGATGCGCTCGATGGCCGTGTCGCGGTAGAAGAACGTGTCAGGCAGCATCGTGCACGCCGTGAGGCGATCGTCGAGCGGCGCTTCTGTGTCATCGAGCCGGGCCAGATGGGTGGCCTGCACGGCACGATCGAGCGCCGCGACGTACAGCACAATGCCGAGCAGGACGCCCACGGCAAGCAGAGGTCGTGGCAAACACGCAACGGACACAAGACCGAGAGCGGCAATCAGGACGAGAGTCGTCGTGAGACCGAGGTGGTAGGGGAGCCAGGCGGCGCGCCAGTCCCGGTGCGTCGGGTAGAAACACGACCACAGGGCGTCCGAGAGAGCCGCTTCCTCCACGGGTCGCATGAAGCCCTCACGCTGCCGAAGCAGCTCCTCAACCGGTACGACGCCGAGCGGGTCGTCGGCGGACGCGGGCGTCACGACATACAGCAAGCACGTCGCGGTCGGAGTTGTCCGGGCAGTCGAGAAAGCTTTCCGCGGAGGGCAAACCTTGGTGACGAGCTTCTTCGCCTGCGGAATCGCGCCTCCCCGGCTGCATGTCCCCCTCCCTCCCCGCCATGTCGTTCTGAACGACATGCTGCCCCAGAGACGAGGCGTGCAGGACTCGTCACCGCGGAGCGGTCGCTTCAGGCTCGGGATGTTGAGCGTTCCCTCGGCTTTCAGACCGCCGGCGCTGAGCACGATCTCGTGTGTCTTGCGCCTGTCCTCCGGCCAGTCGATGCGTACCTCTTGCACGGCTAACGGGCGAGTCCCCGTCGGCGAGATCTCCGCGATGATGAAGTGGACGATGTACTGGGCCTCCATCCTGACCAGCTCGTACTGCTCGTCGGGCACCTCGCCGAACGGCTTGGTCGGCATGTGGACCGTCAGGCCGGACGGCTCACGCACGACGGCGTAGCTTGCGGGCACCGTGTGTGCCGTGCCGATTCCGACCGCCGCCAGGATCGCCACGCCCGCGCCCGCGCACGCAAGGCGCACTCCGAGCGGAAAGCGTTTCCTTCGGCGCAGAGCCGTCGCGCTCGGCCGCAAGCGCGCGGCAAGCAGAACGACGATGAGAATCGCTGTCAGAATGAGTAGAACCGTCAACGGCGCCATGACCTATCTCAGCCTCCTTCAGAGCCTCCAAGCGCTTCGAACAGCATCGGTGCGTTTATTCTGTGACCACCCTCGTATGCGTGCCGTACAGCGCCAGCAATGCGAAAACGACAAGAGCGAGCATGCCCACGAGCAGCCAGATCAGCGCTGCGCGCCTGCTTGATGCTCCTGCAGGCCGGGTGATCCCCTCCTTTCGTGCGTAGAGGAAGCCACCGGCCACAAGGACCCCTGCGCCCACGAGACAAAGACACATCATCGTGAGCGCGCGGTTGCCACGGTAAAGCAGTTGCTCTTCGACGAGGGCGCCGCCGAAAGACACGCTGCCCCAGATCAGGAACGCCAAGAGCAGCCCGGCGATCAGGTCGCCCCGCGTGCGACACACGGCCGCCGCCGAGAAGGTGAATGCGAACAGCGTTGCCGGGCCGACAACGGCCCAGATGTAGCGGTCCGCCTCGACGGTCGGGAACGGCTCGGTGAACCCGGACTCGACGACGAGCCCCCAGAGCGCCTGCGGGACATTGTGCATCGTCGCGAGAACACCGACGACCGACAGCCCGAGCAGAACGCCAAGCCCCAGCGCCAGCCGCACGAGGTAGCGGACACGACGCGGCGGCGGCAGGGCGAGCGAGAACTCCTCACTCCCCTCGGACACCGCGGCCCCGGCGATCCGGCCCCCAAACGCGACCGCCGCGATCAGACCGAAGACCGTGTGCGGGATCGGCCCGGACATCACCATCAGGATCCACACGAACGCGATCCAAACCGCCGCGCAACCCGAGATGAGCGCCCGGTGCGCCAGCCACTCGTGCCAGAGCACGCCCCGGATGACGCCCCACCGCAGATCGGACGCCGCGCCGGTTTCCCGAAGACGGTTACTTGCCTCTGCCGTGACCATTGTCGGCTCCCTCAGTCATTGTCTGGGCCGTTTCGGCCCCGAATAGCCCGATAAAGATGTCTTCCAACCCGAGCGGGAAAACCTGGACGCGCGCGCCAGGGATGCGGCGAACCTCGTCGAGCGCGTCGTCGCGCTCGAGACGAACCACCGCCGACACAACCGGCCCCGACACCTCGCTCCGCACCGCGCCGGGCACCCTGAAGCCGGGTGGGGGAGTGTCCCCCTCGAAGACGACCTGCACGCGCTTCGTCGTGCTTTGCATCTCGTCCAGTCGCGCCGACGTCACCAGCTTGCCCTTGTCCATGATGCCCACGTGGTCGGCGATCCGCTCGATGTCGCTGATGATGTGCGTGCTGAATAGGATCGTGCAGCCGCCGTCGTCGGCCAGCACGCTTGCCAGCTCGCTCACCAGCTCGCGCCGCGCGATCGGGTCGAAGTTGGCCGCCGGCTCGTCGAGCAGAAGCACCTCGGGCCGGGCCGCCAGCGCGACCAGCACGCCCGCTTTGCGCTTCTCGCCGCCCGACAGCTTGCCCACCTGGCGGTCACGTTCGAGCCCGAAGTGCTTGACGAGGTGCTCGGCATACGCCTGGTCCCAGGCGGGGTAAAGGTAGGCGGCATAGCGGCAGAGCTGGTCGACGGTCATCCAGTCGTGCAACTGCTGCTCCTGCGAGACGTAGCCCACGCGCGCGCGCGCGCTCGCCGATGCCGTCCACATATCCATCCCGAGCACGTGCGCCGTCCCGGCGTTCGCCCGCAGCAGGCCCATCAGCAGCCGGAGCGTCGTCGTCTTGCCCGCGCCGTTGCGGCCGATTAGGCCGTAGACCATGCCACGCTCGATCTCGATATCCAGCCCGTCCACGGCGACCACGCCGCCCCGAAACCGTTTTCTGAGGTTTCTTGCCTCGATCGCCAGCTCAGCCATCACGTTTCTCCTTATCCGTCGGCTCCGGGGTAGGGGCGGAGCGATTCACCTGCTCCAGCTCCTCCTTCACAACCCGCACGACCAGGTTCTCGGTCGCGCCCATCTGGCCCGCCTCGACCGCGAGCTGACGCGCCTGGGGCCGTAACGCCGCCTCCTGCCTGGCGGGCGACAGCGGGCGGCCGGAATCGGCCACGAACGCCCCCTTACCGTGCCGCATCTCGATGACGCCCTCATGCTCGAGCTCGGAGTAGGCCTTGATGATCGTCGTCGGGTTCACCGCCAGCGACCGCGCCAACTCGCGGATCGAAGGGATTTGATCACCGTATCTTAGCGTCCCAGAGGCGATGTAATACTTCACCTGATCCATGATCTGCCTGTACACCGGCACCCCCGAGCTCGGGTTCATCTGGAAGTGAAGGATCATACTCGCCTATTCCAGTTGTCGGCTGTATGATATCACCCATACAGTGTATGTCAAGCAGGAATCATCTCTTCACCATTTTTTTCGGTCAACCGCGGGGGATACGGGAAACACGCGGGAGCGGCGGCCGCGGGGGCGGCCGCCCTACATCAGAAGGCCGTGACGAACGCGCCAGCGCTGTAGGGCGGGCGCCCCTGCGCCCGCCGTCCTCTTCTGTGCCGCGTTCTCCCCGTCGCTACATCGCCTCGTCGCCGAGCCAGCGGTCGAGCTTCGCGCGGAAGTCGGGGATATCGTCCGCCGTGGTCTGGATGCGGACGTATTCGTTGAGCGGAACACCCTGGTCGCCAGCGTCCTTGGCGTCGGCCTCGAAGTTCTTGCTGAACTCGGCGAAGTGGCCGGCGAAGCCGGTGCCCTCGGCCAGCGTGCAGCGCTCGCGCACTTCTTCGACGAACTCGTCGTCGAGCAGTCCGCGCACACCGATGACCCACCGCTGGGCGCCGAGGGGCTTGTAGAATACGAAGCCGGTGAAGACGTCTTCGTACTTGAGGGCTGCGATCGCCGGGTCGAAGGGGAAGAGGTCGAACGAATCGGCGCCGAAGGGCGAGTCCTTCATATCAAAGCCGAGGCCGGGATTCCCGACCACCTCGAATGCGGCATCCCATTTGCCGTCCTGGATCAGATCGGACTTGACCGTGAAGTCCGTCTCCGCGCTCACGGGCCGGACCGTGTTGAGCAGGACGTTGGCCACCTTGCCTGGGTACGCCTCGAACAGGTAGCGCGCCGCGTTATTCGCGAGCTCGCCGTCCTTGTTCTTCACGGGCGCGAACGCGTGCCGGTAGTTGAGAATGACGAGGCACTTGCCGGACGAGCCGTCCTCGATGAGCCGGTTGCGCTCCGTGACGATCCGGTACGCCATGAGCACGTCGCGGTTCCACACAAGCTTGCGCCACCCCTCGTCGAGCTTCTCCTTCGTCATGGCTTGCCAGTCGAGCGGGATGTCGCTCAGGAAGAGCCGGACCTTCTTGTCGTCCGGCAGCTCCTGGTTCAGCGCGTAGAGCTTCCTGAGGTAGTCGAAGAAGTTCTGATTCCCCCATAGCGGCCAGAAGCTCATGTCCCGCATCAGGCCGATGAGGCACTCGTGCAGCGCCTCGTCCGTCAGATCGGGCGACGCCATGATCTCGTCAAGCTGCGGCTGCATCGACGACGCGCCGTACTCCGTGAAGACAACGCCGACGCGGTCAATGAACCGCTCGTCGCTCGTGATGTCCCAGATGAGTTCCCACTGCGTCACCTCCGGATGCGACCGCTCACACAGGACCACCACGTCATACGTCTCAAACAAGCCGAGCACATACTCGACCGGCCCCGTCTCCAGTGTTTCCAGAAACGACACATACGGCTCAATCGTCTCGCCGTACGCACACAGCGCAGGGTGGGCGACCGCCT
>CAYUZG010000033.1:0-15649 GCA_964449605.1 uncultured Verrucomicrobiota bacterium | reverse complement strand
GGTCTGGATCGTCGAGGTGAGCTCCGACGACCAGTTCGGCCTCGGCGTCGAGTGGCAGACGCGCTCGCCGTCGGCGAGCACCCGGATCGGGCCGAGCCGCCAGGAGGTGTTCGGCGGCACGAGCCTCGGGCTCGGCCTGGGCGACGTGTTCGAGGGCAACGGCCTCAACCGGGGGGTCAACGTCGCCGTGCGCTCGATGACCAACACGCGGGTGACCATCGGCGGCAAGACCTACATTATCCCGGACATCGACGCCTATCTGAAGGCGCTCGCCGAGTCGAGCGATGTCAAGGTACTTTCGTCGCCGAAGCTGCTCGCGATCAACAATGAGGAGGCCAGTGTCGAGGTCACCGACCAGATCTCGATCTCGGCGGAGGAAGTTGAGCGAATGGGTGACAGCAACGACGTGGTGCGGACCTTCAACCGCGAGAGCGTTGGTATCACGCTCAAGTTCACGCCGCAGATCAACGCCGACGGCTTCGTGATCATGGACGTCAACCTCGAGGTGTCCAGCGTGGTCGGGGCCTCGATCACCGAGGCGGGAGCGCGGCCGGTCATCGCCGAGCGGAAGACGGTCAACAAGGTGCGCGTCGAGGACGGGCGCACGATCGTCATCAGCGGCCTGCGCCGGCACGACCGGTCGAACACGATTACGCGTGTGCCGCTCCTGGGCCGGATCCCCCTCATCGGGCTGCTGTTCCGGAGCAAGAGCACGATCGACCTGCAGACGAACCTGATGATCTTCATCACGCCCCATATCGTGACCGAGACCGTGGAGATGGAGGCGATCACCGAGCAGATGCAGGGCCAGGATATCGAGATCGAGCGCGACCGGCTCGAGATCGAGCCCAAGCGCTGGCGCCGGCTCCAGCGCAAGAACCAGCGCGAGGCCGGCAAGGAGACAAACGTCTGGCAACGCTGACGACCGCGGCGCGCCCCAGCGTGTGGGCGGCAGAACAAGGCGATAGGGAATGACACGACGACTGATCGGCGAGATTCTCGTGGCCAACGAGGCCTGCACCGAGGCCCAGGTCGAGGAGTGCCTCCAGCTGTGGAGTGCCGAAGGCAACAGCCGCCGCCTCGGCGAGATCATGATCGAGCGCGGCCACATCACCGAGGACGACTTGCTCGAGGCGCTGAGCCTCCAGATCGGCGTGCCGTTCGTGCGCGAGATCCAGGAGGACATCATCGACAAGGACCTGCTGACCAAGGTGCCGATCGCGTTCGCCAAGAAGCACCGGGTGATGCCGCTGTACACCGACGACGGCAAGGTGACCGTCGCCGTGTCGGACCCGACCAACATGCAGCCGCTCGACGACATCGCCCTGCTGTTGCACAAAGAAGTCGAGGTGATGGTGAGCCGGCCGGCGAGCATCATCGAGGCGATCAACAGCTGCTACCACCAGAGCGGACGCGCCGCCCAGCAGGTGGTCGACACGATGCAGGAAGAGGAAGAAGAGCGCGGCGAGGTGTACACGATCGAGGACGCGGCCGAGGACCTGCTCGAGATCTCCGACAAGGCACCGATCATCAAGCTCGTCAACGTCATTATCCTCCAGGCGCTCAAGGAGCGCGCGAGCGATATCCACTTCGACGCCTACGAGAAAGACCTCGTTGTGCGGTTCCGCATCGACGGGGTGCTCTACAAGCGACTGAGCCCGCCGAAGCACTACCACGCCGCGATCGTCTCGCGCGTCAAGATCATGGCGAAGCTCAACATCGCCGAGAAGCGTCTGCCGCAGGACGGCAAGATCGCCATCCGCGTCGCGAACCGCGAGGTGGACATCCGCGTCTCGGTCATCCCGACGATTTTCGGCGAGCGCGTCGTGCTCCGGCTTCTCGACCGCAGCACGGTGTTCATCTCGCTCGAGCGCCTCGGCATGATCGAGGACATCTACGATCGGTTCAAGAAGCTCATCAACCTGTCGCACGGCATTATCCTGGTGACCGGGCCGACCGGCTCGGGAAAGACCACCACGCTGTACGCGGCGCTGAGCCGGATCAACAGCGAGGAGGTCAACGTGATCACCATCGAGGACCCGGTCGAGTACCAGCTTCGCGGGGTCGCGCAGATCCAGGTCAAGCCGAAGATCAACCTGACGTTCGCCAACGGGCTCCGCTCGATCCTGCGTCAGGACCCCGACGTGGTGATGGTCGGTGAGATCCGCGACTACGAGACCGCGGAGATCGCCACGCACGCGTCGCTCACCGGCCACCTGGTGTTCTCGACGCTGCACACGAACGACTCGGCCGGGGCGATCACGCGGCTCATCGACATGGGCGTCGAGCCGTACCTGGTCTCATCGTCGGTCATCGCCATTGCCGCCCAGCGGCTCGTGCGCACGATCTGCCCGCACTGCAAGGCGCCGCTCGAGGTCGACGAGGCGCAGCTTCGCGGGATCGGGCTTGATCCCGACTCGCTCATCGACGGGCACGTGTGGCACGGCCCCGGCTGCAACAAGTGTTTCGGCAGCGGCTACCTGGGCCGCACGGCGATCTTCGAGCTGCTCTTGATGGACGGCGAGGCGCGCCGGCTCACGCTTGAGCGCGTCGACTCGGGCACGATCAAGGAGCGGGCCGTCGCGCGTGGGATGCGCTCGTTGCGCGCCGACGGCGCGCGCAAGGTGGCGCGGGGCGAGACGACGATCGACGAGGTGGTCCGCGTCACTCAGGAAGACATCCTCTAGACGAACGGTACCCAGCAAGGGCTCGCCTGCGGCGAGCAACCGTGTATGCCCGTATACGAATACAGAGCGTACGACGTGGCCGGCTCGGTCGTGACCGGTATTATCGACGCCGGCACGCCGAAGGAGGCCCGCACCAAGCTGCGGCACCAGAACATCTTCGTGACCAAGGTCGAAGAGGCGCGCGAAGGGGTCTCGCTCACCGCCGAGGTGAAGGTGTCGAAGCTCATCCGGCGCGTGCGCCGCCAGGACATCGTCGTGATGACGCGCCAGCTCGCGACGCTGATCCGCTCGGGCATGCCGCTGCTGCAGGCGCTCACGGCGATCAGCGAGCAGCTCGAAGGCTACCCGATGCAGCGCGTCGTCTACAGCGTGCGCGAGCGCGTCAACGCGGGCGAGCCGCTGGCCGATGCGCTCGAGCACCACCCGAGGCTGTTCAACGATTTGTACGTGAACATGGTGCGCGCGGGCGAGGCGGCCGGCGCGCTCGAGACCATCCTGGGCCGGCTTGCCAGCTACCTGGAGGCGGCGCACCGGCAGCGCAGCAAGGTCATGGCGAGCATGATCTATCCGGCGCTGATGCTCGTGGTCGGCACCGGCGTGCTCGTGTTCCTCATGTCGTTCGTCGTGCCGCGGCTCACCCAGATCTTCGAGGAGATGGGGCGGGATCTGCCGGCGCTGACGCGAGTGCTCATCGGTATCAGCAGCTTTTTCGCGAGCTGGCGATTCGCCGTGTTTCTCGTTGTGCTTGTCGTGGCCATCGTCGTGGTTCGCGTCAACACCCGGCGCGGGCGCGGCCGCTACCTGCTCGACCGGATGCGCTTGCGCATCCCGGTGGCGGGTGCGCTGCTGCGCAAGCTCGCGGTCGCACGCTTCGCCCGGACGCTCGGCACGCTGCTCGCGGGCGGCATCCCCGTGCTGCGCTCGCTCGATATCGTCCAGAGCGTCATGGGCAACGCCGTGATGGCCCAGGCGGTCGGCGAGGCGCGCGAGCGCATCGGCGAGGGCGCGTCGATGAGCGACGAGCTTCGCAAGAGCCAGGAGTTTCCGCCGATCGTCGTGCACATGGTGGCCGTCGGCGAGGCGAGCGGCAGTCTCGAGGAGATGCTGCTGAACATCGCCGAGACATACGACACCGAGGTCGAGATCGCCACGAACAAACTGATCTCGCTGCTCGAGCCGCTCATGATCGTGGTCATGGGCGTGCTCGTCGGCTTCATCGTGCTGTCGGTGCTGCTCCCGATCTTCGAGATGAACAAGTTCGCCCAATAGGCGCGTCGCACACGAGGTCGGCGCCGGCACCGACAGGCAGCAGGAGGCAGGTTATGACACAGAGGCACACGGACCGATCGAGGCGGCAGGACGGCTTCACCCTGATCGAGATCATGGTCGTCATCGTCATCCTCGGCATCCTGGCCGGGGTCGTCAGCTTCGGGGTGATCCGCTACATCGACGATGCGCGGGTCAAGCAGGCCAAGATCCAGATTGCCAACCTCAAGAACGCACTCGACGCGTTCAAGCTCCACACCGGCAACTACCCGTCACAGGAAGAGGGGCTCGGGGCACTGATCGACCCGCCCGCGGACGAACGGGCGGCGAAGCTGTGGAAAGGCCCCTACCTGGAGTCCGACGAGGTCCCGGATGATCCGTGGGGCAGCGAGTACTTGTACCAGGTGTCCGAGTACCCGTCGGGCGGCGAACGCGTCGAGATCATCAGTTACGGGAAAGATCGTGCTCAAGGCGGCGAGGGCTACAACGCCGATATCTCGAGCCGGAAGCTGGCCGACTAGCTGCGGCCGACTCGACGTCGGGCCGCGCCGGGGCGGCTATACGTTCCTCGAGCTGACCGTCGTCATGGTGATCATCCTGACGGTGGCCGCTATTGGTGTGCCGCGGCTGCTCTCGTGGGTCAACGAGGGCAATCTCGGCGCCGAGAGCCGCCGGCTCGCCGGCGCGATCCGCTACGTGCGCAGCAAAGCGGCCCAGCGCCACGCAAGTTTCTTTCTGACGCTCGACCTCGAGCACGCGGCGTACTGGATCGAGCTGCGGCGCGACCCGGGCGAGATCGACCGGCCCGGCTACTACCTGTCGTGGGAGGAGCCGGAGGACAAGGAGTTCGAGGCGTATGAGGACGACTTCGTCTCGCGCCGCGAGCTGCGCCGCCGGATCGGCTTCGAGCGGGTTGCCTTCGCCGAGGGCACCGACGAGCAGTACGGCAAGGTGCGCATCGAGTTCCGGCCCGACGGCACGACCGAGACCGTGGCCATCTACCTGGCGGCCACCGAGGCGCGCGTCGCGACCGTGACGATCGACGGCGACACTGGACGGGTGACAATCTACGACTACTACGAGGAGCTCGAGCCGCCGCCCGTGCTCTACGAGCAGTACGGCGCGGACGAGTAGCATGATGACGACGCGGCCGACAACGCAACGTGGGTTCACGCTGCTCGAGGTGCTCATCGCCCTGGCGATCGCCTCGCTGACGCTGGTGACCGCGCTCGCCACCATCAGCACCGGTCAGCGCAACATCGCCATGACGCAGCTCACGACGCGCGCCTCGATGCTCGCCCGCGAGAAGCTCTCCGAGATCGAGGCGGCCGGCTACCCGGATCCCGATCCCGGCGAGGCGCTCAACGCCAACGCCGAGCTCGGTGACCTGATCTGGATCGACGAGGGCGAGTTCGTCGACGAGGAAGATATGGACCCGTACGGTGAGTCGCCTGACGAGTGGCGCGCCGGCTTCTACTGGCAGGTCATTGTCGAATCGCCTCCGAACATGCAGGGCATCCGGATGGTCACCGTCCGGATCTTCACCAAGCAGTTCCGCGCCAACAAGCAAGAGGCACGGTGGCCCGACTACATCGAGGAGGACTACCGGCTCCTCGTCGAGGTAGTCACCTACCGCGCGGCCCACTTCCACGCGGAGTCGGACGTGAAATGACTCGAGCAACGACACAGTCCGCCCCGGCCGTTCGGCCCCGCCCGGGTCGGGCATGGTCCAAGGCGGCCCGCGGCTTTACGCTCATCGAGCTCATGGTGGCTCTGACGATCCTGGCCATCGTGCTCTCGTCGGTGTACGCGACGTTCTACTCCGGCGTGAAGGCGATGCGCGACCGGCGCGGGCCCGATGATAGCTACCAGGTCGCCCGGCTGGTGATGGAGACGATCACCAACGACCTGTCGATGGCATTCTACCGCTCCGGCACCGACCGCGAGGACCGCCCAACCCAGGGGTTCATTGGCTCGGACGGCCACAACGGTGACCACGCGCGCGACCGGCTCGATTTCACCACGGCAAGCCACATCCTCGTGCACGATGGCCGGCCCGAGACCGACGTCGTCGAGGTGAGCTACTACATCGACGACACCTATACGGACAGGCCGCTCCTGGTGCGGCGTGAGGACCCGCTGCCCGACGCCGAGCTTCGCCACGGCGGGACGCTGCGCATCCTGGCCGAGCGCGTCGTGGCCCTCAACTTCCGCTACCGGGAGCCGGGCAAGATGCCGTCGGTCCGCACCCGGGAAACAGAGGACGAACCGGAAGAACTGGAATGGGTCGACACGTGGAACGCCGAGACGCATGAAGGCGGCAAAACCCTGCCCGAGCTCGTCGAGGTCACCGTGACGATTCTCGACGAGGAAGGTCAGGAGCACACCTTCGGCACCACGGTGGTGCTCCACCCATACCAGTTCTGGAGACGTCGCTAAGGGACGCCGAGCCATGTCAAAGACCCGTGGGATCGCTCTCATTATCGTGCTCGCCATCGTGGCGATCTTGAGCGTGCTCGTCATCGAGTTCAGCTACTCGGTGTGGGTCGACATGTACCTGAGCGGCAACTACATGTCGCGCACCCAGGCGATCGAGGCCGCCAAGGCCGGCCTCGAGTACGCCATCTACGTGCTGCGCCGCGACGAGGACACGAAGGTTGACTGGCTCGGCGAGGCGTGGGCACAGCCGCTCGAGATCACGATCGGCGAGCTCGTCCCGCCGCCGGACCCGGAAGGGGAGGAGGAGACCGCCGACTGGTACGACGAGGTGAGCGAGCGGACAACGCGCCGGCTCGTCGAGCCGCGTGTCGGCGGCACGGCCAGGGTGCTCATCATCGACGAGGAGCGCAAGATCGGCCTCAACGCACTCGAGAGCGCGTACCGGCCGATCTTCATCGAGATACTCGAGCGGCTCATCGACGGGCTCAACGTGCCCGGCGTGAACGTGAGCGCCAGCGAGCTCGTCGAGGAGATGGTTGACTGGGTCGATGAGGACGACGTCGGCCCGTGGGAGTACGTCTACCAGACGCTGGTCGATCCCTACCTGGCGATGAACCGGCCCTTCGACACGGTGGACGAGCTGCGGCTGCTGGCCGACATGACGGACACGCTCCTGTACGGCACGGTGTCGTACCCGGAGGTCGAGCCGGGGTACGGCTCCGACGAGAACACCGACTGGGTCGACTACGAGAGCCGGCTCGGCCCCAACGACGCGTACGGCCTTATCAACTTCGTGCACTGTCAGTCGGCGTATACGGTCAACGTCAACACCGCGTCGCGCGAGGTGCTCACGGCGATATTCGACGGCGACTCGATCGTGGCCGACGAGATCATAGCGAAGCGGCAAGACGAGCCGTTCAGCCAGGCGGACCTGAGCGAGAAAGGCCGGCTCGCAGTGCTCGTAACGGAGCTTGGCGGCGAGTACGACAGGCTCAAGCATGCGCGCTGGCTTGATGTTCGGAGCCAGTTTTTCCGGATCGAGTCGACGGGCGAGTACCGGGGCGTCAGAGTGAAGCTGACGGCGATCGTGTTGTGGGACGATGCAAATGTCACGATCCAGTACTACCGGATCGAGAACGTGGAGTGAGCCTTGCGCATGACGGTGGTGAATGCGATAGTGGCGGGCCGATGGCGCGGCGCGCAGAGGAGGGGGCGTGGCTGGTGAGACGCGAGAGTTGACGGTTGCCCGTTGCGGCATCGGCGTCGATGTCGGCAGCCACTCGGTCAAGCTGGCCGTCGTCCGGCGGCAGCTTGGCGGGTTGGTGGTCGAGCGCGTCGCCGAGCAGCCGATCGCGCGCGAGGCTGCGGGCCGCCCGCCGGCCGAGGCGATCGCGGCCGCGCTCGCCGCAGCGATCGAGGGCCTCAAGGTCGGCCGGGCCGTGGTGGCTGTCGGCGTCCCGACGCAGCTTGCTACCGTGCGCAACCTCGACATCCCGTTCAGCGACGATGGCCGGATTCGGCAGGTGCTCAAGGCCGAGGTCGAGCCCCACATCCCGTTCGCGGCCGAGGACATCATCGTCGACTACTGCCACACGGGCGTGGCGCGCGAGGCGCCTGCCGGCGCCGAGCCCGCCCCGGCGCCGACCAATCTGCTCATCACGGCGGTCCAGAAAAACGTCGTCGGCGACGTGCTTGCCCTTTTGCAGTTCGACGAGGCGCTCGGCGACGTCGAACCGGTCGACCCGGAAGTGACCGAAGTCGAGTTCATGGGCGCCTTCTCGGCGGTGCGGACGCTCGCGCCCGAGACGTGCGAGGGCGGCGAGCTGGTCGTCGACGTCGGCGCCGTCAAAACCTCGGTGATCTACGCACGCGGCGGCCGGCCGCTCGCCGTTCGCTCGATCAACGTTGGCGGCGACGCCCTCGCGCGCGCCGTGGCCGATGCGACCGGCGCCTCGTTCGCCCAGGCCGAGCAGCAGATGCGCTCGTACGCGGTTCCGGCCGGGGCGGAAGAGCCCGAGACGCCGGTCGCCCGAGCGCTGGCCGACGCGCTCGTCGCCTTTCGGCGCGGCCTCGACCAGACGCTGCGCTTCTTCGCGAGCCAGGTCGGCGACGTCGCGTACGACCGCGTCGTGCTCACCGGCGGGTGCGCCGCGCTCGGCGGGCTCAGCGCGTGGCTCAGGGGCGTGCTCGCCAAGGACGTCGTCGTGCTCGACTCGCTCGGGCCGGTCAAGAACGGCGCCGGCGACGAGGTGGCCGTGGCGCGCTGCGCCACGGCGATCGGCCTGGCGCTGCGCGGCGTCGGCGAGAGCATCTCGCAGCAGAACTTCCGCCAGGAGGAGCTGGCGTATCCGAACCCGCTCAAGCGGCTCGTCAAATACCTGGCGCCGGCGGTGGCGCTGATCGTTGCCATCGTCGTCGCGGCCATTGCCGCCTACTTCGTCTCGTATCGCACGACGCTGGCCGAGGCGCGCGACTACAGGCGCGCGGTCGAGCACGAGCTTGCGAGCATCCCCGGCGTGGCCGGGCGCTACGACGCGTTGGCGGCGGCCCGCGATGAGGTCAGGAAGCGGGAAGCCGAGCTCGAGAGCCTGGTTGGTCAGAACCCGCGCTCGGTGCTCGACGTGATCTACGAGATCTCGATGATCTGCTTCGACAACAAGGTCCCCGAAGAGGACGCCGCGTCACCCAAGAGCAAGGAAGAGGCCATCAAAAACCTCATTGAGCGGTCCGGCACCTGGAAGGTCCAGATCACGTCGCTGCAAATGCAGCAGAAGCGGGTTGATATCGAGGGGACGGCGGCCACCTACAGTGCGATCAACCAGCTCAAGCGCGCCTTAGATGCCTCGCCGCTTTTCCCTGAGATGCACATGGGGCCATCCGGTCCTCGCGGTGGCCGTGTGACGTTCAAGATGACGCTCTACCTCGAGAAGCGACCGGAGATCCAATGAGACGGCGATTCACACAACAGGAACAACTGCTCATCGTCCTCGGGGCGCTCGTCGTGCTGCTGCTGCTCGTCTATGGGGTGATCACCGGCGTCACACGCTCGGCGTACGCCGAGGCGAAGGAATCGGTCCGGGAGGCGAAGAAAGCGCACACGGCTGCCGTTGATCTGCGCGAGCAGTACGAGCGGCGCGGACGCGAGATCGAGGTCCGCAAGAAGCGCATCTCCCAGCAGGATCGGGACTTCGACCTGGGCAGCTTCATTGCCGAGGTCGAGGCCGAGCTCAACTTCGCTCACAGGGGGGCTACCTCACCGTCCGGGCGCGATTTCGCCGGCGGCAAGTACACGGGCACCCGCATCACGTACACGTACGAAGGCAAGAGCCTCAAAGACATCATCCGGTTCCTCTACAAGATCGAGGACCCGAGCCGCGGGATCATCATCACCAACATCAAGCTCGTCGTGGCCGACGAGGCGACCGGCACGCACTTTACCATGACGATCACCCTCTCGGTCGTCACCGAGAACCCCAGCTCCTAGAGGCGGGTGCCGGCCGTCTACGCGGCGAGCTCAACGACGCGGCCGGTGGTGTCGAGGCGGCCAAGGCCCATCTCATCGGCGATCGGTACGAAGCGCACCCGGTCGAAACTCTGCCCGAAGATCTCCTTGGTGGCCCAGGCGTCGGCGGCGACGATGTCCTTGGCGACCACGATCGTGTCGGCGCGCTTGAGGTCTTGTGGGCTCCCGCCTGTCGGGCCGCTGCGCATCATGGGGCGCAGCGCGTCGATGACGGTCAGGTCGCACGGCAGCGCCGAGAGCCAGTCGGCCAGCTTCTGGTGGATGTTCTGGTGCCACCGGCCCCGGTTGCCGCCGGCGACGCCCATCAGGTTCTTGATTCCAAGCGTCAGGCCCGTCGAGCCGTGCACCTTGGCGACCGGCACGTTGATGCGCACGTCGGCGTCGCGGAAGTCGCGGTAGACGGGCCAGCTCGTGAGCGACTTGCCGCGCGGAATGTCGAGCGGCACGTAGTCGTCGTCGGCCATGAAGATCACCTTGGCGCCGGCGGCCTCGGCGGCCTCCTTGATGCCGCTCGTGGCGTAGGTGCGGCGGGCCTCGTGGCACGGGCGGTCGAACACCTTCACCTGCTTGGCGCCGGCGTCGACGCAGAGCGCCACGAGCGCGGCGACCACCTCGGGATGCGTGCACGCGCCGAGCTCGGGCCGCGAGATCCAGCCGATGTTCGGCTTGACTACGACGACGTCGCCGCGCTTGACCACCGCCTCGATGCCGCCGAGCGCGTCGACGCCTTTCTTGACCATCGCGCTGATGTTGTTCCCGCGCACGACGGCGACCTTGTCCTTGAGCGGGCGGGCATTCGGCGTCTGGTCGTCAGGCTGGTCGTCCGGCGGGTCTTTGGTTTGGTCGTCCGCGTCGGCCTCGCGGCGGCCGCAGCCGGGCAGCGCGCCGAGAGCACACAGCCCGAGGCCCAAAGCGCCGGCGCTCCGGATGAACTCCCGGCGGGAGAGCTTCTTGGCCATGCGTCCTCCTCCGTGCTGGCGGCGTCCTCTGTTGTCGCAACGGCGCCGGCGGGTCAGGGGTTCCCGAGATAGCGGCGCACGACGCGCTTGCTGATCGAACAGGTCACAATATACGGGATTGTGCCCATGAGGGTGGCGAGCTCGGCGACTGTGATCTCGTCGCTGCCCGACGGGCCGTCCTGCCGGCCGATGACGACCGCTTCGTCGCCGACGCGCACGTCGGGAATCGCCGTCACGTCGACTATCGTCTGGTCCATCGTCACTGTCCCGAGGATGTGCGCCCGCCGGCCGCGCACGAGCACCTCGCCGCGGTTCGACAGCTCGCGCGAGTACCCGTCGCCGTAGCCGATGCCGAGCGTGGCGACGCGCATCGGCCCCTCGGTCGTGAACGTGCGGCCGTAGCTGATCGTGCGGCCCGGGCCGACGTCCTTGACGAAGATGACGCGCGTCTTGAGCGCGAGCACGGGCCGGACACCGAGCGGGTGCTCGGCCGCCAAATGCGGCGAGGCGGAGTGGCCGTAGAGCACGAGTCCAGGCCGCACCATGTTGAAGACGCTCTCGGGCAGGTGGGCGATCGCGCTCGAATTGGCCGCATGCCGCAGCGGCACCTCGACGCCGATCGCCTCGAGCCCCGCCACGATCCGGTTGAACGCGTCGAGCTGCTCGTAACTGAACGCCTGGTCCTCCTCGTCGGCCGAGGGGAAGTGCGTGGCGATCCCCTCGAGCCGCAGATGGGGCAGGCGGGCGATCGCGGCGACCTGGTCGACGCATCCCTCGTGCCACAGGCCGATGCGCCCCATGCCGGTGTCGATCTTCACGTGCACGTCGAGCGTCACGCCGGCCTCGGCCGCCTTCGTGCTGTAGGCGACCGCCTCGTCCCACGAGCAGACGAGCGGCACGAACCCGTTGGCGATCACCGCGTCGATCTCGTCCGGCAGGTTGGCGCCGAGCGTCATGATCCGCACGCAGTGCTGCTCGTGATTGAGCGTGGCGCGGACCTGGAGCGCCTCGACCACGTTGGCAACGCCCAGAAAGTCGACGCCCTCGTCGACCAGCGTGCGGCTGATCCGCTCGTAGCCGTGGCCGTAGGCGTCGGCCTTGACCGTGGCCAGGATGCGCGTCTCGTCGCCGACCATGCGGCGCACCGTGCGGACGTTGTGGCGCAGCGCGCCGAGGTCGATCTCGGCCCACGTGCGCACAAGCCGCTCGTCGAGCTCGGCGGCCACCGGCGCTACGGATTCGGCAAGTTGGGAACCACTTTCTGGAGCAGCCACAGGCTCTCCTCGTCGAAGTGTCTGATGCCGTCGTAGGTGTAGGCGCGCTCCGGCAGGCTGCCGAGAAACGCGTTGAGTCCGCGGTTGCAGTACGACGAGGTTGCGCGCTGGACGATCTCGTTCACCAGCACTGGGAAATTCTCCTCGGCGCGCTCGCGCCGGCTCGGGCCGAGACACGAGTAGTTGAACCCGTTGTGCTCGATGCGCCAGTGGCCCTCGGCCGGCCCGTAGGCGAACACGTCGAGCACGTACTTGGCGCCGACCTTGACCTGGTTCTTCGGAAGCTCCTGCGACGACGGCCTCGCCAGTCCCAGCACGCCGAGACCGAGGCCAAGGCCGATCACGGTGCTGGCGGTCTGGACGCGGTCGGCGGTCTGATCGCCCAGCGTGAAGCGCTCGCGCCGCTCCTCGGCGATGTGGCCGAGGCAGAGCAGCATGACGTCGCTCCACGGCACCGGCCGGACTCGGCCGTAAAGGTCCACTGCACCGAACGCCTCCGGGCTCAGGTTGACGCCCATGATCACGCGCGCGTCGGGCGGGTTGTAGAAGTCAGCCATTGCCAGGACGAAGCAGCCGACGCCGTTCGCGGTAAGCTCGTTGGCGATCCGTGTCGCCTCGTCGTACGGCAGGTTCCTGGCCAGGATGCCGGTGCAGGTGCGGACCGCGCGCGTCGCGTCGCCATAGACCAAGCCCTCGGCCTTCGCCAGGATGTGGGCCGTCTTCTCCAGGTCGAGCTCCTGTTGCTCGTTGAGCAGGATCGCGTACATCGCCGCGCGCCTCCCTTTCGATTCGATTGTAGCAAAGCGCGCGCCACGTGCCCAGACGCAAAGTTGTTGCGGCCGGCGGGAGCCGCGGTGTAGGTAGTGGCGTCCGCTTCCGCACGGGGAACGGGGACGAGGCGCGATCATGGGTGCAAAGCACAACATCGTGCTGTTCGGCTTCATGGGCACCGGCAAGACGTGTGTCGGCCGCGCCGTGGCCGAGCGGCTCGGGATGACGTACGTCGACCTCGACGACCTGATCGAGGCCCGCGAGGGGACGACGATCTCGGAGATCTTCGCCGCGAAGGGCGAGCCGCACTTCCGGCGCGTCGAGACCGAGGTCGCCGCCGAGGCCGCGCAGCTCCGCCGCCACGTGATCGCCACCGGCGGCGGCGTCGTGCTCAACGAGGCAAACGTCCGCGCGCTCGAGCGGACGGGCGTCGGCATCTGCCTGGGCGCCACGGCCGAAGCGATCTACGAGCGCGTCCGGGACGAGCGCCACCGCCCGCTCCTGGCCGTCGACAACCCGCCCGAGAAGATCCGCGCCCTGCTCGAGTATCGCGCGCCGTTCTATGCCAAGGTCGGCCACCAGCTCGACACGACGGGCAAGCCGGTCGAGGCCGTCGTCGATGAGGTGGTAGCGATCTGGCGGCGTGAATCTCAGTAACATGAGGTTGTCCGGTGCGTTTTTGGGGCGGTTCGTCCCTTTTCGACCGGCACTGTTTGTGCTAAGTTAGGCGTGCGAGCGAACATCGGCCTTTGAGACGCGGCGCGGCTCGGCGCTTCGAGTGCAACCGGCGCCGCGACTTACGTCTCTGAAGGCCGGTTTCAAGAAGGGACCTGTATGGGCTTGAAGAGGGCCTTGCTCTGCGTTGCGCTCTGCGTGTGCAGCGCGCTCCCGGCTTCCGCGTTCGTCGTGAGCCGTGACACCACGGGGCGCGTGGTGCGGTGGCCGACGCATGCCCTGCCGGTCCGCTATCGCATCGGCGTGACCGGTGCCGGTGAGGCGGACGAGGCGCTCGTGGGTGCAGTGCTTCGCGCGTTCCAGGCCTGGAACCGCGCCCCGGACTCATACGTTCGGTTCCGCTATGCCGGTCGCACCCTGGCGACCCGCGCCGCGCCCGACGGCGAGAACTGCGTCATCTGGGTGACGCGCGGCTGGCCGTACAGACCCGAGACGATCGCCTACACAACGACGTGGCTCGACCACGCCGGGCACGTCATTGATGCCGACGTCGAGCTGAACGCCGAGCGGTTCGTCTGGTCGACGCTCGGGCTGCCGGGCGCCGTGGACGTGCAGAATGCGGTGACGCACGAGTGCGGCCACGCGCTCGGGCTCGCCCATTCGCTCGAGTCGACCGAGACAACGATGTTCCCTATCATCCTGCTCGGCGAGGTGCTCAAGCGATCGCTCGAGCTCGACGACGTTGCCGGAGTGCGCGCCCTCTACCCGATCGCCGCCAGCGAGGTGGTGGTCTACGAGCCGGCTGACGGCGTGCCCGGGACGCTGCAGCCCGTTCTCGACGGGCTCCTGGCCGAAGCGGCCGGCAACACGGCCTCGATCGTGCTGCGGGCCGACATCGACGCCGATGGCGAAGACGAGTTCGGCGTGTTCCGAGCCGGCGCTGGTCCGACGCCGGCGAGCTTCAGCGTGCTCGAGGCGAGGCCCGTCGACGGCGAGCCGTTGCCGGTGGCCTACGACGAGTGGGAGATCCCTGCCGGCGGCGAGATCGAGGACGCGACGGCCGTCGACGTAGACGGCGATGGGCTCGAGGAGATCGTGGTGCTTCAGTACGATGCCGACCTCGGCAGCCAGGAGGTGCTCGTCTACGACATGCCCCGCTGGGGCGACTTCACCCGGGCGCGTGCGCAGCCGCCCGTGGCGCGCGACGCGTGGCGGATCCCCCGCGACGGCAACCTGCTGAAGCTGTTCGCGCTGCGCACGCCGGCCGGCGAGCTCGGCGTGGTCCGTGCCGGCGCCGACGGCGCGCTCGAGATCGAGATCTCCACCCCGCCCCGCCGTGGCGATGCGTCGGAACACGACGCGGCACGCGGCGAGAGCGTCCCCGTGCTCCTTCCCGACGGCTTCGCGTTCACCGATCTCGATGCGGCCGATCTCGACGGCGACGGGTTCGATGAGCTCGTGGTGCTCGACCAGGACGGGCTCGAGGCGACCGTCGTCGTCTACGATCTGGTGCTTAGCCCGGACGGCCCCGGCCTCGCGCTGAGCCAGCGCGAGTCGTTCGGCGTTCCACTCGCCGAGGACGAGCGGGCGCTTGCCCTCGTCGGGGTCGACCTCGACGGCTTTGGCATCGACCAGGTCGGCATCCTGCGCGCGACGATCCGGTAGGCATCTTCATGCCAGCTCGCGCACGGCGGACGCCGTGCCGCACTTAGCCTGCATTTCTCACACCGAGCGCAGGAAAAATGGGGACAGGCAACTGGTTGCGGAGGCCTTACAGAATCATTGCGGCTGAAAACAGGTGCCTGTCCCCATTTTTCCTCGACGACGGCGTGTCTACAGGGATCTGCGTGCGCTGCATCCTCGCGACAAATCGGGGTTAGAGCTCCCCGATCGTGCTGATGACCTCTTCGGGCGTGGTGGCGGCCAGGAGCCGTTTCGTCGCCTGGGGTAGGCGGATCAGGCGGGAGATCTGGCTCAGGAGCTGGAGGTAGGCCTCGGGCTGGTCCGCAGGCCCGATCACGAGGAAGACGAAGTGGACGGGCCGGTCGTCGAGCG
>CAYUZG010000032.1:1571-16123 GCA_964449605.1 uncultured Verrucomicrobiota bacterium | reverse complement strand
GAGACGAACGACTCGCCCGGCGCCGCCAAAGAGACCGTCTCCTCCGACGACGCCAGACAGCTCGCCGCCGAGTACTACGACAAGGCCGTGCAAGCCCACGCGGACGGCAAGCTCGAGTTAGCCCACACGCTCGTGAAGGCTGCCGTGCGGCTGGACCCAGAGAGCCGAGCCGCAAGGAACCTGTTGTTGACGCTCGACAACGAGATCGAGGCCGAGGCCGTACGTCAGGGGAGGCTCTTCATCCACTGGGTCCCCAAGCTCGACATCCCGATCGAGGAGGTGTGTTTTGAGAACGCCCCCCTCAAAGACGTGGTCGAGTTCCTCGCCCGGGAAGCTGACATCAACATCGTATTCGACGCGTCCGCCATGGCCCTCCTGGCCTCGGACCAGCCGGCCGAGGAGGAAGCGGCCGAAGCTCTGGCGGAGGCCCAGGCCGGCCCCGAGGAGGCCGAACCGGGCTTCGAGGGCGCGGAGGCCGACTTGCCCCCGGCCGAGCCGCCGGGGCCCGTGCGGAGGGACCTGGTGACGATCCACCTCAAGGACGTGCCCCTGAAGGACGTGCTCAAGTACGTCCTGCGTTTCAAGGGGCTCAAGTACATCGTTGAGGACTACGCGATCGTCATCGTGCCCGTAGACTGGGTTGACCAGGGCGAGCTTGTCACCGAGGTATTCCATCTGACAACCAGCGGACTCGGCCCGAGGCAGATCGTGGACACGCTGAGGCGCCAGCCCGAGTCGTGGGAGGACGGTCGTTACTGACGTGAACGGGCGCCCGGCCTGGCCGCGCCCGGAAAGCTGGAAACGCGGAAACGCACAGAAATCGGTTGCGTCAGGCCGACTTCGAGGATAGATTCTAATGTTACTGCGCGATTGAGGGACTGCTGTCACACCTGGGGTGAAAGGAGAACACGCTACCATGGGAAAGACGTTGCGATGGCTTGCTGTGCTCGCGCTCGTCTTGTCCCTGTCCTGCGTCCTTTTCCACGCCTACGGCCAAGAAGAGGTTGAGGAGCTGGGCATTGACGCGGGCGGAGGCGAGACGCTCGAGGGAGCAGAGCTGACCGCGGATGAGATCGCCGAGAATGTCGAGACCGAGAAGGCGCTCGAAGCCCAGATGGGCGCTGAGACGGCGAAGCGGGAAGCCGATGCTGCGCTTGCCAGTGGGGACAACGACCTGGCGGTAGCCAGGCTGAAAGAGGCCGTCCGGCTGGTCCCGGATGACGAGGAGGCCCTCGAGCACCTCAAGGAGGTCCAGAAGAAGTACATCTACGACCTGCTGAGGGAGGAGCAATTCGACGCGGTGGTCATCCAGGCCGACGACTTCCTGGCCCGGTTCACCGATTCGAACGACCGGGATGTGATCGAGGTCCGGAGCTTCCGCGCCACGGCAGCCGAGCTGAGCCAGGCGGGGCCCACCGAGACCGAACAGGAACAGCCCAAACAAGAACCGCTCATCGCGCAGCTCAGCGACACGCAGCTTCTGGGCGAGGCGATTCGCGCCTACCGCAAGAAGGACTACGAGATAGCCGAAGACCTGCTGCTGACTGCCCGCGAGTTGGAGCCCTACAACATCGAGGTGACCCGTTGGCTCGACCGCGTCAAGTACCAGAAGTACTTGCACAAGCGCTCGTTCCGCGAGGCGATCCGCAAGGATATGCTCGAGCAGGTGCAGGACGCGTGGATCGACCGGCCACGTGCGCCGCGTATAGAGGTCGGCCCGGTCGGCCCGGTCGAAGCCGAGCCGGTATCGAAAGCGCGCGAGATCATCCTCGCGAAGCTCGAGACCATCATCCCCAAGGTCGAGTTCGAAGACGCCGAGCTGAGGGAGGTCATCCGGTTCCTCTCGCGTGAGGCAGACGTGAACATCGTGATCGACCCGGTGGTCTTCGAGCCGTCCGGAGGCATGACGACGCCCGGAGGCCTCGAGGCGTACCCGGAGGAAGGCGGCTTCGGCGGAGAGGAGTCGATCACGATCCCGAGCGATGAGTTCTCGCCACAGGGCAGCTTGGGCCCGGCAGCACACGCTGCAGCGGCCGCCCCCGGCGGAGGCCCCGTCTACCCCGAGGAGATGCCTGGAGCCGGCCCGTACGGCCCCCAACCGACCACCATGCCAACAACGACTGTAACAAGCACGTATGCGGCCCCGCAGCAGAGCACGATCTCGCTCCACCTGACGAACGTCCCGCTCAAGGACGTGCTCAGGTACGTGCTGCGCTTCAAGAACCTCAAGTACGTCGTCGAGGACTACGCGATCCTCATCATCCCCATCGACTACGTGCTGCCCGAGGAGCTTGAGACCGAGATCTTCCGGCTCTCCACAAGCGGTGTCGGCACCACGACCACCGCCCAGCCGGGATTCACCTCTACAGAGGGGGAGGGCTTCGGCAGCTTCGGCGGCGACAGCGCCTACGGCGACAGCGGCGGCGGCGGCTTCGGCGGGGAGTCCACCGTCGCGCCAGGGCAACCGCCGACGATCAAGGAATGGCTCAAGAGCGCCGCCGGCGTCACGTGGCCAAAAGGGAGCGATCTCGTCTACCACCAGCCGACGGCTACCCTGATCGTGACCAACACGCCGACGAACATGGTGCTGATCCGCGAGCTGATCAGGATCTGGGACCGGCCGCCGATGCAGGTCGAGGTCGAGGCCCGGTTCGCCCACATCGAAATGGATCACGGCTTCGAGAATGCGTTCCGCCTCGGCATGAGCGAGGCGTTGCGCTGGACGCGCAACGAGGGCCGCAACTTGGGCACGGTGCCGCTGCGCAGCCGCGAGCGCCTCGAGCTGTTCTCCAACCCCGGCAATCAGATCGGTACAATCAGCGACAACGGGACCGCGGACTTGGGGGAGGCCATCACGTGGGGCGGGACCGGGACCGACGCGCTGCTCCTCATCAGCGGCATCCTGACCCGTCCCGAGTTCAACCTCGTCTGGTACGCGCTCGACAAGACGACGACCACCGAGCTGCTCTCGGCGCCGCGCGTGACCACTGTCAGCGGTCAGCAGGCGCTCATCTCGCTCGCCGAGGAGATTCGCTACCCGACCGAGTACGACACCGAGTCGGTCCAGGACGTCTACCAGGTCGCGGCGGGGACCGGCCTGTTCCGCACGACGCCGAGCACGTTCGACACGCGCCAAGTGGGCATCCTGCTCAGCGTTACTCCGACCGTCTCGAGCGACGGTGAGGTGATCACCCTCGTGCTGCTGCCCGAGGTGAGCGACCTGATCCGGTGGATCGACTACGGCGACCAGTACCAGTCGCTCAATCAGCCGGTGTTCCAGTCGCGCAGAGTCTCGACGACCGTCTACATCAACGACGGTGAGACACTCGTGCTGGGCGGCATCATCAAAGGCGACACGAAGATCGTCGAGGATCGCGTGCCGGTTCTCGGCAGCATCCCGCTGCTGGGTCGGCTGTTCCGGGGCTCGTATGAGATCGACAAGAAGGTCAACCTGATGATCTTCGTCAGCGCAGACCTGATTACCTCGCGCGGGACCCGCATCAAGCAGGAACGGCATGTGACCGAGCAGCGGACCCGCTACCTCGAGCAGTATCAGAGGGAACTCGAGGCGGCCCAAGCCGAAGGGCAGAGCATCACGACCGGCAGGTAGACCGGCTCCCTCATTTGACGCGTAGATTCGCCCGTCGGGCGCCTCCTGCGGGGGGCGCCCGGCGGGTCATCATCCGGTAGTTCCCGGCGACAAGTCCCGTCACATTCCTCCGGTTCGTTGAGCCGTGCGGGCGCGCGGCCGAAGGGTATCCATACCGGTCCCCACAACGAGGAGAACCAGCCACCCATGGCGGAACGGCTGTTCCTGCTCGACGGTGTCTCGTACGCGTATCGCGCCTTCTACGCGATCCAGCGGCTCTCGAACGCCGAGGGCTTCCCGACAAACGCCGTGTTCGGCTTCGTGCGCACGCTGCGCAAGCTGATTGACGACTTCGGTCCCGAGCGGCTCGTGGCCGTCTTCGACCCCAAAGGCCCCACGTTCCGCAGCGAGCAGTTCGCCGCCTACAAGATCACGCGCAAGCCGATGCCCGAGGACCTGGTCGTGCAGATGCCGGTCATCAAGGAGCTGCTCGAGGCGATGCGCATCCCCGTGATCGAGATCGACGGCTACGAGGCCGACGACGTGATCGGCACCCTGGCGCGCCGCGCCGAGGCAGCCGGGCTCGAGGTCTACATCGTCAGCGGCGACAAAGACATGCTCCAGCTCGTCAACGACAAAGTCCGCGCGCTGCACGTGCACAAGGACAACGCCGTGCTTGGCCCTGCCCAGGTGGTCGAACGCTTCGGCGTCGCGCCCGAGCACGTGACCGACGTGCTCGGCCTCGCTGGCGACACCTCGGACAACGTGCCCGGCGTCGCGGGCATCGGCGAGAAGACGGCCACCGCGCTCGTGCAGCAGTTCGGCAGCCTCGACGAGGTGCTCGCCCACACCGACGAGGTTGCCGGCGCCAAACGCCAGGAGAACCTGCGCCGAGACGCCGAGACGGCCCGCCTCTCCAAGCAGCTCGTGACGATCAAGACCGACGTGCCGCTCGAGTTCGACCTGGACGAGGCGACGCTGGGCGGGCCGGACGTCGACCACCTGAGCCGCCTCTACGCCCGGCTCGATTTCCACCAACTCCGCGACGACCTCGTCGCCCGGACCGACGCCGCCGAGGTCGACTACCGGCTCGTCAACGACACGAAGGCGCTCGCCGAGCTCGTCAGCCAGCTCGAACGGACCGACGAGCTCGCCGTCGACGTCGAGTCGACCTCGACCGACGCGTTCCGGGCCGAGCTGGTCGGCATCAGCGTCGCCTTCGCGCCACAGCAGGCGTTCTACGTGCCGCTCAACGGCGCGCTCGAGCCGGCCGCCGTGCTCGAGGCGCTCGGCCCGATCCTGAGCGACCCGAGCCGGCGCCTGGTGGGGCACAACATCAAGTACGATCTCGAGGTGCTGCGCGGCGCGGGCGTCGAGCTCGGCACTGTCGCGTTCGACACGATGGTGGCCGCCTACCTGGTCAACCCGGCCCGCGCACGCTACAAGCTCGACGAGCTGGCGATCGAGTACCTCGGCCTCAAGAAGATCCCGATCACCGAGCTGATCGGCTCAGGCAAGAAGCAGCGCAGCATGCGCGACGTGCCGCTCGAGCAGGTCGCGCCGTACGCGTGCGAGGACGCCGACGTAACGCTGCGGCTCAAAACGCCCCTGGAGGCGCGGCTGCGCGAGACGGCGCTTTTCGAGCTGTTCGGCGAGATCGAGATGCCGCTCGTGCGCGTGCTCGCCGAGATGGAGACGCGCGGCGTCGCGGTCGACACCGGGCTGCTGGCCGAGCTGTCGGCCGAGTTCCAGAAAAGGCTTGACGCGGTCGCCCGCAGGGTGTATGAGTTGGCCGAGGAGTCATTCAACCTCAACTCGCCGAAGCAGCTTTCGGTCATCCTGTTTGATAAGCTCGGGCTCCCGGTCCAGAAACGCACCAAGACCGGTCCCTCCACCGACGTGGAGGTGCTCGAGAAGCTGGCCCGGCTTCATCCGCTGCCCCGCGAGTTACTCAACTACCGGCAACTGGCGAAGCTGAAATCGACGTACGTCGATGCGCTGCCCGCGCTGGTCCACCCGAGAACGGGCCGCATTCATACGTCGTTCAACCAGACGATCACGGCGACGGGCCGGCTGTCCAGCTCGAACCCGAACTTGCAGAACATCCCGGTACGCACCGACGAAGGGCGCCGGATCCGCGAGGCGTTCGTGCCGGGCGAGCCGGGCTGGCGGCTGCTCGCGGCCGATTACTCGCAGATCGAGCTCAGGATCTTCGCCCACCTCGCCCGGGAGGAGGCGATGATCGACGCCTTCCGGCGGGACGGGGATATTCACGCGGTGACGGCCTCGCTCATCTACGAGGTCGACGTGGGGGACGTGACACCCGAGATGCGCCACCGCGCCAAGGCGGTGAACTTCGGCATCATCTTCGGTCAGCAGGCGTTCGGGTTGTCGCAGTTTCTCGACGTGCCCGTGGGCGAGGCGCAGGCGTTCATCGACGCCTACTACGAACGCTACAAGCGCGTGCGCCGGTACATGGACGAGGCCGTCGCCGCCGGAGAGAAGAACGGCTACGTCGAGACAATCTGCAAGCGGCGACGCTACGTGCCCGAGCTCAAGAGCGCAAGCAGCCAGACGCGGGCGCTGGGCCGCCGGATCGCCATCAACACACCGATCCAGGGCTCGGCGGCCGACATGATCAAGATCGCCATGATCCGCATCGAGCGGCGCCTTGGCGAGGCGCGGCTGCGAACGCGGATGATTCTCCAGATACATGACGAGCTGATCTTTGAGATTCCAGAAAACGAAGAGGACGCCGCCCGCGCGCTCGTGGTCGGCGAAATGGAGTCCGTCATGGACCTGCGCGTCCCGCTCAAGGTGGACGTGACCTCCGGCCGGACGTGGGGCGAGGTGTGAGCTCGGCAATGCGGCCACGTCATTGGCACCACAGCCGGGCGCTCGGCACGGTCGCAACGATCGTCGCGGTCGGGCTCATCTACGCGCTCGGCGTCGGGCTGCGATGGTCGATCTGCTCGACCATCGAAACAGGCACCAAGCCGTCGGGCGCCGATGAGCTGCCGTACACGCTCGAGAGCGCGCTCCTGTTCCACTACGCCGAGACGTATCAGCAGACGGGCCGTATCCCGCGCCTCGACGAGCGCGCGCAGATGCCGGAGGGCCTCCGCGTCGGGCGCGAGCTGTCCGTCGGCAAGGGGCTCGTGGCCGCCTGGCTCTACAACGGGCTGGGCGTGCGCGGCATGAGCTTCCAGCGGTTTGTGCGGCGGTTCGATGCCGCGTGGTACTGCCTCGGCGTGGTGCCGCTGTTCTTCCTCGTGCGAGGCCGGACGCGCAGCGGTCTGGCGGCCGCGGTCGCGTCGCTGCCGCTTGCGTTGGCCTACACGGCCGTCGTGCGCTCGACGGGGCTTGAGTTCTCGCGAGAGAACTTCGCGCTCCCGCTGATCTTCGCGCACTTCTGGCTGTTCGACACGGGCCTGCGCACGAAGCGGCTCGCGCCGTCGGTTGTTGCCGCGGGCCTCTTGGCCGTCGCCCTGGCGACGTGGGACCTCACGCAGCTCTACCTGCTCCTGGTCGTCGCGTACTGCGCCGTGCGGTGCCTCGTCAGGCGTGCGTGGGCCGTCGAGCTCGTGCACCTGGCGCCCACGATCGCCGCCGGGCTCATCGCGGGCTTGGCCGTCCCGTACTTGTGGGCGCACGCGTTCGTCGTCTCGTACGCGATGCTGCTCGGCTACGGCCTGATGGCCTGGTGGCTGATCGAGATGCGGGCCAAGCTCCCGGCACCGGCGACGAAGGCGGTGCTGGCGGCGGCGCTCGTCGGCACGCTTGTTGCAGCCTCGGTGATGCCCGCGGGGAAGACGTACGGCCATTTCCGCGCCCTGTTCTTCGCCAAGCTCCGGCACCTGACGGTCAAGCCCGAGGATCCCGAGCGCCTCAGCTACGATGCGCGGATCCTGTGGACGCCGGCCCTTCACTCGGCCACGACGAGGTACGGCGGCCGCGTCCCGCTCAGCGATTTCACGCCGATGTTTGTGCTCGGTGCGCTGGCGGGCGCGTGCATTGTCGCGGCGAAGCTCGTGCGCCGCCGCGTCGGCGCGGTGAGCTTGCCGGTCACGATGGTGCTGGCATGGCTCGGCCTCTACGTGCTGTTCGTCAGAATGCACGTGTTCCTGATCTTTTTTCTGGCGGTGCTCGTCGGGATCGCTGTGGGCGCGGTGCTCGAGACGGCGCGCTCGCGTTGGCCGCTCGCGTTGGCCGTCCCCGTCGTCCTGATCGCCGTGAGCGCCGACATGGGTCAGCGGATGCTCTTTGGCACGGTGAACGAGCGCTACAGACTCTACGTGCCGGCGCGCGACTATGACCTGTACGAGAACCTGCACTACGTCAAGATCGCGCGTTGGTACGGGCGGTCGTTCCCGTATGCCGCGTCGGCCGAGCTCGTCAAGTGGCTCAAGGCGAACACGCCCGACGACGCGGTCGTGCTGGCGATGTTCCCGCTCGAGCCGACGATCTTCGTGCAGGCCGGCCGGCCGATCGTGCTGCAGCCGAAGTTCGAGTCGGCCGGGATGCGTGACAAGGTACACGAGTTCCTCGAGAGCTTCTATGCGCGCAGCGAACGTGACTTGCATGCCTTCTGCAGGCGCTACGGCGCGGACTACTTCGTCCTCGAGCCCGGCATGTTCGCCGGGCCGGACGCGGAGGGCTGGGTGTACGGGCCCCGTTACTGCGCCGGCGCCGCCGACCGAACGCTCGACGAGATCGGCACGAGCCGGATGGACCGGGACCCGAGCAAGTGCGGCTACTTCCGGTTCGAGATCGAGATCGGCGCCGAAGGTGAGTTTGGGTACGCCTATCGGGTCTTCTCGGTCATTCCGGAGGCCGATATCGACGAGGCCCGCGCGAACGTCGCGTTGGCCCGGGATCTTTTTCAGCGATACATGAACCACAACGAACGTGAGGACCTCGACCTCGCGGCCCAGGGGCTCGAGCTGGCTGTGGAACTCTGGCCGGGAAACGTCGAGGCGTGGCGACTCATGGTGAGCGTCTACGTGCTGCTCGGCGACGACGATCGAGCCGTCGAGGCGAAGGCGCGCTGGGACATGCTCGACGCGCAGGAGCGGGGGCGGCCATGATCCACGTCGGGCTCACGGGCGGGCTCTGCACGGGCAAATCGACCGTGGCGGCGATGTTCGCCGAGCTCGGTGCGCCCGTGATCGACGCCGACGCCGTCGTGCACGAGCTGCTCGCGACCGACCCCGAGGTCCGGCGGCGCGTCGGCGAGGCGTTCGGCGAGGCCGTACGCACCGACGACGGCGCCATCGACCGCGCCAGGCTCGCGGCTGTCGCCTTCGCGCGCAAAGAGACCGTCGCGCGGCTCACAAGCATCTTGTACCCGGCCGTGCGCGAGCGGATCGCCCGCTGGTTCGCCGCACGCAAGGCGAACGGCGCGCCCGCGGCAATCGCCGAGGTCTCGATGCTCTACGAGGGCGGCGCGGCGCACATCTACGACGTGATCATCGTCGTGAGCGCCGACCGCGCCACGCAGCTCGCCCGGTTCGTCGAGCGCGGCGGCACGGCCGACGACTTCAGCGCGCGGCTCAAGCATCAGTTGTCGCTCGAAGACAAGGAACAGAAAGCGGATTACATCATCAACAATAACGGAACATGCGAGGCGACCCGGGAACAGGTTGAGCACCTGTGGGCCACCTTGCGCAAGAGAGATGCCGGGACCGATCCCGGCAAGGAGGGAGCATGAGCCCAACAACGAAAGCGGCTGACGAGAAGGCCGAGCCGAAGGGCCCAGAAATGAACCTGGTCGAGCTGCAGAAGATGCCGATCGCCGACCTGCAGGTGATCGGCAAGGAGCTCGACATCAAGGGGATGGGCAACCTGAAAAAGCACCAGCTCATCTTCGAGATCCTCAAGGCCAACATGGAGCGCAGCGGCGCCATGTACGGCGAGGGGGTGCTCGAGATCCTGCCTGACGGCTTCGGTTTTCTGCGGTCGCCAAACTACAACTACCTGCCGTGCCCGGAGGACATCTACGTCTCGCCGTCGCAGATCCGCAAGTTCGACCTGCAGACGGGCGACACGGTCTCGGGCCAAATCCGGCCGCCGAAAGAGAAGGAGCGCTACTTCGCCCTGCTGCGCGTCGACTCGATCAACCTCGAGGACCCGCAGAAGGCCAAGGACAAGATCTTCTTCGGCAACCTGACCCCGCTGTTTCCCGACGAGCGGCTGCGGCTCGAGATCTCGCCCGACGAGATCTCAATGCGCGTGATGGACCTGCTCTGCCCGCTCGGCAAGGGGCAGCGCTGCCTGATCGTGGCCGCGCCGCGCACGGGCAAGACCGTGCTGCTGCAGAAGATCGCCAAGAGCATCCTGAAGAACAACGGGGAGTGCCTCGTCATCGTGCTGCTCATCTGCGAGCGGCCCGAGGAGGTGACCGACTTCGAGCGCTCGGTCAACGCCGAGGTAATCAGCTCGACGTTCGACGAGCCGCCCGAACGCCACATCCAGGTGGCCGAGATGGTCATCGAGAAGGCCCGTCGCCTCGTCGAGCACAAGAAGGACGTGGTGATCCTGCTCGACTCGATCACGCGGCTGGCGCGCGCCTACAACGCCGTGATGCCCCACAGCGGCAAGATCATGTCGGGCGGCATCGACTCGAACGCGCTGCACAAGCCGAAGCGCTTCTTCGGCGCGGCGCGCAACATCGAGGAGGGCGGCTCGCTCACCATCATCGCCACGGCGCTCATCGACACCGGGAGCCGGATGGACGAGGTGATCTTCGAGGAGTTCAAGGGCACCGGCAACATGGAGATCAACCTGGACCGCCGCCTCGTCGACAAGCGCGTCTACCCGTCGATCGACCTCGAGAAGTCGGGCACCCGGCGCGAGGAGAACCTGTACCATCCCGACGAGATGGAGCGCGTCTGGCTGCTCCGCAAGGCGCTGCAGACGATGAACCCGGTCGAGGCGATGGAGCTGATCATCGGGCGGCTCAAGAAGACCAAGACGAACGCCGAGTTCCTGATGACGATGAACGTCGACAAGGTCTAGCCCGCCCGCGTGGCCGACCACGGCCGCCTTCGGGCCTTGACCTCGGACGGCGCAGAGTGTATACGGCTAGCTCGCCCCGGCGTGTACCGGGGCAGACCTCGGCAAACAACAGGAGAGCCGATGAAAAAGGGCATCCATCCAGAATACGTTGACGCGACGATCACGTGCGCCTGCGGTAACGTGATCAAGACGCGTTCGACGGTGGCCAAGATCGAGATCGGCATCTGCTCCGCGTGCCACCCGTTCTACACCGGCAAGCAGAGGTTCGTCGACACCGCCGGCCGCGTCGAGCGGTTCCGTAAGAAGTACGGCCTCAAGGAGTCTTAGCCGCCCTCCGGGGCGGCCGCTGCACGTCGGGCGGCCAAGGTTCGGGCCGCGCCAAACGACACGGCCGCCCGCTCCCGCCACAGGCCCAACTGATGGGCTGCGTGACCGAAGGGGTGTATCCAGAATGGAGAAGAAGGCGCTCTTCCAGAGGCTCGACCGGGTCACCGAGCAGCTCGAGGCGATCGAGGCCACGCTGAGCGATCCGGCCACGGCCGGCGACCCGGCCAAGCTCGCTGCGCTCTCGAAAGAGCACGCAGCGCTGAGCCGGCTTGCGCGCGCGGTCGACGCGTACAAGGCCACGCGCAAGGACATCGATGGGCACCGCGCCATCCTCGACGGCAAGCAGGAGGACCCCGAGCTCGTCGAGCTCGCCGAGCAGGAGCTCGCGGAGCTCGAGGAGAAGCTCACGCGCCAGGAGCAGCAGATCACGCTGCTCGTCGTGCCGCCGCGCCCCGAGGACAACCGCAACACAATCGTTGAAGTTCGCGCCGGCACCGGCGGCGAAGAAGCCGCGCTGTTCGCGGCCGAGGTGTTCCGCATGTACGCCCGGTTTGCCGAGCGGCAGGGCTGGAAGGTCTCGACGCTCTCGAAGAGCGAGACCGGCCTCGGCGGCCTCAAGGAAATCGTCTTCTCGGTCGAGGGCGACGACGTCTACCGCACGCTGCGCCACGAGAGCGGCGTGCACCGCGTCCAGCGCGTGCCCAAGACCGAGGCGGGCGGCCGGATCCACACCTCGGCCGTCAGCGTCGCCGTGCTGCCCGAGGCCGAGCCGGTCGACGTGCAGATCGCCGACAAGGACCTGCGCATCGACGTGTTCCGCTCGTCGGGCCCCGGCGGCCAGAGCGTCAACACGATGGACAGCGCGGTCCGCATCACCCACCTGCCGACCGGCATCATCGTCCAATGCCAGGACGAGAAGAGTCAGCGCCGCAACAAGGAGAGCGCGCTCAAGCACCTCCGGGCCAAGCTCTACGACATGGAGCAGGAACGCCTCGACGCCGAGCGGGCCGCCACGCGGCGCTCGCAGATCCGCTCCGGCGACCGCAGCGAGAAGATCCGCACCTACAACTTCCCCCAGAACCGCGTGACCGATCACAGAATCGGCTTGACACTCCACAACCTCGCCGATACCTTGGATGGCGACCTCGACGAGCTGGTCGAGGCGCTGGTAATGCGTGACGCCGAGGCTCGGCTCGAGGCGGAACTCGCCTCATACACGGCTAATGCGGCAACTCCTCGAGATCCTCAGGCGGGCTGAGCGCTACCTGGCCGATAACGGCGTCGAACGCGCGAGGCTCGAGGCCGAGCACCTGCTGGCCCACATCCTTGGTTGCTCGCGGCTCGATTTGTATCTCCAGTTCGAGCGGCCGCTCGATGAGCCCGAGCTCGAGCCGTTCCGCGAGCTTCTCCGCAAGCGCCGGCAGCGGGTGCCATGCCAGTACCTGATCGGGGAGACGGAGTTTTACGGCGTACCATTCGCCGTCGACGAGCGCGTGCTCATCCCTCGGCCCGAGACCGAGCACCTGGTCGAGGCGGCGCTCGACCGGCTCCGGGCGCTTGAGGTAGGCGCCGAGCCGCTCGTGTACGAGATCGGCACCGGCTCCGGGTGCGTCGCCGTGGCCATCGCGCACGAGGCGCCGCGGTGCCGCGTGATCGCCTCCGACGCGTCGGCGGGCGCGCTCGAGCTGGCGCGGGCCAACGCCGAGCGAAACGGCGTGGCTGACCGCGTCACGTTCGTCGAGGGCAACCTGTTCGAGCCGTACGTGCAGGAAGCGGATGCAGACCTGATCGTGTCGAATCCGCCGTACGTCTCGCAGGCCGAGTGGGACGAGCTGCCCGAGGAGATTCGCCTGCACGAGCCGCGCGAGGCGCTCGACGGCGGGCCCGACGGCCTGCGCGTGATCCGCGAGCTGGTCACCGGCGGCCCCGGCCATCTCAAGCCCGGCGGGCGGCTGCTGATCGAGGTCGGCCACACGCAGGCGCCGGCCGTCAAGGAGCTCATGGCGGCGACCGGCGCGCTCGACGAGATCGAGACGGTGCGCGACTACAGTGGGATCGAACGCGTGGTGATTGGACGAAAGCGTTGAGGCGCTGGGACCGATGGACAAGTTCTTGATGTGGGGTGGCGAGACGCTTCGCGGCGAGGTCCGCACCAGCGGCTCCAAGAACGCCGTGCTGCCGATCCTCGCCGCGTCGCTGATGGCGGACACCCCGAGCACGATCACCAACTGCCCGTGGCTCAAGGACGTCGACACGATGGTCGAGATCCTCGAGGCGATGGGCGTGCGCGTGCAGCGCACCTACGAGGGCAGCCTCCACGTCGACCCCGGCCCGCTCGAGAGCCACGAGGCGCCCTACGAGCTCGTGCGCAAGATGCGCGCGTCGATCTACGTGCTCGGCGCGCTACTCGGCCGGTTCGGCAAGGCGACCGTGTCGATCCCCGGCGGGTGCGTGATCGGGCCGCGGCCCATCGACCTGCACCTGAAAGGCTTCAGCGAGCTCGGCGCCACGATCGAGCAGCGCTGCGGCTACTTCTATGCCGACGCCAAGGAACTGGTCGGGTGCGAGATATTCCTCGGCGGCCCGGCCGGCTCGAGCGTCGGCGCCACGGCCAACGTGCTCATGGCGGCCGTCAAGGCGAAGGGCACCACGGTTCTCTCCAGCGCCGCGTGCGAGCCCGAGGTCGTCGACCTGGCCAATTTCCTCAACCGTATGGGTGCGAACGTGAGCGGCGCGGGTACGCCGATCATCACGGTCGAGGGCGTCGATGAGCTGCACGGCGTCGATGACTACAAGGTGATCCCCGACCGAATCGAAGCGGGCACGTTCATCGCGGCCACGGCGGTCACACGCGGCACGGTGACGATCAAGGATGCCGAGCCGGCCCACCTGCGGTCGGCGATCGCCAAGGCGATCGAGGCCGGCGCCAAGGTCGAGACCCGCAACGGCGACATCCACGTCGACGCGAGCGGCGATCCGAAGCCGCTCGAAATCGTCACCCAGCCCTACCCCGGCTTCCCGACCGACCTGCAGGCGCAATTCATGGCCGCCGCGCTGCGCGCGGGCGGGATGAGCCGCTTCGTCGAGAAGATCTACCCGAACCGGTTCATGCACGTGATGGAGTTCGTCCGGCTCGGCGCCGACATCACGATGGACGGCAATCGCGCCGTCGTGCACGGCGTCGACCACCTGAGCGGCGCGCCGATCATGGCCAGCGACCTGCGCGCGAGCGCGGGTCTCGTGCTGGCGGGCCTCGCGGCCGAGGGCGCGACGACCATCCACCGCGTCTATCACATCGACCGCGGCTACGAGGACATTGAAGAGAAGCTCGGCGCCCTCGGCGCCAAAATCAAGAGAGTGAAGTCGAACTAGGACAGGGAAGAGATTCACCGCAGAGCACGCCGAGATCGCAGAGAAAGCGGCACGTCTCAGCGTGCTCTGCGCGCTCTGCGGTGAGTTCGAACAGACAGACATCTGCGGGCAAACGCGAGGCCGATGTTTGAAGGACTGAGCGAAAAACTCCAGAGCGCGTTCCGGAAGCTGACCGGCTACGGCAAGCTCTCCGAGAAGAACATCGCCGACGCGATGCGCGACGTGCGGATGGCCCTGCTCGAGGCCG
>CAYUZG010000032.1:0-1471 GCA_964449605.1 uncultured Verrucomicrobiota bacterium | reverse complement strand
GAGAAGAACATCGCCGACGCGATGCGCGACGTGCGGATGGCCCTGCTCGAGGCCGATGTCAACTTCAAGGTCGTCAAGGATTTTATCGCGCGCGTTAAGGAACGTGCCGTCGGAGAGGACGTGGTGCGCTCGATCACGCCGGGCCAGCAGGTGATCAAGGTCGTCCACGACGAGCTCGTGCAGCTCATGGGCGGCTCGGCCGAGGCGCTCGACTTGTCGGCGTCGCCGGCCGTCGTCATGCTCGTCGGTCTCCAGGGCTCGGGCAAGACGACGCTCGCGGGCAAGCTGGCCAACATGCTGCGCCGCACAGGCCGCCACCCGCTCATGGTCGCGTGCGACACGAAACGGCCCGCCGCCATCGAGCAGCTCGTCGTGCTCGGCAAGCAGCTCGACATGCCCGTCCACGCCGACACGGGCCAGCCGGACGCCGCGAAGATCGCCACCGCGAGCCTCGCGCACGCGCAGGCCGAGCACCTCGACGTGATCATCCTCGACACCGCCGGCCGGCTGCACGTCGACGACGAGCTCATGGGCGAGCTCGAGGCCATCAAGCGCCGCCTCAAGCCGGGCGAGATCCTGCTGGTGGCCGACGCGATGACGGGCCAGGACGCGGTCAACATCGCCCAGGAGTTCGACCGCCGGCTCGGCATCACGGGCGCGGTGCTCACGAAGCTCGACGGCGACACGCGCGGCGGCGCCGCGCTCTCGATCCGCGCCGTCACGGGCAAGCCGATCAAGCTCGTCGGCATCGGCGAGAAGTCGAGCGACATCGACCTGTTCCATCCCGACCGGCTCGCCTCGCGCATCCTGGGGATGGGCGACGTGGTGACCCTCGTCGAGAAGGCGCAGGAGCAATTCACCGACGAGCAGGCGCGCAAGCTCGAGGAGAAGATCCGCAAGCACTCGCTCAACCTCGAGGACTACCTCGCCCAGCTCCAGCAGATCAAGAAGATGGGCTCGCTCGAGAGCGTGCTCGCCATGATCCCCGGCATGGGCCAGCAGCTCAAGCACCTCCAGGTCGACGACCGGCAGCTCGGCAAGGTCGAGGCGATCATCCAGTCGATGACCGTCCAGGAACGCCGCCAGCCCGAGGTCCTCACCGGGAGCCGGCGCACCCGGATCGCGCGCGGCAGTGGCACCACCGTCCAGGATGTCAACAAGCTGCTCAAAGGGTTTGAACACGCGAAGAAAATGATGAAGAATATGGGCAAGATCCAGAAAGGCCTGATGCGAATGGGAGGAGTTCGATGGCGCTAGTCATCCGCCTGCGTAAACTCGGGGCACGACACAAGCCCTTTTTCAGAATCGCTGTGACCGAGGCGGCCACCGCCCGCGACGGCCGGTTCCTCGAGGAGCTCGGCTGGTACGACCCGAAGAAGAAGGGGCTCAACTCGAAGATCAACGTCGAGCGCGTCCAGCACTGGCTCTCCAACGGCGCCAAGCCGAGCGAGACGGTCCGCACCATCCTCAA
>CAYUZG010000031.1:1679-16391 GCA_964449605.1 uncultured Verrucomicrobiota bacterium | reverse complement strand
GCGACCGCACGATCAGCACGCCCGAGGAGGTGCACGTCAACTTCTCGGGCACGCGGATCCGCAAGATGATCACCGAGCATACGCCGCCGCCGTCCGAGATCATGCGGCCCGAGGTGTTCGAGGTGATCGACGCGGACCCGGCGCCGTTCGTCGAGTAGTCCGGAGCGATACGAGGTATGAGATTGCCTCCCGGCATGGACAATGCGTCCAGCATAAGAGCCCCGCAGGGGCGATTGGTATTAGCCTCGGGCGCAAGCCCGTGGTTCCCGGCGTGGCCCCCGTTTTCCGGGAGAGCCCCGCAGGGGCGATTGAGCTCACACGGCACGCGTGCTCAATCGCCCCTGAAGGGGCTCTGCTCTTGTCGTGACGACGCGTTCCACGGGCTTGCGCCCGAGGCTACTGCCAATCGCCGCGATGCGGCTCCATGGGAATGTCGTTGCCAATCCATGCGAGGCTTCGACACACGAGGGACCATCTGCACCAAGTGAGGATAGGGGAGTCATGGAGAGAGGATTCGTCGTCTGGTACACGGGCGTTGCGGCGTCCGGCAAATCAACGGTCGGCAAGGAAGTCCTGCGCCGGCTGCGCGAGCGCGGCATCAAGATCGAGGACTTCGACGCCGACGAGGTGCGCGCCAACATCAGCCCGAACCTCGGGTTCACGCTCGAGGCGCGCGACGAGAACACGAAACGGCTCGCGTTCTTCGGCAGCATTCTCGCGCGCAACGGGATCGCGGCAAGCATCGCGGCGGTCTCGAGCCTGCGCCGGTTCCGCGATCGTGCGCGCAGCATGACCGACCACTTCGTCGAGGTGTACGTGAAGTGCCCGCTCGAGGAGTGCAAGCGGCGCGACCCGAAGGGGCTCTACAAGAAGGGCGAGGAAGGCAAGATCAACGACATCGCCGGCTGGCACCAGCCGTACGAGGAGCCGCTGACGCCCGAGCTCGTGCTCGACACGACCAAGCTCAGCGTCGAGGAGTGTGCGGTCGCCGTCATCGCCAAGCTCGAGCAGCTCGGCTACATCCCGGACGCGGCCCATGCCGCCGCGTCGACGGAGACCGGCTACTCGCCCGACGAGGAGGCGAAGATCAAGAAGCGCCTCGCCGACCTGGGGTATCTGTAAGAAGAATCCACCGCTGATTCGCACGGATCTGCGCTGATACCTGGCGGAGCCTGGTGGGCTCCGCCATAATCCGTGCGATCTGTGTCAACCCGTGGTTCAGCCATGGCGCTGTTTAAGAAGCGGTTCGGCAAGAAGGCTGGGCGGAAAGTCGTCATGCTCGGCCTCGACGGCACGCCGTACACCCTCGTGCGGGCGCTGATCGGGCGCGGCGTCATTCCGAACACGGCGTCGCTCGTTGGCGGCGGCCATCTCATGCAGATGGACTCGTCGATCCCCGAGATCTCGTCGGTCGCGTGGACCTCGACGATGACGGGCCGCAACCCCGGCAAGCACGGCGTCTTCGGCTTCACCGATCTCAAACCCGGCACGTACGACACCGTGTTCCCCAACTTCGCGTCCGTGCGCACGAACGTGCTGTGGGACGTGCTCGGCGACGCGGGCAAGCGCAGCGTCGTCATCAACCAGCCGGCGACGTACCCGGCCAGGAAGCTCGACGGCATCCTCATCGCCGGGTTCGTCGCCATTGACCTGAAGAAAGCCGTCTATCCGCCGAAGCTCGTGGCGCGGCTCGAGTCGGCCGGCTACCGGATCGACGTCGACGCGGCGAAGGCGCACGCGGACATGGGCGCCTTCATCGAGGACCTGTTCGAGACGCTCCGCGCACGCGAGCGGGTCATCCTCGAGCTGTTCGACGAGGGAGGTTGGGACTTCTTCATGGGCGTCGTGACCGGCACGGACCGGCTGCACCATTTTCTATGGCACGCCTACGAGGACGAATCGCACGAGCACCACGAGGCCTTCCTGGGCTACTACAGGGCGGTCGACGCGCTGATCGGCAAGGTCGTCGACCGACTCAGCGCCGACACGCCGCTTCTCATGATGTCCGACCACGGCTTCACGGGCATCAAGAAAGAAGTCTTCGTCAATCACTGGCTGCGCGAGAACGGCTACCTCGATTTCCCGACCGACACGCCCGACAAGCTCAGCGAGATCGCCGACGGGAGCCGCGCGTTCTGCCTCGATCCGGCGCGCATCTACCTCAACGTGAAAGGCCATTACGCGAAGGGGTGCGTCGAGCCGGCCGACGTGCCCGGCCTGCTCGACGAGCTGGCGGCGAAGCTGGCCGAACTGAAGGACCCGGACACGGGTGAGGCGATGATCCGCCGCGTCTACCGTCGAGACGAGGTGTACTCGGGCCCGTTGCTCAAGCAGGCGCCTTGCCTCGTGCTCGTCTCGAATTGGGGCTGGGACCTCAAGGGCTCGCTCAAGCGCCGCGCGTTCGCCCAAAAGGGTTTCCTCAGCGGCATGCACACGCAGGACGACGCGTTCCTGTTCATCCGCGGCGCCGAGATCACGGCGAAGGCGAAGCCGACCGTGCGCGACGTGATGCCGACGATCCTTGCGCTTGCCGGCTGCGATGCACCGCCCGACCTGGACGGCCGCAGCCTGATCGGCTAGGATGTCGCCGCCAAAGGCGGCTTACACGACGAAGCCTGCGGCTTCGTCCACGCGGTCGCCGCCAAAGGCGGCGCCGTCGTCGGAGGCCCGCGTTCGTCGAGCTGGAACCGCGTACGCGCCAGGGCCGTCGAACGCGTCACACACCGCGAAGGGGCGTCGAGGAACCGGCCGGTGAACCTGCGCAACCAACTCGTCAGGAACGTGCTCACGAACTGGGCGTTCCTGCTGCTGAACCTCGTCATCTTCTTCTTCCTGACGCCGTACATCATCGACGTGCTCGGCCCGGCGCGCGCGGGCATCTGGTTCCTGCTCGGCTCGATCACGGGCTACTTCGGCCTCGTCGGGTTCGGCATTCCCGCCGCGACGGAGAAGTACGTGGCCGAGTACCTCGCGCGCAACGAGCGCGAGCAGGTCAACCGCATCGTGGCGAGCTCACTGTTCCTGTTACTCTTCGCGGCGCTGATCGCCGCGGGAGCCGCGGCCGTGCTTTACCTCTTCATCGGCAAGGTGTTCAAGATCGCCGACGCGTATCTCGTCGAGGCGCGGCAGGTGATGGTCGTGATCGGCCTCGACCTGGCGCTCGCCTACCCGTGCGGGCTCATGTTTAACGTGCTGATGGGTCTCAACCGCTACGACGTGCGCAGCGCGATCCTCATCCCGGCGCTGTTGGTCAGGGCGGCCGGCCTCTACCTCGTGTTGAAGCTCGGGGCAGGTGTCGTGGCGATGGTCCTGGTCCAGCTCGCGATCAACCTCTTGAGCTACCTGGCCGCCACGCTCTGGGTGTTTCGCCACGCGCCGTGGATCCGAGCGAACCTGCGCTTCCGAGACCGTGGGATATACCGGTTGCTGCTGGTGTACGGGGCGTTTCAGTTCATCGCCCTGGCAGCCGACGTGGTGATCACGTATACGGACCTGATCATCATCGGCAGCCTCGTCGCCATGGGGGGCGTAACCGTCTACAACATCGCGGCCCAGCTCAGGACGCTGCCACGCAACATCTCGGCCGGGCTCGACGGCACGCTGCGCCCAGCGGCAAGCCACCTGCATACGCTCGGCGACACCGCGGGCCTGCAGCGACTGCTCGTGCTCGGCGGGCGCATCATCCTCGTGATGCTCGGCGGGCTCTACGTGCTCTACGCGACGTGGGGCGACCGCTTCGTCTCGCTCTGGCAGTACGGTCTCACACGAGAAGCCGTCTACCAGGTCTACTACTGCCTCATGATCCTGATCGCCCCGACGTTCCTGACCGTGGTGCTCGGCCCGGGCATCGCGATCATCTACGGCATGGCCAAGCATCGGCCGCACGCCGTCCTTGGCGCGGTGGTGATGGTCGCCAACATCGGGCTGAGCATATGGCTCGCGAACGTGATCGGCATCTACGGGGTGGCCGTCGGCACCGTCGTGCCGCTGTTCTTCATCCGGGGCCTGTACATGTACTACTACGTGCCGCATACGGTCGGCATGGGCATGGGGCGCTTCATCGCGAGCGTGTGGGGCCGGCCGCTGCTGGGGCTCGTGCCGCTTGCCGCCGTGCTGACGGCGCTGCGGTTCGTCATCGATTTCGACCGGCTCCTGTGGATCGTGCTCTTCTTCGTCGCGGCCGGGGCGGCCTACATGCTGTGGGTGTACACGGTCGTCCTCACGCGCGAGGAGAAGGCGCTCGCGCGCGACGTCATCGCCGGCCGGCCGTTCGGGCTGGCACGTGGAGGGCCGAAGGCATGAGCGCGGCGGCCGACCCGTATACGTTCATCTCGTTCGCGTGGAACCCGTGGCGCAGGATACGCCAGACGTTCGAGCACATCATGGCGCGCCTCGCGCGCGAGCACCGGGTCCTGTACTGCTCACGCCGCTTCTCGTGGAGGACCATCTACGGCAAGCTGCTCGAGCGTGAGCCGATCGGATGGCGCACGCGGCAACTGAGCCCGACGCTCGTCGACGCGCCGCCCTGGCTCTGGCTGCGCGAGACGCCCCGGTGGCCGGAGCTCGACCGGGCGCTGCACAAGGTGCACGTGGCCCAGGTGCGCTCGGCCCTGGCCCGACGAGGCTGGGACAACCGAATCCTCTACATCTGGCACCCGGACATGGTCGACATGGCCGGCTGCCTCGACGAGCGCCTCGTCTGCTTCCACTGCTACGACTACTACCCGGATTACCCGTGGCTGCCCGAGGAGGCGCGCCGCAAGGTCGCCGACCAGATGCAGCGCCTTCTCGACAGGGCAGACCTCGTCTTCGCCGCCGGGCACGCGATGGCCGCGCAACTGCCGCGCCGCGACGTGCACGTCGTGGCCAACGGGGTCGACTACGAGCTGTTCGCTGCCGCGCATGACCGCCGCGAACCACCGCCGCCCGAGATGGCCGGCATGCGGCGTCCGATCGTCGCGCACATCGGCCGCGTGCAAATGGAGCTGGATTTCCACTTGCTGGCCGAGATCGCACGCCGGCGACGCGACTGGTCCGTGATGCTGCTTGGTCCTGTTCCGGGCTACATGCCGCCGGATCGGCGCGCGGCTTTCGACGAGTTCCGCGCCGAACCGAACGCCTACTGCGTCGAGGGGAAACCGGTCGCCGAGCTGCCGCGCTATCTGCGCCACGTCGACGTGCCACTCATGGCGTACCGAGTGGTCGGGTGGGTCAAGACCGCGTCCCCGCTGAAGCTGTTCGAGTATCTGGCGGCGGGCAAGCCGTGCGTCGGCCCGCCGCTCGACGAGCTCATGCGATATCCCGAGTACGTCTCGATCGCCGAGACTGTCGACGAGTGGATCGCCGCCATCGAGCACTGGCTCGCGAACGACTCGGAGGACTGGGCGAGGAAGCGGATGGCGCTGGCGAAGGAGAACTCGTGGGACGCCCGGTGCCGGCAGATCGTCCGGCTCGTCGACGAGCGGCTCGGCAGGCGCGTCGCGAGCAGGCCGGCCCAAGGGGAGGCACGAGCGTGATGGGCACGCCGCCGTCACCCTACACGTTCGTGTCGCTGGCCTACGAGCCGTGGTCGGACGTGTGGCTCAACCGCCAGCACATCATGTCGCGCCTGGCCCGCGCACACCGTGTCCTCTACTGCTCCCGCATCCCCTGGTGGCGCGAGCTTGTCTGGAAACTCAGGCTGCACGAGCCGATCGAGTGGCGTTCGCGCCGGATCACACCGACGCTGAGGGAGCTCCGGCCGGTGCCGTGGCTGCCTCGGGTTCCTGAACGGCCGGGCCTGAACCGGTTCGCACACTCGCTGCAGGCGGCGCGGATACGGTCCGTTCTTCGATTGGCTGGTTGGGACAACCGGATCCTGTATGCCTGGTATCCCGAAATGGCCGAGCTGGTCGGCCACCTCGGCGAGCGGCTCGTCTGCTTCCACTGCTACGACTACTACCCGCAGTACCCGTGGCTGATCGAACACGAGCGCCGTGAGATGCCCGGCCAGATGCAGCGGCTTCTCGAAAGGGCCGACCTGGTTTTTGCCGCCGGCGAGGCGATGGCCGCCCAACTCGGGCGGCGCGACGTGCACGTGGTCCCGAACGGCGTTGACTACGAGCTGTTCGCGACGGCACACGACCGCGACGAGCCGCCGCCTCCCGAGATGGCCGACATCCCCCACCCAATCGTGGCCCATATCGGCCGGCTCCAGGCCGGTCTCGATCTGGGCTTGCTGGCCGAGATTGCGCGCCGGCGACGCGACTGGTCCGTCATGTTGCTCGGGCCCGTTCCCGGCCGCCTGCCGCCGGAACAACAGGTCGCGTTCGACGAGCTCCGCGCCCAGCCGAACGCGTACTACATCGACGGCAAACCGGTCGCCGAGTTGCCCCGGTACCTGCGGCACGTCGAGGTCGGGCTCATGGCGTATAAGACGACTGGCTGGCTCAAGACCGCCGTGCCTCTGAAGCTGTTCGAGTACATGGCCGCGGGCAAGCCGTCGGTGAGTCCCCCGCTCGACGAGTGCGTCCGATACAGCGACATCGTCGCGATCGCCGCGACCGTCGACGAATGGATCGCGGCGATCGAGCACTGGCTCGCGAACGACTCCGAGGAGCTGGCGCAGAAGCGGATGGCGATCGCGAAGGCTAACTCGTGGGATGCTCGTTGCCGGCAGATCGTTCGCCTGATCGACGAGAAGCTCGGCGTGGACAGAGCCGGCGCCGACCCGTTGTCCAAGCACGAAGGGAAGGTACGGTGAGCTCGCCGCGCCACCCATACACGTTCGTCTCCTTCGCACGGACGCCGTGGAGCAGCGTGTGGCAAACGTGGGAGCACATTCTGTCTCGACTGGCCCACGAGCACCGCGTGCTGCTCTGTTCGCGCGTGCCTCCGTGGGACGAGGCGCTCTCGGTGCTCATCCGCAGCCCGCTCTCGTGGCGGTCCAGGCCAATCGCGCCCCGTCTCGTCGAGCTGCGGCCCTGGCCCTGGTTGCCGCGGGTGCCGCAGTGCAGCGCGCTCGACGCGGCACTAACAAAACTCCACGTTGCCCGCATCCGCGCCTCTCTCAGGCGCCGCGCGTGCGACAACCGAATCCTTTACATCTGGCATCCGGCCATGGCCGATATGGTGGGCCGCTTCGGCGAGCGGCTCGTCTGCTTCCACTGCTACGATTACTACCCTGACTACCCGTGGCTGACCCACAAGCAGCGCCGCGAGGTGACCGAACAGATGAGGCGCCTCGTCGACAAGGCCGACCTGGTCTTCGCGGCCGGCGAGGCGATGGGAGCCCAACTCGGGCGGCGCGACGTGCACGTGATCCCGAACGGCGTCGACTACGAGCTGTTCGCAACCGCCCACGACCGCACGGAAGCGCCGCCGCCCGAGATGGCGCATATCCCGCATCCGATCGTCGGGCACATCGGCCGGCTCCAATCGGGGCTCGACTTCGGGCTGCTCGGCGAGCTCGCACGGCGGCGGCGCGACTGGTCGGTGATGCTTCTCGGGCCAATCCCGGGCACGCTGCCGCCGGACCGACGGGCGCTATTCGAGGCGTTCCGCGCCGAGCCGAACGCGTACTACATCGGCGGCAAGCCGGTCGGCGAGCTGCCGCGCTACTTGCGCCACGTCGACGTGGGCCTGATGGCGTACAAGGTCGAGGGATGGCTCAAGACCGCCTTCCCGCTCAAGCTGTTCGAGTACATGGCCGCGGGCAAGCCGTCCGTGAGCCCGCCGCTCGACGAGTGCGTCCGCTACAGCGACATCGTCGCGATCGCCCGGACCGTCGACGAGTGGATCGCGGCCGTCGAGCACTGGCTCGCCAACGACTCCGACGAGCTGGCGCAGCAGCGGATGGCGATCGCGAAGGCCAACTCCTGGGACGTGCGTTGCCGCCGAATCGTCGAGCTGATAGACTCCAGGCTCGACCCGGGCGGGAAAGGAGGTCGCCAATGATAAACGGCAGCGGTCCGATCGCCGTGATCGGCGCCGGCTCGTGGGGCACGGCGCTCGCCAAGTTGTTCGGCGACCAGGGGATCGAGGTGCGCCTCTGGGCCTACGAGCAGGAGGTGTGCGACGCGCTGCGCCGGACGCGCACCAACCCCGTGTACCTCGCCGAGGTGGCTCTTGCCGAAACCGTGTCGGCCCACTCGGAATTCGACGAGGCGCTGTCGGGCGCGACCGTCATCTGCTTCGCCGTGCCGTCGCACGTGCTGCGCGAGGTGGCACTCTCGTGCGCGTCGAGCCTGCCGAGCGACGCGCTCATCGTGAGCATGACGAAGGGCATCGAGAACAACACGGCCATGCTGCCGGCGCAGGTTCTGGCCGAGGCGCTCGGCGAGGACGTACTCAACCGGCTCGGCGTGCTCTCAGGCCCGAGCTTCGCGGTCGAGGTGGCGCGCGAGCTGCCGACGGCGGTCGTGATCGCCGCGCGCGACGAGGAAGCCGGCCGCACGCTCCAGGAAACGTTCGCCACGCCCGCGTTCCGCGTGTATCTGTCGAGCGACGTCACGGGCGTCCAGCTCGGCGGGGCGGTCAAGAACGTGATCGCGATCGCCACCGGCATCGCCGACGGCCTCGGGCTCGGCCGCAACGCGCGCGCGGCGCTCATCACGCGCGGGTTGGCCGAGATGATGCGGCTGGGCGAGGCGATCGGCGCCGAGCCGATGACGCTCTCGGGCCTGTCGGGCCTGGGCGATCTGGTGCTCACGTGCACAAGCGAGCTGAGCCGTAACCGCACGCTCGGTTTCCGCGTCGGCCGCGGCGAGCTAGTCGACCGGATCCTCGCCGGCTCGCCGATGGTGGCCGAGGGGGTGCGCACCTCGACGGCCGTCGTCCAGCTCGCCGACCGCCTGGGCATCGAGGTTCCGATCAGCCGGCAGGTGCACGCCATCTTGCACGAGGGCAAGCAGCCGCACGTCGCCGTGCGCGAGCTGATGGCGCGCGCGTTAAAGCCTGAACAGCCATCCCCCCTGCCGGACTAGCCACCGGCCGAGCCGGTCAGCGCTCGGGCGGGTCGGATCCGTCCGCGGACGGCTTCCTCGCACGGCCGATCGCCCAAAGACACAGCTTCCAGAGCCGGGCGCGCTCCAGCTCGGGGAACACACGGGTGAGCAGCGACAGCGGGACGAACACCGCCCCGAACACGAGCCCTCCGGCGACGAGCTGAGGGACGGGTGCCCAGCCCAACTGCTTGGCCACTAGCGAGACCACCCCGGCAACGACTGCAAGCAGGCCGACCACGGCCAGATGCTTCCACGGAAGCACGCTCCGATACGGCACGCCAAGCAACCGGTGGACCTTCACGCCAAAGAAGCCGTTCCAGAGCACCTGCGAGAGCACCGCCGCAACGGCCGGGCCGGCCAACCCGATCACGGGCACAAGCGCCACGCCGAAGACGACAACCGACGCAAGGCCAATGATCGAGCCCACGACGACCGCCCGCGACTGCTTCGCCATCATCAGCGGGATGACGAAGTTCGGGATCCTGAACGGCAACACGAACAGCATGATCATGAAGAGCGGCACGCTGTTGAGGTACCTCGAGGAAAAAAGGATGAGCACCACCTCGCGCGCATAGACAAACAGGAACGCGACAGCCGGCAGCACGACGAACGCGACCTTCCGGACGGCTCGGTGCCACACCGCCACCAACAGGTCTGTCCGCCCATTTGACGCGTGCACCGACATCTCGGGTGTAATCACCGACATGGCAGCAACCGTCAGGATCGGCACCACCGGAAGCTCGGTTGAGCCGTTGCGGAAGACCGCGGCTGCTTCTGGGCTGAAGAAAAACGAGACGATGATGAGCCCTGACGCCCGCGCGAGCTGGACGGCGACGGGCGCAGCCCCCATTGGCAGAGCGAATCTGATCTGCTCAACCACGTTTCGCCAGCTCCACCGGAGCGGCGAACTGCGCACCGGCCGGAGCGTGATCCACACAGTGATGATGAGTAACGCCGCCGCACTGATGACGATCGCACCGAATGTCTCTGAGAGAGTGGCGCCGATGACCGCAAGGGCGATCAGGCAGATTGCGTAGGGCGTCACGCGGTTGGCAAAGCCCGTCACGGCGGTCAGCAGCGGTTTGTCGGCACTGATCAGCACAGGCTCGGCCACCAGCGTCGGTAGGGCTAACAAGGGGAACAAGCTGAAGGCCCTCAGCGGCCCCTCAAGAGCCGCGTTGTTCCATGCGCGAGCGATCAAGGGTGCGCCGAAGAAGAGCGCTACGGAGGCAGCCAGCCCACCGGCAGCACGCAGGAACAACCCCTGCAAGACCAGCTCCTTGTGCCCCTCGACGCCAACCTTCGGCCAGAAGTAGAACAGCGCACCGCGGAAGCCGCTGGCGAAGAAGGGCAGCAGGAAGAAGTAAACAAGCCACGCCTGTGAGAAGGTGCCGTAGTCGGGCTTGGTGAGTATCCGGCTCAGAATCATCGCCACGCCGAGTCGTGCAAGCGACTCGGACGCGTTGCCCAGGCTGAGCACGCTGGCTTTGTCCGTTCGGGTAAGTCTCACCATGCGTCCCGAAGCCCAGATGAGGTGCCGCCGCGGCCTAATCGAGGTAGCCCAAACCGCGCAGGTGCTTTGCCACGTCCTCGTATTCCCCGCCGGCGAAGGTCTCGGCGCCTTCCGCAAAAGCGCCCCTGAACGCGCCCCGCAGGATTATCTCCCGACTCTACAGCAGACGGTTGACAACCCAAGCACGTTCCCTGACGCGCTCGTGCTCGTCGTGCCCGACGCAAGGCACGACTTCCCTAGCCCCAAGGAGAAACGGAGCCGCGCCCCCTTAGAAGGCTGTTGATACAGGATACGGCTGCTCGCAGTCAACACTGCGAAGCCCGCACCGGCATTCCCTTTCTCTTGATGACGATGCCGGCGTCTGTTACACGTTGATCGAGCGCTGCTCTGACGCCGGGAAGGTGCTCATGACAACCGAACGACCGAGGCAAGTCCGCTCCGAGAACCATCGCACCGGTGAAGCCCAGCCCCCGATGAACCGATAACTGAACCAGATGTCGCAGCGTCGTCGGCAGCGGGGGCCCGTGGAACACGGTGCGGGAAGGCTGTCGCGATGGCCGGCGAGCCGAGGCCAGATCAGCTTTCCGGAGACAGCAAGAGGTGAGCAGAACATGCGCAGTCTTAGACGCCGGCTCGCGCAGTGGATCGGGAATCCAGCCTACATATACGGTCATGGAGTGCGCCTGAAGGACGCCTTGACGCGCGGCCCGGCGCTGGTCAAGCAGAAGCGCAATCTTTGCCGTCTCCCCCGCGAGCAACTCCGCCAGCGGCAACTCGACATGCTCAAGCCGCTCCTCATCCATGCCGGCCGCACGTGCCCGTTTTACCGGCGCCGCTTCAAGACAGCCGGCTTCGATCCTGCAAGCCTGCAGCGCATCGAGGACCTCGCCCAGGTACCACCGTTAACCAAGGACGACATCCGCAACCACATCGATGAGCTCGTGAGCGAGGGTTTCGACCAGCGCCAGTTCCACACAATGGCTACGGGTGGCTCAACGGGCGTGCCGGTGCAGGTTCACATCGATTTCGAGGCTTGGTTGCATACGAAGGCTTCGCTGGTACTCGCGGACGAATACGCCGGCTGGCGCCCAGGCGAGCCGCTCGCCGCGCTCTGGGGCGCGAGCTTCGACGTGAAAGCGACCAAGAGCCTACTGGGCAAGCTGACCAAGTTCACTCGCAACCAGCTGTACCTGGGCACGTTTAGGCTCGACGAGCAGATCCTGGCCCGGCATCATGACCGCCTGGCGCGTTTCAGGCCCGCCGTATTGCTCGGCTACACCTCTTCGCTGCTGGCCCTGGCCGACTGGCTCGATCAGCACGGGATCACGCCGGGCTACCCCACCACCTCGATCATCAACGCGGCCGAGATGCTCCTTCCCTGGCAACGAGAACGGATGGAGACCATCTACGGGGCCCCGGTGTTTGACCGCTACGGGTCGCGCGACGTTGGGCCGATGGCCATGGAATGCGAAGTGCACAACGGACTCCATCTCAACAGCGTTGATCTCCTGATCGAACCCCACGGTGGAACACCGGGCGAGCCGCAGGAAGTGCTGATCACCAACCTGAACGCCTACGGGATGCCCCTGATCCGGTATGCCATTGGCGATATGGCCACGTTCAGCGACCGGCTGTGCCCGTGCGGACGCACAACGGCCTTGTTCGACCGGATCGTTGGCCGGGTGACTGATGTGATCTTTCTTGGCGAGGGCCGCCTGCTGCCGGGCGAGTTCTTCCCGCACCTGCTCAAGGACTTCCCGATCAACGAGTTCCAGGTCATCCAGGAAGAGGACCGTTCCCTCACCATACGAGCGATCCGGGGTGACGGCTACGGACCGGAGGCCGAGGAACGTATCACCGCTCTTGTCACGGAATACACCCACGGCCTGCCTCTGCGCATCGAATACGTGGACGCCATTGATCGCACCCGCACCGGCAAGCTCAGGCCGGTGATCTCGAACGTGACGGACACCTCTCGCTCAAAGACTGCCGATACAACAAAGTAAGCCCGTTGTGGTGCACGGTGCCCGAAGTTGTCGAGGAGACAGGTCTTCCCGAAAAGGAGGCTCGACGATGAAGCTGCGAGAGCTGCTGTGGCTGCTGCCCGCGCTGGCGTTATACGTGCTGCTCATAGTCGTATTTGCGATGGATGTGACAACGGGCGATGAGCCGCGATACCTCGGATTCGCCGAGAACCTGACACACGGGTTCTACACGACTCGCGAGGAGCCGGAACTCTGGAACGGGCCCGGCTATCCGCTGTTGCTGGTCCCGTTCGTCGCCACCGGCGCGCCGCTGCTCGCAATGAAGCTGCTTAACGCGGTGTTCCTCTTCATCGCCATCTGCTTGATGTACGCGACGGCTCGCCAGTACGCGGGCCGCACGGCGTCGCTGGTGTTGGCCTGGCTTTCCGCCGTGTACCTGCCGTACCTGCGCTGGCTGCCGTTCGTTCTGACCGAAGCGATCACCATCATGCTCGTGGCCTGCTCCACGTATTTGCTGGTCCGCTGGTACCGGACACGAACGATCGGCTGGTTCTTCGGCAGTGCCGTCGCTCTCGCCTATCTGGCGCTCACCAAGGTCTTCTTCGGCTGGGTGCTGATGTCCGGGTCCGTCATCTTCCTCGTGCTCTCGTTGGCAAAGCCCTTCCGCCCGCTGTGGCGCGCCGGCGTGGCGCTCGGACTCGCTCTGCTGCTGTGCCTTCCGTACCTTGTGTACACCCACACGATGACGGGGAGAGTGCTGTACTGGAGCAATGCAGGGGGCGCGAACCTCTACTGCCTCACGACGCCATACGAAGGCGAGTATGGCAACTGGCGCACGCCGGAGGATGTGCTTTCAGAACCCGAGCTGGCACGCCACAAGCCGCTCTACGAAGAACTGGAGAAGCTTGGCCCGATTGAACGCGACGAGCGACTCATGCAAGAGGCTGTGAGCAACATCCGACGGTTCCCGAAGAAGTGCCTCAAGAACTGGGGGCTCAACGTCACTCGCATGCTTTTCTCTTTCCCGTACAGCTACACGTTGCAGAAGCCCTCAACGCTGTTCTACCTTGTCCCGAACATGTTCCTCGTGTCGCTCATGCTGTCCCTTGTCTATCCCACGATCGTTGGGCGAAGGCGCATTCCCCCGGAGGTGTTCGCCCTGCTGCTGCTCACCTTCATCGTGCTGGGCGGGACATCCCTGCTCAACGCAGACGGGCGGCACTTCGCTGTCGCTGTGCCGCTGCTCACGGTCTGGATACTGGTTGTCCTTGAGCGGGTGGTGCGGATCCGCCTCCTGCGCCAAACGCCGGCAAGCCCCGCCCAGCCGGAAACATCGGGGAAGGAACCCCCCGAAGGACACCCCCGTGTTCACAGCGTGGAGTAGAGCGCGCGCCCCTGGCCGATCTCATTGGTGGGGAGACGGATACACAACCGCGAACGAACGGAACAAGATCTGGGAGAATGCGGTTCATGATACTCAGGGCTCTGGCCGACAGGGTCAGTAGGCAATCGCGTCGCAAGAAGCTGCGCCAGCTTCTGCCGCTGGTGCGTCAGGCGAGCTCGATTCTGGACGTTGGCTCGGGCCCCGGGGCATTTCTCTACCCAGACCTGCTGCCGGGCTGGTCTGGGCGCATCGTCGCGATCGACAAACGCCAGCGCTACCTCGACCGCCTCAAGCAGAGGTTCCCGTTTGTTGACACCCGCATCGAGGACGCGACGGCAATGCCGTTCGGCAACGGTGAGTTCGACCTCGTCGTGTGCAACGCGATGCTCGAGCACGTGCCCGAGATCGTGCCGGCGATTGCCCGCGAGATCCGTCGCGTGGGCAAGCGCCACTACGTCGCGGTACCGTATCGGTACTCGATCTTCGAGGCGCACTACTACGTCCCCTTCCTCGGATCGCTGCCGCCGAAACAGTTCGAACGGTTTATCAACCTCGCGTTTCGCTGGAGGCGTCACAACGATCCGGTGCACCTACTGACGCGGCTCGACATGTCGCGGCTCTTCCCGGACTCAACGATCGTTATGGTTCATGCAGCGTGTGGCCTGTTCAGCTCAGTTGTCGCGATCAAGTAGGCAGGGAGATGAGGCAAAGATGGGCTGCGTCGTCCAATGTCCCAGCAGAGGAACCGCACGAGCACGGGTTCCGTCCCTGAGAATGGACCGAAGCCCCCGGGCCAAGGTGCCGATGTCTAAGTGGGGGAAAAGGGGACCAGGGAAGGCCCTCGAT
>CAYUZG010000031.1:0-1579 GCA_964449605.1 uncultured Verrucomicrobiota bacterium | reverse complement strand
GGCCAAGGTGCCGATGTCTAAGTGGGGGAAAAGGGGACCAGGGAAGGCCCTCGATGGTGAGTGAAAACCCGGAAGCACTGACTGAGGAGTCGTCGCTGATCACGGCAGCGCCGGCACACGTGCGGCTGACGCAGAAGCAGCGGCAGGCGTTGATCTTCCTGGTGTTCGCGGTGCCGATGTGGATCCTTCTCAGCCTCCTGACCGTGGTGAACCACCTCGCCATGCTCATCTTCGTTGCCGGCTGCTCGCTTCTGGTGGTCGTCTACGGGATGCGGACCGAGTATCTGGTGTTCCTCTGGTTAGCCGTCGAGGAGTACAACCAGGCCCTCAAGTACCTGGTCGGCGTGCAGATCCTCGGCGTTGGCGTCAAGGGGCTTTTCTTCGTCGCGGTGCTGACCCAGCTCCCGAACAAGTTCTCGCTCATGCCCCGCCGGCTGTTCCGCACGGTGCCGCTGCGCTGGCCGTTGTACTTGCTGCTGCTGTGGGCGGGCGCCTCGATACTCTGGAGCGACTTCCCGAGGTACGGCCTGAACCGCCATCTGACCTGGGTGATGAGCTTCCTTCTGTACGCGATGGTGTTTCTGACGATTAACGACCGCAACAAGCGGATGTTCTTCATCGTATTCGCAGTCCTCGCGAGCACAAGCGTGTTTTTCGGGCTCCTCCAGCGCTTCGGTCTCAGCCTCTCGTTTGCCTCAGCCGAGCAGGAATTCGGGCCGGCCGTGTTCATGAGCGAGTATTGGGCAGGTGGCGTCAACCCCACGATGTTCCGGGCCTCTGGCCTCGCAGGTACCCCGAACGTGTTTGGCCGCGAGTGCGTGCTCTTATTCTGCGTACTGTTCATGATGCTGATCTCGTGGCGCCCCAGGTTGTTTTGGCGCGTTGTGATCCTGGGCATGCTCGGTGTGACAGTTGCGACGACGGTGCTGAGCTACAGCCGGGTTTCCTGGGTGCTGTTCGGGGCAGGCGTGGTGGCGTTCATCATCCTGACCAAGCCGCGCTACCTCCTCGTGATGGTATTTGTCATCGCGCTCGTGGTGCTCGTCGCCAACCAGCAGATCTGGCGGCGCATTGACCCGCTTTTGCACGGCACCGATGCCTCGATGAGGGTTCGAGACTACGCCACGACCGTGTATGTCGAGTACTGGAGGTCGCAGCCACTGACCGGCTATGGATTCGGCTCGACGGGCGGCGGCGCCCTTTACGAAGCTCGTATCACTCCCCACGAGGGATACGTGTTCCTCCTTTCGCAGTTTGGGCTCGTCGGCTTCTGTCTCTACATGCTCGTGCTCCTTGGACTCCCAGTGGCTGCGCTAAAAACGTTTCGCAACAGGTTGGTTCGCGCGGACAAAGAACTTCGTGCAATGGCTGCGCTCGGGGCGAGCGTCACCGTCATCCTCCTAGTGAACTTCGCGGTAGGCGTCGAGATGCACCTCCAACCTTGGTATCTGCTCGGGTGCTCGTTCGCGGTCGTGCGTATCGCCCACAGCCGGAACACCGGACCTCAGCCTCTTGCGGCGAGCAGAACGGGCAGCACGGGATAACGTGCGATGAGGCAGTGGCTCGTCGAGCACGCGGT
>CAYUZG010000030.1:0-16392 GCA_964449605.1 uncultured Verrucomicrobiota bacterium | reverse complement strand
GGCGAGAAAGACGACGGCGGCCACGAGGCCCGTGCGCTTGTTGCCGTCGAGGAACGGATGGTTACGGATGATGTGGAAGAGGTAGGCGGCCGCCATCTCGCACAGATCTTCGTGCAGGAGCCGGCCGGCAAAGGTCGACCGAGGCACCGCAACCGCTGACTTGAGCAGGCCTATGTCGCGGATGCCCGCTGTGCCACCGTACCGCTCAATCTGGTCGGAGTGGATGGCCACGATCTCGGCCAGCTCGAGAAAGACGGGCTCCACGCTTCAGTCCGCCAGGCGCTTGAGTGCGCGGCCGTAGCGCCGGTTCGTTCTCGCGAGCGCCTGCTCGAACTCCTTCCGGCGCTTCCGATCCCGTACGGGCGAGACCATGAGCATGCGCCCATCGGTCGAGATCTCGAGCGGCGTATCGGCGTCGATCGCCAGCAGTTTAAGGACCGGTTTGTCGATCACCAGCGCGAGGCTGTTGCCATGCCGTGTCATCTTCTTGATCATCTATGGCCTCCGGCCGTATCCACTCCGTATACACAATATATCACCCTTGCTGCGCCGTCGCAAGCAACAAAAGCGCCGATATGGACTGATGCGAACGCGAAATGCAGGCCGACGACACTGTCCCGCACCAACCGCGCAGTGAACGCCCTCGGAGCCATGGATTCCGTAGCCACGCTTCCTCCTGGCCCTCTGTCAGGCAACATCTGCGGGCAGGATCGTGCGTATCCGGCACGCGCGCTGCCGGGGTAGAATCTCCCGATCGGGTTGGCGTGCGAGCCCAATTGCTGTACAAGGGAGTTGTGCGCGCGTTGACATGTCCCGATGGGGAACACACGGGCGCTGGGCCAGTCTAACTCCCTGATGGAGCGCGGCGTGCAGAGCGGGCTCGCCGCGTGAAGACGCCTTCATGCCCTGAGACCGCGCGCAGCAACGAGAAGGACCTATGGCCAAGACGCTGGAACGGACAGACAAGACGCGGTTCCTCGACCCGCAGGTGCTGGCGACGATCGCCGGGATGGAGCTGCGCGCGCGGCTCGTGGTCGAGGGCCTCATCTCCGGCCTGCACAAGAGCCCGTACCAGGGGTTTTCCGTCGAGTTCGCCGAGCACCGCCAGTACGTGCCCGGCGACGAGCTGCGCCACATCGACTGGCGCGTGTTCGGCAAGTCGGACCGCTTCTACGTCAAGCTTTACGAGGAGGACACGAACCTCAAGTGTTACCTGCTGCTCGACGCGAGCGGCTCGATGGGGTACGGCTCGACGCCCCCGGTCACGAAGCTCTGGTACGGCACGCACCTGGCAGCGGTGCTCACACAACTCATGCTCCAGCAGCTCGACTCGGTCGGCCTGCTGCTGTTCGACAACGAGATCCGGCGCTACATCGCGCCGCGCTCGAGCCCGCGCCACCGCACGATCATCTTCCGTGAGCTCGAGTCGCTCAAGCCCGGCAAGCAGACGCAGGTGTCGCACATTTTCCACGACTTCGCCGAGCGCATCCGCCGCCGCGGCCTCATCATCGTGATCTCAGACCTGTTCGACGACCCCCAGGCGGTGCTGACGAGCCTCCAGCACTTCCGGCACAAGAAGCACGAGGTGATCGTCTTCCACGTGCTCGACCCGTACGAGCTCACGTTCCCGTTTGAGCGCCTGACGCTGTTTCGCGACCTCGAGGGCGTGATCCCGCCGATCATGACGGAGCCGCACGCGCTCAAGCGGCGGTATCTCGACAGCCTCGACGAGTTCCGCACCACCCTGAAGCGTGGCTGCCGCGAGAGCGCCATCGACTACTTCGAGGTCAACACCGCCGAGCACTTCGGCCGCGCCCTCACGCGCTACCTGGCGACGCGCCGCAGGAGGCGGTCATGATCGCCCTCGCGTTTCTGCACGCGTGGCTGCTCGCGTTCCTGGCGCTCGCGGCGATCCCGGTCATCATCCACCTGATGCATCGGCGCAAGTTCCGCACGGTGCGATGGGCGGCGATGGAGTTCCTCCTAAGGTCCACGAAAGAGACCGCACGCCGTCTGAAGCTCCTGCAACTGCTCCTGCTGCTCACGCGGATCGCCATCGTTCTGTTTATCGTCGGCGCGCTCGCGCGCCCGCTGCTCACGGGCGCGGTCTTCGCCGGGTTCCTGGGGCAGAGCCGCTCGGCCTCGACGATCATCCTCGACACCTCCTACAGCATGGCCGTGCAGCAGGGCAACACGACGGCCTTTGACGCGGCCAAGGAGGCCTCGGAGGCGATCGCCTCGACGCTTCGCAAAGGCGATTCGCTCGCGCTGATGACGGCGAGCGCCCGGCCATCGTCGGCCGACGAGACGACGCGCGATCCCGAGCTGCTCGAACGCCAGATCGCGCGCACGGAGCTCTCCGACGGCGGCACCGACCTCCTGGGCGCGCTGACTCACTGTCTCGAACGCATGAAGGGCCTCCAGCAGTCGCACCGCGAGATCTTCATCGTGAGCGATTGCCGGCTCGAGGGCTGGCAGCTCGACGACACGGCCGCGTGGGAGCGCGTGAACAGGCTGATCGAGCAATGCGATCCCAAGCCGAAGCTCTTCCTGGTCGACGTCTCGACCCCCGGGGAGCACGAAAACGCCTTCATCGAATCGGTCCGGCTGCCCGGCACGCCGCCGGCCGTCGGGCACGACTTTTTCGTCGAGTGCACGATCCGGACCCATGCCGGCGAGCCGGGCCTCGCACCCGTGGTGACGCTCTACCTCGACGACGACACGCGCGAGGCCGACCGCGTCCGCGGGAGCCGGTTCGACGACGGCGTCTCGACGTCGCGATTCGTCTTCCGGCCGAGAGAACCGGGATGGCACTGGGGCAAGGTCACCATCGGACCCGACGCCCTCGCACCGGACAACGCGCGCTACTTCGCCTTCGAGGTCAAGAAAGCGCTCAACGTTCTGTGCCTCGACGGCTCCCCGTCGGCGCGGGGTCTGGAAAGCGGCATGAGTTTCCTGCGGATCGCGCTCGCGCCGGGCAAAGCAGGCGACTCGGCGGCCACGGCCGCACCGCCCGACGAGACGTCGACGTTCGCGTCGGCCGACAACATCATCGCGCCCGTCGTGGCGCCGCTGTCGAGCTTCTGGGACTACGACCTGACCGATTTCCCGGCGGTGTTCGTCACCGACGCCGCCGGCTTTTCGGACCGGGTGGCGGCCAGCCTGCGCGGCCACGTGCACCGTGGCGGCGCGCTCGTCGTGTTCCTGGGCGAGGCGGCCCGGCCGGCGCAGTACGCGTCGCTGAGCGACCCGGCAAGCGGGCGGCCGCTGTTGCCGGCCCGCGTCACGGGCACAAAGGGAACGGCCGTCGAGCTCGACGCCCCAGAGACGCCTGAGGCGGTCCGGCTCGCCGACTTCGACTTCAACCACCCCGTGGTCAGGCCGTTCGAGGACGAACGGGACGGTGATCTGACCTCGGCGAGCTTCTACCGCTACGCCGCCGTGGCCGTCGATGAGAATGATCCAGACGTGCGCGTGCTCATGCGCTTCGACAACGGCGATCCGTACCTGATCGAGCGGCGCTTCGGCCAGGGTGTCGTGCTGCTGTTCACGTCGAACGCCGACCTCCGATGGTCCAACATGCCGCTCAAACCGGTCTTCCTGCCGCTCATGCATCGGATCACGTACTGGCTCGCCGGACGCGGCAGCGCTGCACGCGAGCTCGTCGCCGGCGACACGATCCGCCAGCCCGTTCCGTCGCGGCTCGCCTCGGCCGAGCTCAGGCTCGAGCGCCCGCGCGGCGGCCCGGAGACGGTTCGGCCCGTGCTGGCCGGTATCCCCGGCGACACCGGCGGCGCCAAGCTGCCGACGCTCGTCTATGACGAAACGGACGCGGCCGGCATCTACACGGTCCGCGCGCCGAGCGCACCGGATGATGCGGCGTCCGCGCCCGTCGAGGTGCACGTGTGCGTCAACGTCGACCCGCGCGAGAGCGACCTGACGCCGCTCGCGCCGCAGGCCCTCAAGTCGCTGTTCCGCGCCGCGCCGCTCGAGTACGTCACCGCCGACGAAGACGTCGCGCGCGTCGTGCGCACGAGCCGCCACGGCCGCGAGATGTGGCGCTACCTCGCGGTGGCCGTCTGCCTGCTGCTCATGACGGAATCGGTCCTCGCGCACAAGATCGACAAGACCTGAGGAATCATGGTACCGGACCTGGTCAGCACACTCGTCGAGCGGGAGACGCGGTTCGTATTCAACACGCCGCTCTCGGGCTGGGTGATCGGCGGCATCCTCGTCGCCACGGCCGCCCTGATCACCGCTCTGTACGTGCGCGACCTTCGGACGCGCCGGCCTGCGGGCCGGTGGGGTCTTCTGGCTCTGCGGCTGGTCCTCGTTGTGTGCATGGCCGCCATCCTGCTCGAGCCCTCGATCGTGGACCGCAAGACGTACCGCGAGGAGTCGTCCGTCGTCGTGCTCCTGGACGCCTCAAAGAGCATGGAGCGCGGCGACACGCTCAAACGACCGGAGCTGCGCCTCGCCGTTGCCGAGCTCGCCGGCCTGCTCACCGAGTCGCAGCGCAACCGGCTTGCGACCGGCGCCACGGCCGGCGAGGTGCTCACCGACGAGCAAAACGCCGCGATCGACGCGCTGCCGCGCATCGCGCCGGTCAGAACCCTGCTCGCCGGCACCGACGGCCTGCTCGACGCGCTGGGCAAGCAGCACAACGTCGAACTCCTCGCCTTCTCCGGCGAGACCCAGCCCGTCAGCGTGCCTGAAGGGGAGACGCTTGCCGACCTGCCACTCGTCGACGCGACGGATGCCGGCGCTCGCACGGACATCGCGCTCGCGCTGGGCCGCGCTCGCGAGCTCGCCGCCAAGAAACGGCTCGCCGCCATCATCGTCATTACCGACGGTGACGCGAACGTCGGGCGCAGCCCGGTCGACGAGGCGCGGCGCATCCGCGCCGAGAACGTGCCCATCTACACCGTCGGCGTCGGCAACCCGGACGAGCCGTTCGACCTCGAGCTGGCCGACGTCAAGTCGAAGAAGTCGGCCTACATCGGCGACACGGTCGTCGTGACCGCTGAGGTGAAGAGCTCCGGCTACGACGAGCAGGAAGCCGTCGTCGCCTTGCGTTCGAGCGACGAGACGCTCGCCGAGAAGACAATCACCCTGAGCGCGCGCGCGCGCCTCCAGCGCGTCCAGCTCACGTTCGTGCCCGACAAGACGGGCCTCCTGCCGTGCACCGTCGAGATCCGCCCGCTCGAGAACGAGATCCGCGCCGACAACAACGAGAAGCGGTTCGAGATCGAGGTGGTCAAGGAGAAACGACGGGTGTTGCTCGTCGAGCAGTTCCCGCGCTGGGAGTGGCGGTTTCTCAAGAACGCGGTCGGTCGCGATCCGGACTTCGACCTGACGATGGTGCTGTTCCACTCGCACGAGCGCCCGGCCGAGGGCGAGCAATACATCCCGAGTTTCCCGACGAGCAAGCGGGAGCTGTACCAGTACGAGATCATCATCCTCGGCGACGTCGCACGGGAGGAATTCGGCGCAAAGCAGCTCGAGCTGATCCGGGAGTTCGTCGAGGAGAAAGGGCGGCCGTTCGTGATGATCGCCGGCGCGCAGCATGCGCCGTACGACTACGTCGGCACGCCGATCGAGAAGCTCCTGCCCGTCGTGCTCAAGAGCGACCCGGCGGCCCGGCTTGGCCACACGATCGACTCGGGCTTCAACATCGAGATGACGGCCGCCGGATGGCAGCACCCGATCTTCATGCTCGAGAACGACCGCCATGAGAACGACCGCGTGTGGGCCGAGCTGCCGCCGTCGTACTGGTGCGCCGACGTCGAGCGCGCCAAGACGGGCGCCACGACGCTCGCCGTGCACCCGTTCCTGTCGAACCGCTACGGCAAGCTGCCGCTCGTCGTCACCCAGCACTACGGCGCCGGCAAGGTGCTCATGCTCAACATCGACAGCACGTGGCGGTGGCGCTACGAGTACGGCGACGTCTACCACTACCGGTTCTGGGGCAACATCCTGCGCTGGCTCATCGCCACGCCGCTCGAGGGCGAGGGCAAGTACGTGCGCCTCACCACCGACAAGGACCGCTACCGCCAGGGCGAGGTCGTCAGCGTCACCGCCCGCGTCTCGGACAAGCTCTACTACCCCTTCACGAGCGGCAAGGTCTACGTCGAGCTTACCGACCCGTTCGGCAGCGTCGACCGGGTCCAGCTCGCGCTTGCCGACGCCAAGACTGGCCTGTACGAGGGGCGGTTCGCGGCGGCGACCGGCGGAAGCTGGCGCCTCCAGTCGGTCGTGCCCGAACTCGGTGAAGAGGGCACCCAGGCAGCGCTCAAGATCGACGTTGAGGCCGAGGAGCCCGAGGCGCGCAGCGTGCAGATGCGGACCGACGTGCTGGCCAGCCTTGCTACGCTGACGGGCGGCCGCTTCCACATGCTCGACACCGCCGCGGCCATCCCGACGGAGATCGACACGCTCATCGCGACGAGCAGCACCACCGATACCCGCGAGCTGTGGGACACGTTCCTCGTGATCCTCGTCTTCACCGCGTTCATCACGGGCGAGTGGCTGCTGCGCAAACGGAAGGGATACGTCTAGCCATGGACGCGTCGAAACCGATACAGGCCAACAGCTTGCCCGACGAGCTCGAGCGCAAGTTCGGCCAGGCGCGCGTCCGCATCCGCGTCTTGAGCGCGACGAAGGGGCTTGCACTCGTCGTGTTCACGGCGCTTGCCGCGTTCGCGATTGCCATCGTCGTCGACAGGATCTTCTACCTGCAGACGCCGTTCCGCGTGCTCGTGTTTGCCGCGACGCTCGTCGCGCTCGCCTTCTGCCTCGTGGCGACCCTCGTCGTGCCGCTGCTGCGGCGCTACACGGCGCGCCGCCTCGCGCTCGCCGTCGAGGACCGCCACCCGGAGCTTGGCGACCTTGTCGTGAGCACGGTCGAGCTGGCCGAACGCCGTGCGGCCGGTAGGCTCACGGGATCGGCCCAGCTCGTCGACGCGCTCACGCGCGAGACGCTCGGCCGGTCACGCGGCGTTGACTTCCGCTCGATTGCGCCGGTCAGCGCGATCCGCTGGGCCCTCGTGCTCGCGTTCGTGCTCACGGCCGTCGTCGGCGCGTACTGCGCCATCCAGCCGCCCGTGGCACACAACGTCCTGCTGCGGATCCTCAACCCGACGGCCGACCTCGAGCCGTTTACCTACACGACGATCGACGTCTCGCCCGGCTCGTGCGCCGTGGCCAAGGGCAACGACGTCGAGCTCGTCGTGACCGCCTCGGGCAGAGTGCCGACCGATGCCCGGCTCGTCTGGCGCGCGGGACGCGACCGCTGGCGGCGGTCCACGCTCCCCGTGGCGAGTGACGGGACCGCGCGCTACACGTTCAAGAACGTCCTGCGGCCGATCACGTACCGGCTCCGCGTCGGCGATGCGCGGTCGGGCTCGTTCTCGATCGAGCCCGTCGTGCCGCCGGCCATCATCGACTTCGAGGTCACCTACGAGTATCCGGCCTACACCGGGCTCGGTGAGCAGCCGGGCCCGTCGAGAAGCGGCAACATCCGCGCGCTGCGCGGCACGCGCGTGCGCGTCGTGGCCATAGCGACCAAGCCGATCGAGAGCGCCCGGGTCACGTTCGACTACCCGTCGGCCGAGGCCGAGACCGACGAAGACGGAGGCGAGCGCCCGGCCGACGACAGACCCGAGCTCGTGACCGTGAGCGTCGACGGGCAGCGCGTCGGCCCGTTCACGATCGAGATCAACGAGCAGGCCACCTATACCTTCCACCTGCAGGACAAGCACGGGTTCGCCAACCAGAAGCCCGTCGCGTATAGCATCACCCCGCTGCCGGACCACGCGCCCGAGATCGACATCGCCTCGCCCGAGTCGGCGACGAGACGAACGCCTGACATGGGCGTGGCGATCCGATTCGTTGCGCGCGACGATTTCGGTCTGACCGCCTTGCGCCTCGTCTACCGCGCGACCCCGGCCGAGCCGAAAGAGGAGAAGGACCTCACACCGGAAGACGTGGTCGAGGGCGAACTGCCGATCGATCTGCCCCACGACGGGCTCACCGAGCTGCCGGCCGAGTACTTCCTCGACCTCGCCTCGCTCAGCCTTCAGCCCGGCATGGTCCTGCGGTTCCGGCTCGAGGCCACCGACAACGACGCGATCGACGGGCCGAAAACCGGCAAGTCGGCCGAGCGCGTCGTCACGATCATCTCGGACCAGGACGCGTTCAAGCGCGTCGAGGAAGAGCAGCAGGCCCTTCAGCGCCGCCTGCGCAGGCTGATCCGCCAGCAGGCCGACAACGAGAAGCTGACCGAGCGGCTCGAGGCAGAGCTGGCCGCCGCGGATGCGCTCTCGCCCACGCAGGCCGAGCAGCTCGAGGAAGCGAAGCGGGCCGAAGACACGATCGCCCAGGCGACACGCGAGCTGGCACGCGACTTCGACCCGACGATCGAGACGATGCAGGAGAACCCGCTCATCCAGCCCCGCTCCGTCATGCGCATGCAGGAGATGAGGGATGCGCTCGCCGAGCTGGCCCGGCGCGAGATGGCGCTCGCAGGCTCGCAGCTCACGGCGGCCCGCGACGCGGCACGGGCCGAACAGCGCACCCGCCAGCTCGAACACGCCGGACAGACCGAGGAGGAGATCGTCCGCGCCCTGAACCGCATCAACGACCAGTTCGACCGGCTCCAGGAGGAACAGCGCCTGTTGAGCCTGGCAAGCAGCGCCAAGGACATGGCCAACCGCCAGAACCGCAACCTCGACAGCACCCGCGAGGCGGCACGCGACTTGATGGGCCGGTCGCCGCGCGACCTGGGCGAAGACCAGAGGAGGCGGCTCAAGAAGCTGGTCGATCGCGAGAAGGGACTCCAGCAGAAGCTCGAGGAGTTCGAGGAAGAGATGGAGCGCGCGCTCAGGCAGTTGGAGTACCGCCGTTCGAAGGACGCCGAGACCGTCGAGAGCGCGCTCGACCAGCTTCGCGAGGAGCGGCTGCGCGACCTGATGGAGCAAGCCGAAGAAGAGCTGCGCGTCAACCACCTCAGCAAGAGCATCGAGCCGCAGCAGAAGGCCTCGGAGAGCCTCTGGCGGATGGCCAACCAGCTCGAGCAGGCCCAACGCGCCCGGCTCGCCGGCGAGTTCGAGAACACCGAGGCGGCCATGCAAGCGCACATCTCCGAGATCGACCGCCTCATCGAGATCGAGACCCAGATCATCGCCGACACCGAGCAGCTCCCCACCGGCGACAACGCCGGGCCCGACGAGGCCGCGGACGAGATCGCCCACCTGCTCGACCGCTACGGCGGCGTCGAGGACTCGCAGCGCCGAACGCACGAGCGCGCCGAGCAGTTCAGCGGCGTGCTCGCCGACATCTTCGCCCAGCTCGTCATGCCCGGCATCGACCCGGTCACCCCGATGCGCGCGGCCGTCAACTCGATGGGCGACGCCGCCGAGCGGCTCGGCCAGCTCCGGCGCATCGACGCGCTCGGCGACGAGCGACGCGCGCTCGAGGCGCTGCTCGAAGCGCGCGATCAGCTCGCCCGGGCGCTCGCGAAGCTGATGGCCGAGTCGATGATCGCCCAGATGCAGCAGCAGATCGACGCGCTGGCCAAAATCATCGAGAAACAGCGCACACTCAACGACGACACGAAGAAGACCGACGCGGAGCGGCCGCGCACCGACGAGCTCACAGCCGCGTTCCGCCGGCTCATCGAGCGGCTGGCAAACCGGCAGGGACGCCTGGGCGACGAGGTGGTCGAACTGAGCAGGCTGCTCGAGCCGCTCGGCAAGATCGGCGAGCGCATGCGCGCGGTCTCTGATATGCTCCGAGACCTCCGCACCGGCAAGGACACGCAGGAGGAGCAGGACAAGATCCTGGCCGAGCTCGAGCAGTTGATGTTCGGCCTCGAAGCGCAACTCCAGTCGATGATGCAGGCGATGGGCATGACCAGCGGCAGGGGCGGGACCGGCAATCGCAGCGGACTCAACCTGCCGTCGAGCCTGCGCCAGCTGCCGGGCGGTCCGATGGCCGAGCTGGAGCTGCCCGAACGGCTGCGCCGCGAGCTGCTCCAGGCCTGGAGCGAGAAGTACCCCGAGAGCTTCCGCGAGCTGCTGAGCCTCTATTACCGCCGGCTGTCGGAAGAGGAGAACCCGTTCTGAGGCGCCGACTATGAGCAGCCAGACACCATGGAAAAGAGCGTTGAGCGTGCTGACCGGCGCGGTGCTCGTCGCGGCCACGCTCGCGCCCTACGCCGCGGCGGACGTCTCACCCCAAGTGCGCCAGGCCGTCACGGCCGGCCTCGACAACCTCAAGGAGCAGCAGAACGACGACGGCTCATGGCCGGGGCAATACGGCAACAGCCCCGGCGTCGTCGGCATCATCCTGCTGGCGTTCTTCGCCCACGGCGAGGTGCCCGGCCGCGGCCCCTACAAGGACACGATCGACAAGGCGCTCGACTACATCTTGACGAGCGCCCAGGAGGACGGCCTCATCTCGCGCACCGGCGCCGCGCCGATGTACAACCACGGCTTCGCCACGCTCGCCTTGGCCGAGGCGTACGGCATGTCGAAACGGCCCGAGATCGAGCGCGCGCTGCGCAAGGCCGTCGATTTGATCGTGCGCACCCAGAACAGCCGCGGCGGGTGGCGCTACCAGCCGCGGCCGGCCGACGACGACATCACGGTGAGCGGGTGCCAGCTCGTCGCGCTGCGCGCCGCCGCCAACGCCGGCATCAACGTGCCGCACAAGACAATCGAGAAGGGCCTCGACTACATCGAGTCGTGTTACGCCTATGGCGGGTTCGCCTACACGCCGGGCGGCGCGCCGGGGACGGCCCGCACGGGGATCGGCACGCTCGTCTTGCAGCTCCTCGGCAGGGAGGACAACGAAAAGGTGGCCAAGGGCGTCGAGTACATCAAGAACACCCCGCCGCGCCATCCGGGCTCGTACTTCTACTACGCCACCTACTACTGCGCCCAGGCCATGTACCAGTACGGCGGCGCCGAGTGGAAGGCGTGGGACCGCGACGTGACCGAGCAACTGCTCCGCCTCCAGATCAAGTCCGGCCCGGACCGCGGGAGCTGGCCGGAAACCGGCTCGGCCGGCGGCAAGCATTACGCGACGGCGATGGCGCTGCTCGCCCTCGAGGTGAGCTGGCGATACCTGCCCATCTACCAACGCTAGATGGGCAACACAGCAGCCTGCGCGAACGCGCCTGGACGCACGCAGGCACGAGAGAGGAAGAAACCGATGAGCCCACGCAGCAGTCGAACAGGCGCGCTCGCCGCGGCGCTTGCCGTGCTGCTCTGCGCCGGGGGCGCCTTCGCCCAGAGGCCACCTGCCCAGCAGCTCGAGCAGATCCCCCTCGCGAACCCGCAGGCACACGACGTGCTCCACCTGCGCAACGGCGACAAGATCACAGGCACCATCCTGCGGCTCGACGACGAAGTTTTTGTCGTTGAGGGCGATCTCGTCGACGGCGAGGTGCGCGTACCGGTCGGAAGCACCACACTCGCTCTCTTTCGCACCCACGACGAGGTGCCGGAATCCCCGACGGACCGGCTTGTCTTCCCCAACGGCGACCGTCTGAGCGTCCGACTCGATCATCTCGGCGACGGCGTCCTCAAGGCCGTGACGAGCGCCGGCGACCAGATCGAGGTGAAGACCGAACGGCTCACCGGGCTCATCTTCGAGCGGGAGCCGTTTACCGTCTACAGCAACGACTTCGAGTCCGACGATCTCAAGCGCATCGAGCCCGTCAGCGGCACGTGGGTGATCGAGGGCGGCGCCCTCGTGCAGAAGGAGCGGAACGCCTCGTTCTCCAACGCGACGCTCCAGCTCGTCCAGGACGGCCGGTTCGAGTACGAGTGGGTCATCAACCTCGTCGCCGGCTACTCGTACGGGTTCTACGTCTTCGCCGACAACGACACCTCCGTGCATGGCGGCGCCTCGTACCTGATCATGGCGCAGGGCCAGAGCATCTATCTCTACAAGGTCCGCAACGGCAATCAGCAGTACCTCGCCACCTACAAGCTGCCGAAGCGCATCAAGCACACGCAGTTCCTCCTCGACTACGATCCGACCAACGGCCACATCATCCTGACCGTCGACGGGAACGATGTGTTTCGCTACCGCGACCCCGAGCCGATCACGAGCGGCCGCTATGTCATTCTGCGCACCGACAGCGTCGGCAGCTTCGACGAAATCACCATCCGCCGCCTCGGCGGCGGACGCTTGCTCGCGACGGAAGCCAAGGCACGCGGGCGGGACATCGTCTGCCTGGCGAATACCGACGAGGTGTCCGGCACGGTGGTCTCCGTCGACGACGCCACCGTCCTGATGAAGACGAACTACGACAAAGATCCCGTCGACATACCGCGCGAGTACGTCGCGTCGGTCACCTTCTACCGGCAGGCCGCGACGTCGGCCGAGCCAAGGAGCTTCCTCGTCACGCTCGTCAACGATGACCGCCTGACCGGCCGATTGGTGCGCCTCGACGCCGGTACAATGGTGCTCGACACCGGCGTCGTCGGCCAGATCACGCTCGACCGGGCGCTTGTCCGCGAGCTGAGAGCCGGGGACGCGGCCGATGAAGCCGTCGGCAAGCTCGACGACGAGCCCGACGGCCTCCAGAACGTGCGCCCAGGGGGCGTCGTCGTCCTGAAGGGGAACGTGCCCGTCAACGTCGTTGTGGACGGCAAACGAATCGACGTCGAGAGGATCGAAGAACCGGCCGACTAGCATAGGCGGCCCGGCACCGGGGGAAGAAGCGATCGAACTCACCACACGCATCCTCGAACTTGTCCGCGCCGAGAAAGGGCGGCCCATCCGGCGGCGGGCAATCATGTCGCGGCTCGATCTGCACGACGACCAGCGGGCCGCCGCACGAGCCGCGCTCAAAGAGCTGGTCCGTCGCGGCGAGCTGATCCGCCTCAAAGGCCCGCTCTATACGATCCCACGACGCGACGAGCTCGTCACCGGCGTGCTGCGTGCTCATCCGCAGGGCTTCGGCTTCGTCACGCCCGCCGACAGCGCCCTCGACGACGTCTACGTCCACCGCGAGAACATGTCGACCGCGCTCGACGGCGACACGGTCGTCGTGCGCTGCATCCCGAGCGCCCCGCACAAGCGCGCGAAGGGGCCCGAGGGCGTGATCGTCGACATCATCAAGCGCCGCACATCGCAGATCGTCGGCACGCTGCGCAAGACGGGCCACTTCCACTACGTCCTGCCCGACAACCCGGCGATTTTCCAGGACGTGCTCATCCCGGACGAAGCGCTCGGCCCGGCGCGCGTGGACGACAAGGTGATCGCCAAGATCACCGAGTGGGAGTCGAAGCACCTCAACCCCGAGGGCGCGATCGTCAAGGTGCTCGGGCCAAGCGGCGACATCAAGACCGATATCGCGTCCGTCATCGCGCGCTACAGGCTCCCACGAGGATTTCCACGAAAGGTCTTCGCCGAAGTGCGTCGACTGGCCGGGACGATCCTGCCCGCCGAGATCGCCGCCCGGCGAGACCTCCGCGGCGATGAGACCTTTACGATCGACCCGAAAACGGCCAAGGATTTCGACGACGCCGTCAGCCTCCGGCGCGGCCGCGACGGCACTTCGGTCGTGGGCGTGCACATCGCCGACGTGGCCCACTACGTGCCAGAAGGCAGCGCGCTCGACGAAGAGGCCGCGACGCGCGGCACGAGCTGCTACCTGCTCAACACCGTCATCCCGATGCTGCCGCCGAAGCTGTCGAACGAGCTGTGCAGCCTCCGGCCGCACGTTGACCGCCTCACGCGGTCGGTCATCATGACATTCAGCCGCGACGGCGTTCTGGCGCGCTACGACATCTGCCGGAGCATCATCAACTCGAAGCAGCGTTTCTCGTACGAAGAGGTGCAGGCGATCCTCGACGGGAAACGCAGCTCACGCTTCGCCAAGACGCTCCGCGACATGGCCGCGCTCGGCCAGGTGCTGCGGCAGCGCCGCCGCGCGCGTGGCGGCATCGACTTCGACCTGCCCGAGTCGAAGCCGATCGTCGGACCGAGCGGCCAGGTCGAGTCGATCGAGATCGAGAGCCGCGACGACGCGCACAGCCTCATCGAGGAGTTCATGATCGCCGCAAACGAAACCGTCGCCCAGCACCTGACCACGAAGCGCCGGCCGACCATCTACCGGGTGCACGAGGAGCCGGACGACAGGAGACTCGCCGAGTTCGCCGCCCTCGCACGCCACTTCGGCCACGAGATCTCGGCCGAGCCGTCGGCGCGCGACATCCAGCGCGTGCTCGACGAAGCCAAGGGCACGCCGGAAGCGCACCCGCTCAGCGTGGCCTACCTGCGGTCGATGAAGCTCGCGCGCTACGATCCCAACAACGTCGGCCACTACGGGCTCGCCTCGGACGCGTACCTGCACTTCACCTCGCCCATCCGGCGCTACCCCGACCTCGTCGTGCACCGTTGCCTCGACGCCGCCACGCCGCGCGGCACGCAGGCGCGCGCCGAGCTCGAAGAGGCCCTCGCAAAGACCGCCGCGCACAGCTCCGAGACCGAGCGCACGGCCGACGAAGCGGAATCGGAGCTCCGCACGATCGCCACGCTCCGCTACCTCGAGCAGCTCGCCAAGAAACGCCGACCGCCGCTGCTCAACGGGATCGTGCGCGACATCAAGTCGTTCGGCATGCTCGTGAGCCTTGTCGACTACCTCGTCGAGGGGACCGTGCGAGTCTCGTCGCTCACCGACGACTACTACCGCTTCGACCGGGCGAGCAGGCGGCTCGTCGGCCGGCGGCGCAGGAAGGTGTTCCGGGTCGGCATGCCGCTCACGGTCAGACTCAGGCGCGTTGACCTGTTCAAGCGGGAGGTCGAGCTGCAGCTCGTCAGGCGCGGGTAACGGACAGCCGGGAACGGCCGTTTACTCACCGGAACCGGCGGTGGTGGGAGTGCCCGTCGTTTCCTTCTCGAGATGACCCCTCAGCACGAGGTCGAACCTCACGCCCGGTGGCAGGTCGCCGTACTTGGCCACCACGTTAAGCACGAAGGCCCATCGCTCATCCGCGCGGCAGCACTTGACCAGAATCGTGTTCGCGCCCCGCTTGAGCGTTACTTCGGTCATCGACTCCTTCGTCCGTCGGACCGGCGCGTTGACCACCTGCTTCCCGTTGAGCCACACCACGCTCGGGCTCTCGCACCGGAATGCGACCACCACACCGGCCGCTGCCTCAGCGTGCAGATGCATGGCGGCGTACGCGCACCCCGTTGCGGCGTCGCCGTAGAGCTGGCGGAAGTCGATCAGCCCGTCGGGCTGCAGCGCCTTCAGCGGCAGGCGCCGCCAGCCGAACTCGGTTCCCTGCCACTCGCAGCCCGTGTCGAAGTCGACCTCCTTCTCGGGCGGACAGGCGACGCCGAGATTGCCCGCCTCGACGGGGAACGGGCCGATCGTGCGCACGTCGAGCCACTTCCACAGCTCGAGCCGGCCCGCACGGTACTCCTCCCCCTGCACCGTGATCGTGATCGGCAGCGTCACCCGGCCGAGCCGCGCGCCTTCGACGATGGTGACCCGGGCCGGAATCGCCGCCGACCGGCCGCCCCGCAGACGCCAGCCGATCGTCTCGCCCGGCACGAGCGACACGCCAGGCGGGGCCTCGACGACGATCTGGCCGGTCAGCAGCCGCTCGAGCGTGTTCGTCAGATCGAACGTCACGGTGCGCGTCAGGCGGCCCGTCGTCCGGCCCGGATGGGGCGCCTCGTCAACCGTCACGCGCCAGTCAAGGAACTCGCTCTCCATCGGCAGCGGTGCTTCGGCCTCGCCGGGAGCGGCGTCGATCTCGGCCTCGATGTCGAGCGCCTGCTCGCCGTCGCCGACGGGTTCCTCGACGACCGTCGGCTCACGCGCATCCCGCGGCTCACGCTTCTTCAGCCCGCAGCCGACGGCGATGCCGACGGCAAGAAGAACGGCGATGATATGAGCAACTCGGTTCATTCGTCGTGTGCTACAGGCGATCGGGGTCATCGCCGACGCCGAGGATCGAGCACGCCACAACCGGCTCGAGGCCGAGCTCCGCGGCGCGACGAAGCACCTCGCCGGACTCCGCGCCCGGGTTGATCCAGACTTCCTTCGCGTTCTTGGCCGCGATCTCGTCGAGCAGCGTGAGCCCGACGGCCGGCGGGACGTACACACTGATCCGGTCAAGCTCGACGGGCACGTCGAGCACGGACGCGTAGCTCTCCAACCCCTCGACCGTCTCCTTCTTCGGGTTGACGGGGTACACATCGTAGCCCTGGCGCAGGTACGCGCGCACGGCCTTGTTGCCGTACTTCGACCGGTCGTTCGAGGCGCCAATGATGGCGACCGTCGGCTTGCCCATTCGCGCCTTCTCCACTGCTAGCGCAGGCGGCGTCGCCCGTCGAGCGCTCGGGCGAGCGTGTTCGGGTCCG
>CAYUZG010000029.1:11692-16707 GCA_964449605.1 uncultured Verrucomicrobiota bacterium | reverse complement strand
ACAAGCGCAAGGCCCGGGTCGAGGTTCTCAACGCGTTCAGCGCCCACGCCGACCGGGTCGAGCTGCTCGAGTACGTCCAGCGCTGCCGGAGCGACGTCGAGCACTTCTTCGTCGTCCACGGCGACGAAGACCAGTCGATCGCCTTCGCCGACACCCTGCGCGAGATGGGCTACCCCGCCGACGTCCCCCACGAAGGCGACACCGCGGAGCTGTAGGAAGAGGTTCTAGACAGGATCAACAGGATTCACCGGATCATGGAATCCTGCAAATCCTGTGAATCCTGTCGATCCTGTCTAGAGATCCTTTAGCGGACGGGAAGGGTGAGCTCCTGGCCATCCTCGTCGATGAGGATGACGCGGTCGCTGGTGATGCTCTTGACCTCCTTGCCTCCGAACCGGGTGCCCTCGCGCGCCGTCCACGACGCGTTGTACTCTTTGTCGTAGAGCTTGGCGACGTAGCTGGTCACCAGCACGGGCGCGCCGAGGGTGAGTGCGATCTCTTGGTCACTGCGGTTGGTCAGGATGAGCTTCGAGTAATCGATCACCTTGGTTGCGCCGAGGCGCCGGCTGTACTCCTCCTTGGTGATGTCCTCGAGCCGCGCGGCGCGGAAGCCGAGCACGTCTTCACCGTTCTTGACCCAGCGGTTCCTGCCGTCGACGGTGAGCGAGGCGAGGAACGAGCCGTCAGGCCGTTTCGTGTAGTGCTTGAACAGGACCCGGTGCCGCTGCGCGCTCACCGCGAGCACGCGCAACTGGTCGAGCTCTTCCGGGATGAGCGTGACGTTGACCTCGATGATCGAATCCTCGTCGGCGTCGATCTCGACCTCGAGCGGGACGAAGCCGTCTTTGACGATTCGCAGCGTATGCTCGCCGGGGCTGATCGTTCGCGCGTCGGTCGGCGTCATAGCGGCCTCTTCGTCGTCGAAGAAGCTCTGGGCGCCACTCGGCTCGGTGATGATGGCGAGTGTGCCTGCCTCCTCGCCTTCGAGCAGCTCCTCTTCGAGCTCCTGGATCAGCACCCGCTTGCCGGCACACACCGCGCAGCGGCCGGTCCCTTTGCAGAACCGGCACGTGCCCTTGCCGTCACAGGTCAGGCAGATGCCCGTGCCTTTGCAGTACGGGCATTCGGTGATGATCCGGCCGAGACCTCGGCACACGCTGCACGTTTCAGCACGTCCTCGTCCGCCGCACGCGGGGCAAATGCCGCGCCCCTTGCAGTGTGTGCAGCGCTCGACCTTCCGACCGCCGCACCGCGGACACGGCTTGTCCACCGTGACCGTGATCTTGCCCGTGCCGCCGCAGTTCGAGCACGGCGACCCCTCCGAGATGGTCGACCTGCCCGTGCCGCGACAGAGCGGGCACGTGCGCGTCTCCCTCGTCGTGAAGTAGCCCTTGCCCCGGCACTGCGGGCAGTAGACGAGGCCGTCACCGCCGCAGGCGGCGCATCGGCCACTGCCCTTGCACTCCTGGCACAGGCAGTGCGGGCACGTGGAGGCATAGTAGCCGCGACCCTTACAGCGCGTGCATCGCCCGTAGCCGTTGCAGACGAGGCAGACCTTCGAGCCCTTGCACACCTCGCAGTCGCCGGTGCCGCCGCAGTTGGGGCAGGTCCGGTAGACGCGCCGGGTGACGATCCTGTACTTCTCCTTGTACGCCGCGATCTGCTTGAGCGCTTCCTCGTTGCCGGGTTCGAGATCGAGCACCTTCGACCACGCCGCGTACGCCGCCTTGTGATCGCCCGCGTGCTCGGCGCCCATCGCTTTGAGGCGCAGCTCGTCGATCGCGGCCAGCGCTTCCTGGGCCGTCCGGCGGAGCTCCTGGACGGTCGCATCGTCGGCGGCGAGCTCCCCAAGCTCGTCCAGCAATGCGATGGCCGCGCGGTACTCCTTGTTCTCGATCAGGCGATTCGCCTCGGTCAGGGCGGTCCGGACCGACTCGATGCGCCCGCGCACCTCCTCGAGCTTCGCCAGCAGAGCCGCGCTCTCGGGGTACGATCTGGCGGCGAGCTCCGCCATCGACACCGCACGGTTGTAGTCCTGAAGTTGGAAGTACGTCTCGATCACGGCTGTCCAGCCGTCCTCGCCGCCGCCGATGCGCTCGGCCTTGAGCGCCGATTTGAGCACTTGGAGGCGCGATTGGTTCAGCGTGGCGACCTGCTGGATCGCCTCATCCGGCGGCGGGCCGTTCCCCTCGCGCATCTTCTTGATCAACGAGAGGTAGGTGTCCTCGATCGTGTGTGCCAGCGCGAACGATGCGTAGCGAGCCTCTGGACGGGACGCGAACGACTCGTCGAGCCGCTTCAAACGGTACCGCAGCGACTGGAGGCTTCTGATGTAGCTGTCGCCGCGGAACGCGACCTCGATCGAGGCTTGAATCTGCTCGAACTGGTCGACAATGGTGTCGACCTCCGACATGTACGAAACCGACTGCTGCGCCGGCGAGGTCGGCACACACAGGCCGACAACGGCGAGCGCAAGAGCAAAGGCGGCTAACCTGGTCAATGCAATCATGGCTTGCCTCGGCGTGTTGTCTTCATCTCGTCACCCCAGGAGCATCAGGTGGTCTGCCTAGTGCATATACCGTGCCGATCAGGGGTCGTCAAGAGCGACAGGAGTTGCGGCTGCTCAAAGCCAGCCGCTGCGGCTGGTCACAGCCGGCCGATGCGGCCGGTCAGAGCCAGCCGATGGCCCGGTATCCGGCGACGGTCAGCTCGAGGGCGCGGCGGAAGCCGACGACAGGCTCGTAGCCGAGATCGCGCTTGGCCTTGGCGATGTCCATCGCCCACGACTGCTGCAGGAACTCGCGCGCCTTGCCGCGGTCGAGCATCGCGGGTCGGCCCGTCAGCGTCGCGCGCAACGTGCCGAGCTCGCCGAGCAGCCACGTGAAGAACGGCGGCACCTGGATGCGCACGCCACGCACGCCGAGAACTTCGGCCAGTGCATCGACGATCTCGTCCCATCGCCGGCCCACGCCCTCGCCGACGAGGTACACCTCGCCCGACCGCGTGTGCGCCGTGCCCGCCAGCACGGCCGCGTGCGCGACGTTGCCGACGTATGCGAAATCGGTCGTGCTCCGGCTCGACGGGCCCATCTGGAGCCGGATGCCGCGCCGGACGAGCCGGAAGAACAGCAGCAGGTTCGGGTCACGCGGCCCGAAGATGACGGGCGGCCGCAGGATGGTGATCGGCAGCTCGTCGGCAAGCTCACGCAGCGCCCGCTCGCCACGCAGCTTGCTGCGGCCGTAGGCCGAGACCGGCCGTTCGGGCATCGACTCGTGCAGCGGCCGGCCGTCGCGTGACGGGCCGCAGGCGGCCACGCTGCTCACGTAGACGAATCGCCGAATCGGCGCGTGCGACTCGAGGCAGGCCTCGGCGAGCGCGCGCGTGCCGTGGAAGTTGACTGCGTCGAAGCCGGCGTCGGTCGTCGCCGCGAGCGCGGCCGCGACGTGATAGACGACCTCGACCCCATCGACCGCGCGCCGCAGCGACTCAGGGTCCCGGAGCTCGCCCACGGCGTACTCGACCGGCAGCGCTCGCAGCCAACGCAGGTTGCTCGTGCGGCGAACCAAGCAGCGCACCTCGTCGCCGCGCCCCGCGAGGGCCTCGACGACGTGGCTGCCGAGGAAACCCGTGCTGCCTGTCACGAGCGCTTTCGCCACAGAAAACCCTTTACACCGCGTCGTCCGGTGCCTACGATTCCGGTCCGAAAGGTACGTCGGATCCAGTTCCGCCCTCGTCGAGCTTGCGAGCGCGTCCCCCGGAACGGCTTTGTGGGGCCGGGCCATGATAGGAGGGCGCTAGGGGAGCAGCAAGTCAAAATGGGTGAAGCAACCAAAGTCGACCTCTTCGAGAAGTGCCGCAACTACACGGCTGCCGACGAGGCCAAAGCCAAGGGCGTTTACCCGTACTTCCTCGAGGTGCAGTCAGCCACCGACACGCGCTCGATCGTCAGCGGGCGCCGCGTCATCATGGTCGGCTCGAACAACTACCTCGGCCTGACCATGCACCCGAAAGTGCGCGAGGCGGCCATTCACGCCATCGAGAAATACGGTTCGGGCTGCACGGGCTCGCGCTTCCTCAACGGCAATCTCGACATCCACAACGAGCTCGAGGAACGCCTCGCCGCACACACCGGCCAGGAAGCGGCACTCGTGTTCTCGACCGGGTTCCAGACCAACCTCGGTGCGATCTCGACCCTGGTCGGCAAGAACGACGCCGTCTTCGTCGATCGCGAGGACCACGCCTCGATCATGGAAGCGACCCGCATGGTCTGGGGCAAGGTGGTCAAGTTCAAGCACAACGACATGGCCGACTTCGAACGCGTCGTGAGCAACAACCATGAGTGTGCCGGCAAGCTCGTTGTCGTCGACGGGGTCTACTCGGTTACGGGCGAGCTGTGCCCCGTGCCGGAGCTCTGCGACATCGCCGAGCGTTACGGCGTGCGCGTGATGGTCGACGACGCACACGGCATCGGCGTGCTTGGTCGCTGCGGCGCCGGCGTGTGCGACCACTTCGGCGTCGGCGACCGTGTCGACATCATCATGGGCACATTCTCGAAGAGCTTCGCCTCGCTCGGCGGCTTCCTTGCCGGCGAGCGCGTGGTGATGGACTACGTGCGCCACAACGCGCGCGCGCTGATCTTCTCGGCTGCGATGCCGCCGCCGGCGGTTGCGGCCTGCCTCGCCGCGCTCGACATCATGCAGGCCGAGCCCGAGCGGATGGAGCGGGTGATGCGGATCACGGCCCGGATGAAAGACGGCTTCGAGAGCCTCGGATTCACCGTGCGGCCGAGCGGCGGCGCCATCCTCGCCATCCTCATCGGCGACATGTACGAGGCGATCTTCTTCTGGAAGGAGCTGTTCGAGAACGGCGTCTACGCTAACGTTTTCGTCCCGCCCGGCGTACCGCCGGGCCAGTCGCTCATCCGTACGAGCTACATGGCAACGCACTCGGACGAGGAGCTCGACGAGGTCCTCGACGTCTTCGAGAAGGCCGGCAGGAAGCACGGCCTTATCTAG
>CAYUZG010000029.1:8975-11592 GCA_964449605.1 uncultured Verrucomicrobiota bacterium | reverse complement strand
TGAAGTGCGGCCCGTCAAGTCGCGTCGCGAGCGGCGCGCCTTCATTCGGCTCCCGTGGCGTCTGTACAGAGACTCGCCGTGTTGGGTCCCGCCGCTGCTCGTGAGCGAGAAGGGCCGTTTCAACCCGCGAAAAAACCCGTACTTCGACCACGCCGACGTCGAGCTGTTCGTCGCCTGGCGCGGCGGCGAACCGGTCGGCCGCATCGCTGCCCACGTCAATCACGCCCACAACGACTACTGGAGCGACACAGTCGGCTTCTTCGGGTTCTTCGAGTGCATCGATGACGCCTCAGTCGGCGAGGCGCTCTTCGCGACGGCGGCCGAGTGGCTCCGCGTGCGCCGGCGCACCGCGATGCGCGGCCCGATGAACTTCTCGACGAACGAGGAGCTCGGCTTCCTTGTCGAGGGCCACAACGCGCTCCCGGCGATCATGATGCCGTACACGCACGCGTACTACCTCGACTTGGCCGAGCGGTCCGGCCTGCGCAAGGCGATGGACCTGTTCGCCTGGCATATCGATACCGGCATCGTCGACCTGAGCCGCTACGAACCGCTCGCGGCGAAGATCCAGCAGCGCGTCGGTTTCACGATCCGTGATCTTGACATGACGGATTTCTGGGCGGACGTTGAGCGGATCAAGCGGGTCTACAACGACGCGTGGAGCCGCAACTGGGGCTTCGTGCCGATGACGGACCGCGAGTTCGACCACTTTGCGCGCGAGGTCAAGCCGATCGTCCGGCCCGCGTGCGTGCAGATCGCCGAGAAGGATGGCGACCCGATCGCCTTCTGCCTCTCGCTGCCCGACATCAACAAGATCCTTGCGCGCATGAACGGGCGCCTCTTCCCGACCGGCCTGTTCAAGCTGGTCTTCGGCCTCAAGAAGCTCACGGCGCTGCGCACCATCACGCTTGGCACCCGCCAGGCGTATCAGAAGCGCGGGATCGAGAGCGTCTTCCTTGTCGAGATCGTGCGCCGCACCGTGGCTGCCGGGTTCCGCGTCTCCGAGATGAGCTGGATGCTCGAGGACAACCGCCTCATCAACAAGCCGCTCGAGCAGATGGGCGCCCGCCTCAGCAAGCGCTACCGCATCGTCGAGATGCCGCTCTAGGAGTGGCGCTGGGCTTCGCCGAGTACCTCACCCGGCCCTCAGAGGCCGCGCCGCTCGGCGATGTAGGCGTCCACGGCCTCGGTGTACTGGCGGTCCAAGGCCTCGGACGCGTACAGCGTCCCGTCCATATCAAAGACAACTGCCCGGATTGCCTGATTCATGAGGGAACCGCCCCTGCGGGAAAACCCCAGTTCGCCCTGGGGGCGAAAAATGTGCTTGACACCGCCGCAATCATCTGGGAGACAATAGCGTAGACGAACTTGCTGTGCCAAGAGTGGGTAGCAGCCCGCTCTTTTGTGTTCTCTGGAGGTGTCGAGACATACGGCCGATGAGCAGCGAACTCCTACAGGTCCTCGAGTATATCGAGCGGGAGAAAGGCATCTCGCGCGAGACGATCATCGCCGCGGTCGAGTCGTCCCTCGTCACCGCCTCGAAGAAGAGCCTCGGCACCGGCCACGACCTGAGCGTGAGCATCAACCCCGAGACGGCCGAGATCAAGGTGTTTGCCAACCTGCGCGTCGTCCAGTCCGGCGCCGACGGGCTCGAGGAGATCGACCTGAGCGAGGCGCGCGCACAGGATAAGACCGTCAAGATCGGCGACGTGATGCAGATGGAGGTCACCCCCGAGGACTTCGGCCGCATCGCGGCGCAGACCGCGCGCCAGGTGATCATCCAGAAGCTGCGCGAGGCCGAGAAGGACATCATCCTGGGCGAGTTCGCTGACAAGATCGGCACGCTTGCCACGGGCATCGTCCGCCGCTACAGCCACGGCACCCTCATCGTCGAGATCGGCCGGGCCGAGGCAATCCTGCCGCTCAAGGAGCAGGTCCACGGCGAGCGCTACCCGATCGGCAGCCGCATCAGTGCCGTGATCGTCGACGTGCGCGAGGGCGCGCGCGGCCCGGAGATCATCCTGTCGCGTACGACCAAGGAGCTGATAGTCAAGCTCTTCAGCCTCGAGATCCCCGAGATCGCCGAGGGCACCGTTGTGATCAAGAGCCTCGCGCGCGAGCCGGGCCATCGGACCAAGGTCGCCGTCATGTCGACCGACGACCGGATCGACCCCGTCGGCGCGTGCGTCGGCATGCGCGGCTCGCGTGTCAAGAACGTGGTCCGCGAGCTCAGCGGTGAGAAGATCGACATCATCCGCTGGCACGCCGAGCCGCGCCGTTACATCGAGGAAGCGCTCAGCCCGGCGCACGTCAAGGACATGGAGATCGACGAGGCCAGCAAGCGCGTCCGCGTCATTGTTCACGATGACCAGCTCTCGCTCGCCATCGGCAAGCGCGGCCAGAACGCGCGGCTCACCTCGAAACTGACCGGCTGGCACGTCGACATAATCAGCGTCGACCAGATCGCGGCCGAGAAGGAAGACCTCATCAGCGAAGAGGTCATCGAGGTCTACGAGGAAGTCGAGCCCGGCACCGAGGGCGAAGAGGTCGAATACGAGACCGTCACCGTCTACGAAGAGGTGCCTGAAGAAGAGGACGAGCAGCCTCCCGAGGCCGC
>CAYUZG010000029.1:0-8875 GCA_964449605.1 uncultured Verrucomicrobiota bacterium | reverse complement strand
TCACCGTCTACGAAGAGGTGCCTGAAGAAGAGGACGAGCAGCCTCCCGAGGCCGCGGCACAAGAAGAACACGTCGCCTCGGAAGGCGAAGAAGCCGCCTCGGAAGGCGAGGAGGCCGCCTCAGAGGGCGAGGAGGCCGCCTCAGAGGGCGAGGAGGTCGCCTCGGAAGGCGAAGAGGTCGCCTCGGAAGGCGAGGAGGCCGCCTCAGAGGGCGAGGAGGCCGCCTCAGAGGGCGAGGAGGTCGCCTCGGAAGGCGAAGAGGTCGCCTCGGAAGGCGAAGAGGTCGCCTCGGAAGGCGAAGCCGTCGCCTCGGAGGGCGAAGAAACCGAACAGAAGCGGCCCGATACGGCGGCACCCGAGGAAGGGGGGAACGCCGTTGAGTAAACGCACAGCGACAACGGTTGCCAAGAGTCTCGGCATCGCGCCGGCCGAGTTCGTCAAGCACGCCCACGAGCTGGGCCACGAGCTGAAGTCTGCCACGGCCCCCCTCGACGAGAAGCTCGCCAACGAGCTCAGCGTCAAGGTGGCCATGAAGCTCGCCGGCGTGCCGGTGGGCGCGACCATCATCCGCACGCCGAAGAAGAGCAAGATCAGGAAGAGGCCGGCCAAGAAGGCGGCGAAGAAGCCGGCCAAGCAGGAAGCGGTGGCCAAGAAGAAGGTCACGAAGAAAGAACCGGCCAAGAAGGCCGTCGTCAAGAAGAAGATCACGAAGAGACCGCCCGAAGAACCTGCTGTCGCCGTCGAAGAACTCCCCGTCGAGCAAGTCCCTGTCGCGGCACCCGAAGCCGCGCCCGAGGAGAAAACGCCTGAGGCAGAGGCCGCCGTCGAGCCGCCGTTGGTGCGCGCAGACGGCTTGGGCCCCGACGGTGAGGCCGTTGTCGTCAAGTGGCCGGAGAGACCACCGCCCGTCAAGGCCGCACCGCCGAAGGCGGTCGCGCCGAAGGAGGAGCTCGAGTCGCTTGCGGCCGAACTCGGCGGCGCGGTGCCGGCCGCACCGGCCGCGACACCCGTCAAGAAGAAGGTCATCCGCAAGATCATCCGCAAGGTGGTTCGCCGGAGGCCGACATGGCCAAGGCGTCCCGCCGCGCCGGTGGCCGAGAAGCCCAAACCCGAGGCGCCGCCGAAGAAGCGCGAGCCGGTCATCACGCACGTCAAGATCGAGCAACTGCCGACCGTGGCGACCCTCGCGCGTATGTTCCACAAGGGCGTCGAGGTGCTGCGGCCCGTCCTTGATGACCTCGGCGTCGACTCGTTCGCCGAGGCGGAGCTCGACGAGGACGCGATCCTCATTCTGGCCAACGAGCTCGGCATCGAGGTCGAGCTCGCGCTGCCCGAGCCGGAGCCCGAACATCTCCAGCCGCGGCCGCCGGTCGTAACCGTGATGGGCCACGTCGACCACGGCAAGACGTCGATCCTCGACGCGATCCGCGACACGCAGGTGGTTGCCGGCGAATCCGGCGGCATCACCCAGCACATCGGTGCCTCGAAGATCGTCTTCAACAACCAGATCATCACCTTCATTGATACGCCCGGTCACGAAGCGTTCACCGCCATGCGCCAGCGCGGGGCCAACACGACCGACCTCGTTGTCCTCGTCGTGGCGGCCGACGATGGCCTCATGCCGCAGACGATCGAGGCGATCAACCACGCGCGAAACGCCGGCGTGCCGATCCTGGTCGCGGTCAACAAGTGCGATCTGCCTGCGGCCGACCCGGACCGCGTCCGGCGCCAGCTTTCCGAGCGCGAGCTTATGCCCGAGGACTGGGGAGGCGAGACGATCGTCTGCCAGGTTTCCGCTGTCAGCAGGGAGGGGCTCGATCATCTGCTCGAGATGATCCTGCTCCAGGCCGAGATGCTCGAGCTGCGCGCCAACCCGCTGCGGCGCGGCGAGGGCATCGTGATCGAATCGGAGCTCGATCCCGGGCGCGGCCCGGTTGCCTCGGTCATCGTTCGCAAGGGCACGCTCCGGGTCAACGACTGCGTCGTCAGCGGCGAATACCACGGCAAGGTCAAGGCCCTCCGTGACGACCGCGGCAACGCTGTCAGCGAGGCCGGGCCGTCGATACCGGTCGAGATTCTCGGCCTCGATGGGGCGCCGAGCGCCGGTGCGTCGTTCCGGGTCATGAAAACCGACAAGCAGGCGCGGCGTGCGGCCGAAGCCGCCAAGGGCGGCAAACCCGAGCCTGCCGCCGAACGGGCTCGGCCCACCACGCTCGAGGAGCTGTTCAGCCTGCGGGCAGCCGCCGAGAAGAAGGAACTCAACGTCATCATCAAGGCCGATGTCCAGGGCTCGGTCGAGGCCGTGGCCAAGAACCTCGAGTCGCTCAGCACAGAAAAGGTCGGCTTGTCGGTTGTCCACTCCAACGTGGGCGAGGTCAACATGTCCGACGTGATGCTCGCGGCCGCCTCGGAGGCGTCGATCATCGCGTTCCGCGTCAAGGCCGACACCGAGGTCGAGGAAGCGGCCAAGCGCGACGGCGTGCCGCTGTTCTTCTACGAGGTCATCTATAGGGTGATCGACGATGTTCGCCACGCGATGGAGGGCCTGCTCGAGCCCGAGACCCGCGAGGTCGAGATCGGCCAAGCCGAAGTGCGCCAGGTCTTCGAGTCGTCCAGCTACGGCATGATCGCAGGTTGCTACGTGCGTGACGGCGTCGTGCAGCGCAGCGCCAAGGCCGAGCTGCGGCGCAACGACGAGGTGCTGTGGTCGGGCAGTATCGGCTCGCTGCGCCGCTTCAAGGACGAGGTGCGCGAGGTGCAGACCGGCTACGAGTGCGGCATCCGCCTCGAGGGCTGGAGCGACATCGAGGTCGGCGACTCCATCCGCATCATCAAACTCGAAAAGGTGGCCCAGACCTTGTGAGCCACGCCGAACCATGATCGTCGGCTTGCTCGAACTCGAGCTGCGTGTCCCGGGAGCCCAAAGTCTCAAGGATAAGCGCATGCGCATGCGCAGCCTGCGCGACCGGATCCGCAACAAGTTCAACGTGTCGGTGGCCGAGGTCGACGGTGGCGACGCCCGCCGGCACGGCTCGCTCGGCGTCGCCCATGTCAGCAACGAGCAGAAGTTCTCGAACCAAGTGCTCTCCAAGATCGTGAACCTCGTCGAGAACGAGCCCGAGCTCGAGCTGGTCGACTACCGGCTCACGTTCATCTGAGCACGGCGTAGAGGAATCCCCGGGTCCGATGGCGTCACTTCGCACGCACAAGCTCAACGAGCTGTTCAAGCGCGAGATCGGCCAGATCATCCAACGCGACCTCGCCAATCCCAGGATCGGGTTCGCTACCGTCACGCACGTCGAGGTTTCGGCCGACCTCAAGCACGCGACGATTCGCGTCAGCGTCATGGGCGACGAGCAGCAGCGCCACACGACCACGGCCGAGCTCAACAAGGCCGCCGGCTTCATCCAGCACGTGCTGGGCCGGCGCATCACGATCCGCACGATGCCGCAGCTCCAGTTCAAGCTCGACCGCAGCCTCGACGCCGTCTACCGGGTCGAAGAGCTGCTCGACGAGATACACGAGCAGGACGCGCACGACGAGAGCTCGAACGGGGACGCGCCGCGAGAGCCGTCGGAAGAAAACGACGAGCCGGACGAATGACCGTGCCACCCGCACAGCAAGGCCATGACGATGCACCCCTCGCTGAGCTGATCGCCGCGCTCGAGCGCGGGGAGCGGTTCGCGCTCCTCGGGCACGAGGATCCCGACCTTGACAGCATCGGCTCGCAGCTTGCGCTGGCCGCCGTGCTGCGCGCGCGCGGCAAGCACGTCCGGCTCTGGTCGCCGTCGCCGATAGCCGAGCCGGAAGCGTTCCTGCCCGGCGCCGGCGAGATATCGACCGACTACCCGGCGGCCGCCTCGTTCGACGTCGCCGTCGCGCTTGATACGGCCGGCGTCGGCCGTCTCGGCCAGGCGCCGCCGTTTCGGCCGGCCGATTTTCCGGTCCTCATCAATATCGACCACCACAAGGGAAACGAGCGCTTCGGCACGCTCAACTGGGTCGATGCCCGTGCCTCGTCGGTCGGCGAGATGCTCTTCGAGCTCTTCACCGAGTGGGGCGTCGAGCTGTCGGCCGACGCAGCCACGTGCCTCTACGCTTCGATCCTGAGCGACACCGGCGGCTTCGCCTTCGCCAACACGACTGCACGAGCGCTTCAAGTTGCCGGCGCCCTCGTCGAGCACGGCGCCGACCCGTTCCAGGTGTGGCGGAACACGTTCGGCGCCTTTCCCCAGCGGCGCTACACGCTGCTCGGTCTCGCGCTCGGCACGCTCCGGCTCCACGACAACGACCGCATCGCCACGATGCGCATCTCCCAGCAGATGCTCGATGAGGCAGGCGCCGTCATGGAAGACACCGGGCGCTTCGTCCAGTATCCGCGCAGCGTCGTCGGCGTCGAGGCAGCCGCCATCTTGCGCGAGCAACCAGGGGGCCGCAGCGTCCGGGTCGGCTTGCGGTCGAACACGCAGCGGCTCGACGTGAGCCGAATCGCCGCCGAGCTGGGGGGCGGCGGCCACCCGAGCGCCTCGGCCTGCACGGTCGAGGGCAGCGTTGACGCGGTCGAGCACACGGTCGTTGAAGCACTCACAAACGCCCTGAAGGAGGTCGAGCGAAGCGCGTGAACGGATTCCTCGTCATCGACAAACCGGCCGGCATCACCTCGCACGACGTGGTGGACCGCGCGCGCCGCATTCTGGGCATTCGCAAGATCGGCCACCTCGGCACGCTCGACCCCCTCGGCGTCGGCGTGCTCGTGCTCGCCATCGGCAAGGCGACCAAGGCCGTCCGCTACTTCGTCGACGACGACAAGGAGTACACCACCACCGTGCGGCTCGGCGTCATCACCGACACGCAGGACCTCGACGGCACCGTGCTCGAACAACGCGACGTGAACGTGACCAACGAGGAGTTCGCGCACGTGCTCGAGCAGTTCCGGGGCGAGATCCAGCAGGTCCCGCCGATGGTCTCGGCCAAGAAGATCGGCGGCAAGCGCCTCTACAAGCTGCACCGGCAGGGCATCGAGGTTGAGCGCGAGCCAAAGACGGTCACCATCTACGAGATCGACTTCCGGGACTTCTCGCCGCCCGAGGCGACGTTCCACGTCCACTGCTCGAAGGGCACCTACATCCGCACGCTGTGCGCTGATATCGGCGAGGTCCTCGGCTGCGGCGGCGCCATGGCGTGGCTGCGGCGCACCAAGTCCGGCTTCTTCACGATCGAGGACGCCGTAACGCTCGAGGAGCTGGAGCAGAAGAACCTGGACGAGATCTACGCCCTACTCATGCCGACCGAACGGGCGATCCGCAAACGCGGGGTGCAGCCCAGATGAACGTGATCCGCGGCCTACGGGACATGAAGCCGCTCGACGATCCGGTCGTGCTGACGATCGGCACGTTCGACGGCGTCCACGTCGGCCACCAGGTGATCCTGCGGCGGGCGGTCGAGCTCGCCAAGGCCCGGGGCGCCGTAAGCGCGGCGATCACCTTCGAGCCGCACCCGCGGGTCATCCTCGGTCGTCCCGAGGAGGGGCGGCTGCTGACGGCGACGGCGCACAAGCTCGAACTGATTGAGGCTGAAGGGATTGCCGTGTGCGTCATCGTCAAGTTCGACCGCTCCTTCGCCGAGATTGACGCCGAGGCGTTCGTGACCGACCTGCTGGCCGCCAAGTTCCGCCTCCAGGCCGTTGTCGTGGGGGCCACGAACCGCTTCGGAAAAAGCGCTTCCGGTGATGCGCGATTTCTGCAACAATGCGGCGAGCGGCTCGGATTCGACGTCGAAATCGTCGATCCGGTCCGCGTTGACGAGATGGTCGTCAGCAGCAGCGTGGTGCGTACGCTCGTCCAGGGGGGTGAGCTCGACCAGGCCGCCGCGTTCCTCGGCAGGCCGTACTCGCTGCTCGGGACCGTTGTACAGGGCGCGACCCGCGGGCGGCGCGTGGGCTACCCGACGGCGAACCTTGACCCGCACAACGAGGTCGTGCCGCCGAGCGGCGTGTATGCGGTCCGCGTGTGGCTTGCCGGGCGCGCGCTCGGCGGTGTGCTCAACATTGGATACCGGCCGACCTTCGAGGACCCGGACGAGGTCTCGCAGGTCGTCGAGGTACACATCTTCGACTTCGACGAGCCGATCTACGGCCGTGAGCTCGAAGCGGTCTTTGTCAGGAAGCTCCGCGAGGAGCTTCGGTTCGAGACGATTGAGCTTCTGCGCGAGCAGATTCGCTCCGACATCGGCGAGGCGCGCCGCCTCCTGGGTGATCGCGCCGATGCGGCCCGCCGGGATGCGGGGCGGCCTCCCCGGGCGAAGCGATCTGAGCGGCAAAGCTCCTAGAGCCTTAGACTACGGCGGACGAGTCGCCAACGTCCGAAGACCCTCGGACCGGCGTCGGGCAGCGTCCGGCACCGGTGGGCGGTCTCTCCGTGGTCTAGGGGGATTTGGAAACGCACCATCAACGGAGGGCAATCGCAATGGTGCTGGACAAGGCGAGAAAAACCGAGATCATGAAGGAGTACGGACTCCACGAGCGAGACAGCGGTTCGTCGGATGTGCAAGTGGCGCTGCTGACGGAACGCATCAACGACATTACCAACCACCTCAAAGCACACGGCAAGGACCACCACAGCCGGCGTGGCCTACTCAAGCTGGTCGGCCGGCGCCGGAGGCTCCTTGACTACCTGCGAGAAACCGATCCGGAACGGTACAGTTCCTTGATCCAACGGCTCAACTTGCGCAAGTAGCGACACATCGAGCCGACTTACCTGATGTTGTGGTAGAGGGAGACTTGAATTGGAAACGACAGTACAACGAGTCAGTGTGCCCGTCGGAGCGAAGGAGCTCATCATCGAAACGGGCAAAATGGGCCGCCAGGCTAACGGCGCCGTGACCGTGCAGTGCGGCGAGACGATCGTGTTCGCCGCCGCCACGATGGGCGACCCGCGTGAGGGCGTCGACTTCTTCCCCCTCACGGTTGATTATCGCGAGATGACGAGCGCTGCCGGGCGTTTCCCCGGCGGCTACATCAAGCGCGAAGGGCGCCCGACCGAGAAGGAAGTCATCACCTGCCGCCTCACGGACCGGCCGCTCCGGCCGCTCTTCCCCGACGGGTTCTTCAACGAGGTGCAGGTCATCATCCACGTGATCAGCGCCGACGACAAGAACGACCCCGACGTGCTTGCCATGGTTGGGGCATCGGCTGCGCTGACCATCTCGGACATCCCGTTCGAGGGACCGATCGCCGGCGTGCGCGTCGGCGAGCTGGGCGGCGAGCTGGTCGTCAATCCCGACGTCACCGATTTCGACAAGCTTGAACTCGAAATGGTGATGGCCGGCACGGCCGACGCCGTCGCGATGGTCGAGGGCGGCGGCAAGGTCGTGGCCGAGTCGAGGCTGATCGAGGCGATCAAGTTCGGCCACGAGCATATCCGGCAGATCACGGCCGCCATCGAGCAGCTCCGTGAGCTGGCGGGCAAGCCGAAGGCGAAGCCTGAGCTCATCGCTGTTTCCGACGAGCTCCTCAAGAACACGCGCGCCATCATGGAGCCCGACCTGCTCGAGCGCCTCACGATCAAAGAGAAGCAAGCGCGCAACGAGGCGCTCGCCGAGCTGCACGAGAAGGTGCGTGAGCAGTTGCTCCCGGACGTGCCCGAGGGTCAGAAGCCGCCCGAGGATGCACCAACGCCGAAGCACGTGAGCCTCGCGATCAAGCAGGTCGAGAAGCAGTCGCTCCGCAGCCTCGCGCTCGAGCAAGGCAAGCGCATCGACGGCCGCGGGCTGAACGAGGTCCGCCCGATCGCCATCGAGGTCAGCGTCATGCCGCGCGCACACGGCTCGGCGCTGTTTACGCGGGGCGAGACCCAATCGCTCGCGCTCGCCACGCTCGGCGGCGAGTCCGACGAGCAGCGCGCCGATACCCTCGTCGGCGAGGAGAGCAAGAAGTTCATGCTCCACTACAACTTCCCGCCCTTCTGCACCGGCGAGTGCAAACCGATCCGCGGCCCGAGCCGCCGCGACATCGGCCACGGCAACCTGGCCGAACGCTCGCTCAAGCCCGTCATGCCGAGCGAGGAGGAGTTCCCGTACACGATCCGCATCGTCTCGGAGATCCTCGAGTCGAACGGCTCGTCGTCGATGGCGAGCGTCTGCAGCGGCTCGCTCGCGCTGATGGACGCCGGGATCCCGACGAGTGGCGCCGTCGCCGGCATCGCGATGGGCCTCATCCTCGAGGACGGCCGAAGCTGCGTGCTCACCGATATCCTCGGCACCGAGGACGCGCTCGGCGACATGGACTTCAAGCTCGCCGGCACGACCGAGGGCATCACCGCCTTCCAGATGGACATCAAGGTCGGCGGTATCAGCGAAGAAGTCATGGCCGAAGCGATCGAGCGCGCACGCGTCGGCCGGCTGCACATCCTCGAGAAGATGAACGCCGTGCTGGACCAGCGTCGACCGGACCTGTCGCCGTACGCGCCGAGGATCACCACGATCCAGATCAACCCCGAGAAGATCGGCGCCGTGATCGGCCCAGGCGGCAAAGTGGTTCGCCAGATCCAGAGCACGTTCGACGTGCAGATCAACATCGAGGACGACGGCAAGGTCAGAATCCTGTCGAACGACGCCGAGCGCGGCAAGAAAGCGGTCGCGTGGATCGAGGAGCTCGCCGCCGAGGTCGAGGTCGGCAAGGTCTACCGCGGCACGGTCGCGCGCATCCTCGGCATCGGCGCATTCGTCGAGGTGCTCCCCGGCCAGGAGGGCTTGGTGCCCATTTCCGAGCTGTCCGAGGAGTACGTCGACCGCGTCGAGGATGTTGTCCGCATCGGCGACGAGGTCATGGTCAAAGTCACCGAGATCGACGATCGCGGCCGCGTCAACCTGAGCCGGCG
>CAYUZG010000028.1:9112-16806 GCA_964449605.1 uncultured Verrucomicrobiota bacterium | reverse complement strand
CGAACTCGCCCCACTGCTGGATGCCGGCCTTGGTGTTGACCAGCACGAGCTGGTGGACCAACTGGCGGCTGGAGCCCGTGTCGAAGATCTGCTCGATCGAGTAGTCAACGACCAGGACGGAGGCGTACTCGGCATACCGCTCGCGCAGCGACGTGTCGGCCAGGTACGGGGCGACGTCGATATCGTGCTCGTCGAACTCCTCCTTGCGCCCGTGCAGGGCGAGCGCCTTGCGCGCGCCGAGGTCGGCCGGCTCGAGCTCGAGCACCTGGCGCCACAGCCGGAGCGCGTCGCGCGGACGGCCGCGCTTGAGCTCGATTGCGGCGAGTTCCTTGATCAGGCCGGTGTCGCGCGGCTCCTCGGCCAGCAGCACGCGCACCAGGCGCGCCGCGTCGCCGAACCGCTCCGTCGTCTTGTAGAGGGTTATGAGCGTGCGCGTGTGCCAGCGATTCTCGGGATACTCACGGGCAAGCCGCTCGAACTCGACGATCGCCTCCTCGAACCGGCCGGCCCGCTGGAGCGCGCCGGCGAGGTAGGTCGAGCCCACCGAGCCCTTGTGCAGGCGCATCTCAGCCTCGTGTAGCGCGTCGAACCGATGGAGCTCGGTGGCAAAGCGCAAGGCGAGCCACAGGAGATCCGGCGAGTCGGCATTGCGCTCGCGCATCGCCTCGAGCGCCCACTCGCGCTCCTTGGCCCAGCCGCGCGTCGAGAAGATGTCGTAGAGCGCCCGGTACCACAACACGGCGTCGGGCGCCTGCTCGACGCACTGCTCGAGCATGTCGATCGCCTCGTCGTAGCGCTCCTCATGCTCCTCGTAGAGGGCCAGCGTGTATAAGGCCGGCGGACACGTGCCGAGAAGCTCGATCGCACGCCGGTAGTGCGCCTTGGCCCCGCTGCGCGCGATGCGCTCCGGCTGCGTGCTGTCGCTGCCGATGATCATGCCGGCCAGAAACTGGCTCGCCGCCCACCCCTCGTGCGCGTCGAGACTGCGCAGGATGGTCACCTTCGCCGCCTCCGTGTTGCCGCGCATCCGATGGAGCCGCGCCACCAACCACAACACAAGCGGGTTCTCCGGATCGGCCGCCGTCAACGCATTGAGATACGCCTCGCATGCCGTGGGCACGAGCCGGCCCTGTGCAGCCACGTCCTGTGCGATCTCACGCGCGGTCGGATCGACCTCCACCTCGAGCGGCCGGCCCCGCCCGTCGAGCAGCCGCATGACGATCGTGTCCGGCGCCTGGTACTTGACCCGCAGGCGGCTCCACCCGGCCGGCAGCATCACCTCGACCGTCTCGTTCTTCGGCACAAAGGTGTGGAACTCGTCTTTGAGGTAGATCGTGCCGCCGTTCAGCTCGACGCGCACGGAGTCGGCCGACGAGACCTCCAGCAGCGCGCGCACCGGCGCGGCCGTGCGCACAAACGTCTCGGCGTAGTACACGCCGTGGTCAACCCACGGGGGCTCGATGTCGACACCGCGCGAATCGTAGCGCCGCGTCGCGCGCTCGTCCCCGTCGATCACGTACTGGTCGGCCAGGAACGGATCGGCGTCGGGCTCGAGCTCGGCGAAGAACGTCAGGTCCGCGAACGGGCCGAACGGCCCGGCGAACCGCCACGAGCGCACCGCCCCCATCATCGGCAGCAGCGCGTCGCGCTCATCCATCAACCCGTTCCATCCGAGATCGCGCCGAAGCATATCGAGCGCCACGCCGCGCACGGTGTGGCTCGTGACCCGCGGGTCATCGAGGAAGCCGCGCAGCAGCGCCGTCGTGCCGGCCCGTGCCTCGGGCACCTGCGACCACAGCCGGTGCAGATCGTAGAGCGCCAGCTCGACGAGCGGGTGCTCCGGATCGTGCGCCACGATCGCCGCAGCCTGCTCGCACATCGTCGCGTAGTCGCCGGCGAGACTGGCAATCGACCCGAGCCCGACGTGCGCCCAGACGTTGCCCGGATCGGCCTCGACGACCTGCTCGAACAGCGCCTTGGCGCCCGCAGTATCGTTTTCGTACACGTACAACAGCCACCCGAGCTGCAGCGCCGCGTTCGGGTCCGTCTCGGCCGCGGGCCGCAGCGCCTCGATCGCGCTCGACGGCTCCTCGTGCTCGCCCAGGAGCTCCGGGAACGACAGATCGGGTTCAGCCGGGCAGACGGCGCTGAGCGCCGCCACGCCCACGCACAGCGCGAGGGCCGCGAGCCACAGTGTTCGTCTCATCGGGAGATCCTTATGCGTTCGCTTTGTTTGTCATCGATCGTGCGGCACGCCTCGCGGAACGCCGCGTACTCGTCAATCGGGATTCGCGCGGACTTCATCACCAGCGTGCTGGTGACGACCACCGCCCCATCCTCGGCTGCGCACGTGATCGAGCACGCCAGGTGCGGCGTGTCGAACTCGAACGGCTCGGGCAGATCGACCGCCGTGGCCCCCTCGGGCAGCACGTAGCGGATCGTCTTGTGGCTCGTCCACGCGAAGTAGAGCACCACGTCATGCTCGCGCTCGGCGAGCGCCGCGTAGCTCTGCGTCAGCTCGTGCGGCGTCAGCTGCAGCTTGAACGACAGCGTCCCGTCGGCCTCGGCGGTCAGGAAGTCGGGCACGCGCCCGTGGTAGCTGTAGGAGACGGGCTGCTCGAGATCCGTCAGATCGGAGAACTCGACCGACTCGATGCTCGTGTTCGGCACCGACTGCCGCCACTGTTTCTCGAGTGTCTCGCGGCGCTTGGCCTCTTCCTGGAACAGGTAGCGGAAGTAGCCGCAGTACTCGCCGCCGGCGCGGCGTGTCCCCTCGAGGGCCACGTCGGCGTCCTCGCCCAGCGTCACCGTGTACGTGTCGTCGAGGAAGCTCACCTCCGGCCCGAACCGCGGCGTCGTGGTGAAGTCGCGCCGGTCCGCGCTCACGCGCATCACGTTCATGCCCTGGTCGGACGCAGGCAGCTCGTGCGTGCCGCTGAACTCGGCGGTGCCGTCGAGGTACAGGTCGAGCTCCGGCACGTAAGCAATCGCGTGGTTGAACACGGCAAGTGAGACCGGGAACGGCTCGATCATGCCCTTGTGGATGGTGCGGATCAGGACGAGGTCGGCCTCGACGCCGGCCTCGGCAAGCATCGCGATCATGAGCGACGCCTTATCCTTGCAGTCGCCGTAGCCGCGAGCAAACACGGTCGAGGCCTTGTACGGCTTGTGGCCGTGAATGCCGAACTCGAGGCCGATGTAGCGCGTGTTCTTCACGACCCAGTTATGGATCGCCGTCACCTTCTCGGCCACCGTCTCCTTGCCCTCGATGAGCTCGGCGACCTTCTCCTTGACCGTGTTGTCGAGCGTGAACTGGTCCTGCACGAGGCCCCAATACCAGTCGCCCAGCGCGTGCCAGTCGCGGAAGGTCGAGATGTGCACGTACGGCGTCAGCTCGCCGATGCCGGGCATGCGTGGTTCGCCCTTGATCTTCGGGACGTCGGTCGCCTCCCACGTGTAGATGCGTTTCCCGTCCTGCTCGACGATCGTCGGCTCGACGTCGGACCGGACCGTCGCGTAGAAGAACTCGCGCTCGCCCGGCGTGATGTAGACCACCTTGAAGTCCCGCACCGGACTGGCGCCGCCGAAAAAGGCGACGTTGCCGAAGTAGTCGGCGTAGATGTTCGTCTCGCCGATCGTGTTGAGACGGTAGCGGTACTCGAGCACGTCGCCGGGCTCGAGCTTCGGGTACTGGTGCACCAGGGCGGTGTAGCTGTAGTAGATACTGCCCGAGGGGTTCGAGATCGGGTAGGAGTACGGCCCCTCGGCCTCGATCACCTCGCCCGACGGCTTGTAGATGCGCGCAGCCTGGATCTTGACTTCCTGCGTCTCGGGCGTGAACGGCACGAACTGAGTCCGGAAGTCCTCCACGCCCTTCTTGGTCAGGATCTTCACGACCCGCTGGCTGAACCGGTGCGACAGCCCGGTCGGGTGCACCTCGTAGACGCACAGGTCGAGCATGACGACCGCGCCGTCGTCGGGGTAGTCCTCAGCCGTCGGCTGGTCGCCGAGCAGTTCCTCGACGTCGACGGCGTACTCGTCCTCGAACGCCGCCTCCTCGGGGCTGAGGTATTCGATGTATTCCTTGAGCGGCGCGTTCTGGGGCCGGCACGCGAGCGACCGCTCCCAGGCCTCCTCGGCCGGCTCCTCACTACCGGCCCGGTGCGCGACGCGGCCAAGCTGCTCGAGCGCTTCGGCGTCCTCGGGGCAGACGGCGATCGCCCGCTCGAGCACGCGCTGCGCCTCGACGTAGCGGCCGGTATCGGCCAGCAGCTTCGCCTCCTCGAGCAGCAGGCCGGTCTCGGCCGGCAGGAAGCGCTGGAGCGTGTGCAGCTCGCGCAGCATGCCGTCCATATCGCCCTCGTGCTCGGCCAGATCGAACAGCCGCCGGTGCGCGCCGCCGTTGCCGGCGTCGAGATCGAGCAACGCTCGCGAGACGGCGACCACCTCTTCGTAGCTCCTCGGGAAAGCGGAGAAGCGATACACCTCGGCCACGAGCGCCGGCGTGGTCGCGTACCGCCGGCAGAGCTGCGCAATCGTCCGCTCGGCCTCGACCTCGTGGAAGAAACGCGCCTTGTAGTTGGCCAGCCCGAGCGCGCCGCGGTACTCGGTCGGGTCCGCCTTGACCGCGTCATGGAACGCCGCCAGCGCCTTGCGGTAGAAACCGTGCCTCAGCTGGTAGTAGCCAAGCCACACGTAGGCCGAGGCCCGTTTCGGGTTCAGCTCGACCACCTTCTCGAACGCATCTCGTTGCTTGTTGCGGTCGGGGTGCAGCGGCCCCACTTGCTCGTAGAAGCGCCAGTTGTCCGGGTCGAGCTCGATCGCGCGCTCATACGCCTTAATGTCAAGCTCTTCGGCATCGTCGAAGGCACGCTTGTAGCGATACAACGCAGCGAGCGCCGCCTGCGCCTCCGCGTTCTCCGGCTCCTGCTCGGCTCGCCGCTTGAACGCAGCGACCGGGTCATCGACCTCGACGGGGCGGAGCGACTCGCGCGGGGTGATCGTCGGCAGAAGCGCGGCGACCCGCTCCGGGTCGGCCTCGACCCGCAGCCCGGGAAGCGGCGAGCCGTCGGGCGCCGTGATCCGCAGGCAGAACAGCCACCCGCCCTCGCCCTGCGTGTCCTTGACAAGCAGCTTGTTCCAACCCTCGCGCAGCACGACGCCGGCCGCCGCCTGATCGAACATGGCGGGGTGATACCCCTCGTCGGCGAAGGCGAGTGCATCGTCGAGCCATATCTTGCCGGCGTTGTCGGTGCCGACGCGTAGCGCAGCCTCCTGCTCGACGGGCGAGTAGATGAGCGCCAGCGCGTACGCAGCCGACTGGATCCGCGGGCGGAAGATCGCCCCGAGCTCGACGAACGCCGAGCCGAGCCCGTCCGGATAGCGGCGCCAGCGCACCGCGCGCTCCTTTCCATCGTAGGTGGCATCGAGGTTTATCTCCGTCTCCGGCGGATAGACGGCATCGAAGCCCGACTTGCCCTCGTTATCGAACGGGCCGATCACGAGCCAGTCGGTGATTAGCCCGAGGCGCCGGTGCTTCTCGGCCGCGCCGAGAAGGTTGCCGTCGCGCCGGTCGCACTCGGCCAAAAACCAAAGCGCATGCGCCTTGAGCACTGGCGAGGCGTCCGGCCGCCGCAGCACCCACGTGTAGGTGGCCCGCACACGCCCATCGCGTGCGGTGCCCCACCCAAGCCCGTCGATCGCGTACAGCCGAAGCAGCGCATCGGGCGCCGTCGGGCACTCGACGAGGCGCGCGATCTCCTTGTCGAGCTCGCGGTCGAGCGCACTGCGCGCCGCGAACGCCGGAGCGGTCGAGGCCACGATCAGCACGGCAAGCAAGCAAGTGGTGAGGCTGAAAGAGGCGGGTCGTTTCATGAATCGCGTCTCCTTTGCGAAGGCTCGTCGGACCAGCCGGCCGACACGTGATCCGCCAAACACCCGATCCCGGGTGCGAAGCCCGTGCAGCTTAGGCGCGTTGCAGTGCGCTGTCAAGCTTGCCCGCCAAAGGCGATTTCGCCCGCCAAAGGCGGGTTCGCCTGCGGGAAACAGAGACGCCCGCCCAGCACAGGCGCCTCCAACACCCAACTGCGACGCCACAGACCGGGTCGTTGTTCCACGAAAGAGCGCGAGCAAGGCCGCTGCACTTGCGCAACCAGCACGACGGACGGAAACGGGGACGATTTCGTTTGCCTCGCGGGCGACGGCTCTGGCAGACTCGACCACGCGAGACGCAAAGGAGCGCAAGGCGCGGAGGCGCGCAGGGCGCGGAGGCGCGCAAGGCGCAAAAGGGCTGCGGAAACCGATGCCGTTCTCGACCCCCATGTTTGACGAGCACTCGGGCGACGAGCCCGAGCCGTTTGGCGCACGCCTCAGGGGGCTGCGCGAAGCCAGGGGGCTCTCGCTCGACGACGTGGCCCAGGCCACCAACATCCCGGCCGACAAGATCGAGGCGATCGAGGCCGGCACGATCATCGGCACGACACCCCCGGCGTACGCGCGCGGCTTCGTCAAGATCTACGCCGAGCACGTTGAGGCCGACGTCGACGCGATCATGGAGGCGTTCGACCGGCTCTGCCATCCCCGCCGCGCCAAGCTCTACCTGCGGGGCGTCGGCCCGATGGTCCGCAAGGACTACCGCCCAGGAAGGCGCCGCGGCCGGCAACGCCCGGTGGCAAGGGCCGTGCTCCTGACGCTGCTCGGGCTCTGCGTCGTCATCGCCGCCTACTACGTCTACAAGAACTTCGATACCCTCCTCGGGCTGGCCGAAGAGACGCCCGGAGGCACCGAAAGCATCCCGGACTCGCCCGCTCGACCCGATGTCACCCAGCCGCCGGCGACGCAAGAGACGCCGGCCACCATCGCCGAGCCGCGCTACGAGCTGCTGATTGTCGCCGACGAGAACGCCTGGATCAGGGTCGAACAGGACGGCACGCTGGTCAAGGGATGGGAGGTGCTTGGCAAAGGCGAGCGTTTCGCAGCCGTCGGCGCGCGCAGCGTCGCGGTCACCCTCCGCGACCCGTCGCTTGTCCAGGTGTACGTGGACGGCGAGCCGCTGACCGAAGAGCTCGGGACCGGCCCCGTCACCCTCGTCCTCGACACCGACGGACTCGCCATCTTCCCCGAGGCCGAGCAGTAACCCTCTCTGAGCGGCAGCCGCCCGGCAATGGGAGCCACAAAAGGGGAAGGGCGGCGAAACGGCAGGGCACACCTGGCGAGAAGGCCTGAACGGGCCACCCGCCGGCCCGGGCACCCCAGGGGGGCGCCGCCGCGCAGGGGATAACGGAAGCGGACCGCCCTCTGCCCGAGCCGCGTTGCTGAGGCAAAGGAGCGCGGTCCTAACCTTTTTTGAGCATCGGCAGGCCGGTCCGCTCGTTCTCGATCACGACACGGCCCGACGGCAGCGCATCGAGGGCGCCTTCCTTAACCTCGCCGGCGAAGTAGTAGATCACCTGCTTGCGGCCGCCTTTGAGGGTGACCTCCTTCGAATGGAGGAAGTAGGTCTTGCCCGTCTTCTTGCTCACCACGCTATACGCCATCATACCCTCCTTACAGGATCGCTCCCGGGATCAATCTTCCCCTCGATCACCAACGTGCCTGCCGAAAGCAGGATCGCCCGCTACAAAGCAGGTTGCCCGCTACGAAGCAGGTTGCCCGCTACGAAGCAGGTTGCCCGCTACGAAGCAGGTTGCCCGCTA
>CAYUZG010000028.1:8888-9012 GCA_964449605.1 uncultured Verrucomicrobiota bacterium | reverse complement strand
CAAAGCAGGTCGCCTGCTCAGAAGCAGGTTCGGCCCAACCAGGTACATGCCGGCGGGTCATCCGACTCGCGCGCATCCTAGGGAGCCGCCTCCAGCGATGTCAACACCATTTTCCCCAATAATC
>CAYUZG010000028.1:7462-8788 GCA_964449605.1 uncultured Verrucomicrobiota bacterium | reverse complement strand
CGCGCATCCTAGGGAGCCGCCTCCAGCGATGTCAACACCATTTTCCCCAATAATCCCCCCGCGCACCCCGGGCCGGACATTGACGGAACCCCGGCACCGCCACTAGACTGCTCCCGTCCATAACACCAGGAGGTGCGCCGCACGATGCGCGATCCCATCTCAGCCCAGGCAACCGTGGCCCGCATGGCGCTGGCGGCCGTGAGCGCCCTTGCCATGGCCTCTGCCCTTTCGCTGCCCAGCCCGGCGCGTGCCTCCGAGCCGACGGAGAGCCGCGACAGCGACGCCCTTCTCGACGAGAAAGCTGCGCCGGCCGAGCTGACCGAGCGCCAGAGCGAAGCGGAAGCGGTGCGCGAGCTCAAGTTCAAGAGCGTGCCGGCCTACAAGAGGCTCAAGCGCACCGAGATCGCGCCGTTGCTCAGGGAAAAGCTGTTCGAGCGCTACGACGAGGCTGAGCTGGACAACATGGTGTTGGCCTACACGCAACTGGGGCTCCTGAAGCCGGCCGATGGTCTGCTCGATCAGCTCGTCGACGCGTACGTCGGCGAGCTGGTCGCCTTCTACGACCAGGATGAGGACACCGTCTACCTGATCGAGGACCTCCCGGTGCCGCGGGCCATGCAGCGGATCGCCGAGCTGCACGAGCTGGTCCACGCCCTCCAAGACCAGCATTTGAACCTCGACTCGCTGCCGCTCGAGGCCAAGCACGACACCGATCGCGCCAACGCCGCCCTCGCACTGGTCGAAGGCGACGCCACCCTGGCGACGTTCGACTACGCCGTCGAGCACGCCCGGCTCTCGCTGGGCGATGCGCTCCGGATCGCCCTGGCCACGTCGCAGCCCGATCCGGCGATGCCGTACCTGTTCCGGCGCGAGATGCATTTCGTCTATTTCGATGGGCTCGAGCTGGCCCGGGCGCTGCACAACGTGGGCGGCTGGGAGGCGCTCAACAAAGCGTTCGCCGACCCGCCGGCCTCGACCGAGCAGGTGCTGCACTTCCGCCAGAAGTACCTCGACGAGCGCGACGAGCCGACGCCGGTCACCGTGCCCGACTGCAGCGCCGTCATCGGCGAGGGGTGGGTGCTCGTGGCCGACGACGTGCTCGGCGAACTCTACACCCAGGTGCTCTTCCGCCGGCACCTGAGCTTCCTGCGCGCGGGCCGGCCATCACGCGGCTGGGACGGCGACCGCCTCCACCTGTACCGCTCCGGCCAAGGCGACGGAGCCGACTGCGTGCTCGTCTGGCGCAGCGTCTGGGACAGCGAACGGGATGCGACCGAGTTCGAGAACGCATACCGCAAGGTGCTCGCGCGCAAGCTCCGGTCGCTT
>CAYUZG010000028.1:4837-7362 GCA_964449605.1 uncultured Verrucomicrobiota bacterium | reverse complement strand
GCGTCGCCGTGGTGATCCTGGGCGGCGCGGCCGCGTCGTACTACCACCACCGGTGGTGGCGCGACCACCGCTACGATGAGATGATCATCGAGGTCGCCAACCGCCACCACATCGACCCGGCGCTCGTCAAGGCGCTCGTGGACGTCCAGAGCGAGTTCTCCTTCAACGCGTTCATCGAGGACGAGGGCACCATAACGGCCCGGGGACTGATGCTCGTGCCCAATCACGTCGCCGACAGCTACCTGGCATGGCACGGTCGGGACACGTGGCGCCACATCTGCATGCACCGCCACTTCCCCAACCACGACCCGAGCAAGCCCGAGCAGTTCACGAGCGACGAGGAAGGCACGTGCGAAGCCCCCGGCTGCGGGTGGCCGCTCGTGCACGAGCTGATCGACCCGGAAACCAACCTCGAAGTCGGCTGCTGGTTCCTGGCGCGATTCCGGGAGACGCTCAGAGAGGCCGAGCCCGACCGGAACGCAGGCGAGCTGACAATGTGGACGCTCGTCGCGTTCCGCTTCGGGGTGCCGGAGAAGACCGACGAGCTGACCCCGGAGCAGAAAGCATTCCTCGCCAACGTGCGCAAGGCCTACCTCAAGTATCAACCCAGCTTCGAGCGGCGGGCCCGTCGAGCGCGCCGGCCCGATCGACTTCCCGCGCTCGCGCCGCCCAGGTAGCCGGCACGGCTCACCCTGGCCCATGAACGCGGCTGAGCAGTTTGCCGTTGCGACGGGCCACGGTTTCTGACAGCATTCCGCACGCCAACACCAGAGACGGCTTCGCCAAGAGCAGGCACGGCCGCAGCGTGAGGAGGCCAGCGTGATCAGGAGCATGACAGCGTTCGGCCGGGGCGAGGCCATCGACGAGCTCGGCCATTTCATCGTCGAGATTCAGAGCGTCAACCGCAAGCACCTCGAGGTCGACATCAACCTGCCCCGAGAACTTGGCCAGCTCGACCCCCAGGTGCGCAGCCGGGTCAACGGCGCCCTGGGGCGGGGCAAGGTCACGTGCACGCTGTGCGCGCGCCTGGCCCCCGGCCAGGCCCACAACGTCGAGCCGAACGAGGCCCTCGCTCACATGATCAAAGCCAGCTATGAACAGCTCCGCCAGGCGCTCGGCTACGACGAGCCGGTCAAGTTCGACGCGATCGCCCGCAACAAGGAGGTGCTCACGCACAACAACCACGTCGGCGACCCCGGGATCTTCTGGCCGCCGGTCGGCGCAGCGCTCAACAGCGCGCTCGCCCAGCTCACGGCGATGAAGACCGCCGAAGGCCAGGTGATCACCGACGACTTCCGCCAGCGCCTCGATGCGATCGCCGGACACGTCGACGCGATCGAGCAGGCCGCCCCCCACGCCGTCGAGCGCTACCGCGCCCGGCTCGGTGAGCGGCTGCGCGAGCTGGCCATCGAGCTCGTCGACAACGAGGACCGTCTCGTGCGCGAAGCCGCCATCCTGGCCGAGAAGCTCGACATCACCGAGGAGATCGTCCGGCTCCGAAGCCACGTCGAGCAGTTCCGGGCCTACCTGGGCAGCGACGAGGTGAGCGTCGGGCGCACGCTCGAGTTCCTCACCCAGGAGATGCACCGAGAGCTCAACACGATCGGGAGCAAGTCGCAGGAGCTCGATATCACCAACCGCGTCGTGCTCGCCAAGAGCGAGCTCGAGAAGATCCGCGAGCAGGTCCGCAACGTCGAGTAACGACCATGAACAGCACGCTCAACAACCGCCGCATCGTCGTCGGCATCACCGGCTCGATCGCCGCCTACAAGGCGTGCGAGCTCATCCGCCGCCTGCGCGAGGCCGGCGCCGAAGTGCAGACCGTGCTCACCGAGCACGGCACCGCGTTCATCGGCGAGCAGACGTTGCTCACGCTGTCGGGCCGCGCCGTGCTCACCGACCTGTTCTCGACGGGCAACCGGTGGGAGCCCGAGCACGTGGCGATCTCGGACTGGGCCGACGCCTGCATCATCGCGCCGGCCACCGCCAACGTGATCGGCAAGGTCGCCGCCGGCATCGCCGACGACGTGCTTACGAGCCTCGTCATGGCGATGCGCTGCCCGGTGATCGTCGCGCCGGCCATGAACGTCAACATGTACGAGAACCCGATCGTCCAGGCCAACATCGACAAGCTCAAGGGCCTCGGGTACCACATCGTCGAGCCCGAGTCGGGCTACCTCGCCTGCGGCTACGAAGGCAAGGGCCGGCTGGCGGCGACACCGAAGCTGGTGGCCGCACTCGAGGAGGCGTTGGCCGGCAAGTAGGGCCAGGGTGATCCCGAGCCCGAGCATCACACCTTGATCCCGGCAAATGGCCGAGAGCCAATGTGAGGGGGAGCGGGCGTGCGTCTCAGGTTCCTCATAACGGCGGGCCCAACCCGCGAGCCGATCGATCCTGTCCGCTTCATCTCAAATCCCGCAAGCGGCCGGATGGGGTTCGCGCTTGCGCAAGCCGCGATGACGGCGGGACATACGGTCCGCCTCGTCACCGGCCCGACGTGCGTCGAGCCGCCCGAGGCGACCGAG
>CAYUZG010000028.1:1188-4737 GCA_964449605.1 uncultured Verrucomicrobiota bacterium | reverse complement strand
GAGAACGTGATCGACAACGCTCGCGCGAAGCTCGAGGCGAAGGGCCTTGACATTATCGTGGCGAACGACTTGACTATACCCGGAGCGGGGTTCCAATCTGAGACGAATCAGGCGACGCTTCTCTGGCACGACGGCAGGATCGAGGCGTTGCCGCTGATGACCAAGGCCGACCTGGCAACGCACATCGTCAATGCCGTCGTGGATCGCTATGACACGTAGTCGCACCCTCGAGGACGTCCGCCAGTACCTGCGGCGTACGATCGCCGTCGAACGCGTCGTGCTGTTCGTCAAGCTGGCCGTCATCGGTCTTGCGTTTAGCATGGTCGTGCTCGGCGTCGGGCCGATTCGTCAGCCGGCCACGTCCGGCTTCGAGGACTTTGGCGCGGCCCATGACGGGGGTCGGGAGGCGGCGCTGGTCAAGAGCGTGCAGTACTTCAACCTCCAGCTTCTGCTCTACACCATCGGGAACGCGATCTTCTGGTTCTGCCTGTTCGTGCTTGGCGCGCGGATCTCGCGCTACCTGTTCATCAGGACGACGGCGTTCTTGCTCGTCATAATCGACATCCTGTTCGTCACGCTCCTGATCTGGTCGGTTCCCCAGGTCGAGAAATCGCTCTTCTGGCTGTACTGCTTCGGGCTCGTCCATGCCGTGCTCCTGTTCCCGGATGCAATCACGATGATCCTGATGACCGTGCTCTCGGGTGCCTTCTACCTCGGAGCGGTTACCTGGAGCATCCCGACCGAGACCGCGAAGCTTCCGTTGCCCAGCGACCCGGACTTCCGGGCGAAGCAGGAGCTGATCGACGCAAGAGCCGAGACGCAGCGGCGCGAGCGCATTCTCAGCATGATCATCCTGGGAATCACGGGCGCCGGCTGCTGGGGCGCCAACGCCTTCATCCAGATGCGACTGCGCGCATTGAACGAGGAACAGGAGCGCGTGATCCGCACCGAGAAGCTCAACCTGGCCGCCATGATGGCCTCGAACATCGCGCACGAGCTCAAAAACCCCTTCGCCATCATCAACAACGCCGCGTTTCTGCTGCGCCGCGACCAGGAGAACCTCGACGAGAGCCAGCGCAAGCAAGTCTCCGTCATCACCTCCGAGGTCCGGCGCTCCGACAGGATCGTCATGGACCTGCTCGGCTACGCGAAGCTCGCCGGCGGCAAGATCGAGCGGGTCGACGTCACCCAGGTGATCGACGACGCGTTCAAGGACCTCCACAACGAGATGAGGTCGCGTCAGATCGCCGTCGCCAAGTCATACAAGCGCCACTTGCCTCCCCTGCTCATCGACCGTACCCAATTGCGCACGTTGGTTTCTAACCTGCTCCTGAATGCTTGCGAAGCGATCGAGTCAACTGGTAAGATCACGGTTACGACCGGCTACACCGATGACGGGTTCATCGAGATCGCGATCGCCGACACCGGCCCTGGGATCGCCAAGGCTAACCTCCCCAGGGTGTTCGACTCGTCGTTTACGACGAAGGAAGCCGGCAGCGGGCTCGGCTTGAGCATCGTCGAGAGCATCGCGAGGGCGTACGGCGGAAGCGCCTCCGTCGAGAGCAAGACGGGCGTGGGGAGCTGCTTCACCGTGAAACTCCCGACCCGCACCGCAAGAGAGAAGCGCTGAGGACCAAGGAAAGGTCCGGCAGGTCATGGCAAAAGACCGAATACTCGTCGTCGACGACGAAGCCAACATGCGGTCGTCGCTCCGCGACATCCTGGCGGCCGAAGGCTACGACATCGTCCTGGCGGCCGAAGGCCAGGAGGCCCTCGAAGCGTTCGACGACTCGATCCGCCTCGTCATTACCGACATAAAGATGCCGGGCATGAACGGCTTCGAACTGCTCAACGAGCTGCACCGGCGCGACCCCGATCTGCCGATCGTCATGATCACCGCCTACGGCACGATGGAGCTCGCCATCCAGGCAATGCGCTCGGGCGCCTATGACTACATCACCAAACCGTTCGACCCTGAGCAAATCCTGCACGACGTGCGCCACATCGTCGACCACTACCGCAAGACCAAGGAGAACGTCCGCCTCAAGCGGCGCCTCGCGCAGGAGTTCGACGTTGCCCAGATCGTGGGCCAAAGCTCCCAGATCAACGAGATCCTCGACATCGTGCGCCGGGTGGCCTCAACGCCGTCGAGCGTCCTGATCTTCGGCCAGAGCGGGACCGGCAAGGAGCTCGTGGCCAAGGCGTTACACTACCTGGGCGACCGCGCCAGCCAGCCGTTCGTCATCGTCAACTGCGCCGCCATCCCGGACACGCTGCTCGAATCCGAGCTGTTCGGCCATAAGAAAGGCTCGTTCACGGACGCCGTGGCCGACAAGAAGGGCCGGTTCGAGGAGGCCGACAGCGGGACGATCTTCCTCGACGAGATCGGCGACATGAGCCTCCCGCTCCAGTCGAAGATCCTGCGCGTGATCCAGGAGCGCGAGTTCACGCCGATCGGCGAGACCAAGTCGCGACGCGTCAACGTCCGGATCGTCACCGCCACCAACAGGGACCTGAGCGAGGCGATTCAGAAAGGTGAGTTCCGCGAGGATCTCTACTTCCGGATCAACGTGATCAGCATCCGAATGCCGCCGCTACGCGAGCGCCGCGAGGACATCCCCTTGCTGGTTGAGCACTTCATCCGCCACTACAACTACTCGATCGGCAAGCGGATCAAGGAAATCACCGACGATGCGCTCGAGATCCTCATGGACTACCACTGGCCCGGCAACATCCGCGAGCTCGAGAACCTGATCGAGCGGGCCGTGATCTTCGCCAACAGCGACACCCTGGACGCCGAGACGATCAGCCAGAACATGCTGCACTGGGAACGGCCCGTCCGGGGAATCGAGGCCCTGCTCGAGAAGCACGGCAACTACAAGGAGGCGGTCAAGGCCTTCGAGTGCGAACTGATCAAACGCGCGTTCGAGTGGAGTAAAGGCCACTTCTCGCACGCGGCCAAATACTTGGGCCTCTCCCGCCACGCGCTGCGCTACCAGATGAGCAAGCTCGGACTCCAAGCCGACGAGTTCAGCCCCTGGTCCCGCTCGGGCGGGGGAGCGTCGTCACAAGAAGAGTAGCCCCCTCTGCCGTCACCACCTCGATCCTCTCTGCCCCCGCCGCCACCAGGGCGGAGTCGCCGACCCTGAGCAATGCCTGGATACCCGCCGAATCGAGACGCGCCTCGGCTGACCCCGCCACGGCCGTGAGGATGGCGAACGAGCGCGTGTCGAGCGCCATGCTCGCTTGGCCAGGGTCGAAGCGCACTTTCTCAATCTGAAACGACGGGCCCTCAAACCCGCCCACGCGCTCGACGCCGCGTTCGAGGGGCTCGCAGGGCAGTTCGACGTACGCACCGAGCGAGGGATCGCCCAGAAACGTCTCAGCCGTCTCGATCGCTTCGGCCACGTGCAGCGCGCGCGGCTTGCCGTCGAGGCCGAGGCGGCCCCAGTCGTAGAGGCGGAATGTCGTGTCGCAGTTCTGCTGGATCTCGACCATGATGCTCCCGGGCAGCAGGGCGTGGATCAGGCCGCTCGGCATGTAGTAGAA
>CAYUZG010000028.1:0-1088 GCA_964449605.1 uncultured Verrucomicrobiota bacterium | reverse complement strand
ATTCGGGCGTCGGGCTGGGCGGCGCGTCGGAAGCGGGTTGCCAGCGTGCGCCCGCCCCAGACGCGCTCCTTCAGGATCGGCCGAAAACAGAGCGGGTACCAGATCATCGGACCCTCACCGGTTCCACGTGGAACCTTCGCCTGATGTTCGCCTTGTCCTCGCCCCTACTCGCAGGCGCACCAGGGCCAGTCTAACACACAAACACCGCGGCCGTCGAGGCCCGGATTCCGCGGGGCGGCGGGCGCCCAACGACAGGTCATCGATGGCCAAACGCCATCTGAGAGCTGCTTGCATCATCCCGACGCGCTGCAAGCCGTATCCTGCACTTTTGCCCCTGCCCGTGTTGTCAGCGCTCCGCCGCAAGGATCTTGTGCTTAGCAGAAAAACCCAGGAAAAGGGCGCGCTTTTTGCTTGACATTGAGGGGCCGGTATGGTTTACTGTACTTGACTCGGGGCGTCTCTCCTTGCCCCGACGCCACGGTGTGTGTCGACAACGATTGGGCCTTGAAGCATGAAGCGCGCGAGTGGCTTCACTCTTATCGAGCTTCTGTTCGTCATCGCCATAATCGGCGTGATTCTGGCCCTCCTTGCGCCCGCGCTCATGACCGTGAAGCGCCGCGCACAAGCCATTCAATGCACGTCGCGTCTGCACCAGCTTGGCGTCTCACTGCAGACGTACATGAACGCGCACGACGAGATCATCCCGTTTGTCGTTATCGGCCCCGAGGCAAGCTCGCACCCACAGCAGCTCTACGAGCTTGCGACAGGCGTGCCGTCACTCAGTCACTTCCTCGTGGGCGAAGGTGGACAAGGCGAGCCGGCTCGTTGTGTTGCCGACACCGGTTGCCCCGGCCAGAGCCTGAGCCCAACCGAGCCCGGCGTGAGCTGCTATGACGGCTGGGGTCAGAGCATGCTCTACAACTCGTCGTGCTACCGCGACAAGGACGCGCCCGGTCAGGTTGTGGCCTTCGTGGGGCCGTTGTTCGGCGCGGTCCCCGTGCGCTTCTCGTCTGTAACCCGGCATGACGCCTACCTGCTCGCCTCCGACTTCTGGGCGCACTGGCATTTCGGCGCCAGCACGACCTCGC
>CAYUZG010000027.1:13927-17039 GCA_964449605.1 uncultured Verrucomicrobiota bacterium | reverse complement strand
CGGCGTGCGAGTGCAAGCCCCGCCAGGGGCGTCTGGCAGTAGCCTCGGGCGCAAGCCCGTGGGGAGGGGAATGACAAGCACGCGGAGCCCCGTCAGGGGCGATTGACGGCGCGCCGCGGCCCCAATCGCCCCTGACGGGGCTCGCATCCTCGTCGAGCTCTTCGCTTCCACGGGCTGGCGCCCGAGGCTACTCCCAATCGCCGCTACGCGGCTCACACGGAACGACACCACATGCGTGCGCCGGCCACACGCAGTGGCAGGCGCGTCAAGCGGCGTGCGGCGGGGCCACGCCTAGATGAACTTGAACGTCATGCTGTCGCGCTGGATGACGTGCTCGTAGATCTGGTTGTGAGGCTGGTAGGTGCAGCGCGGGCAGGTGCCGACGTCGATCGCGTCGAACAACTGCCAGTGCTCGCGGCTGCCCCACAGCTCGGCGACGGCGTCGAACGAGGTGCCGTCGCGCACGAGCTCGAGGCTCGGGTCGCCGCGGCGGTCACAGCACAAGCCCATGGTGAAGGCGTTTTCGTCGTCGGACTGGACCCGCGGCATGAACACGGCCGTCATGAACACGGCGTGGCACGTCGAGAAGAAGTTCTCGATGTCGAACTTGTTGCCGAACTTGTGCGTGACGCCATAGACGCCGAACGTCTCGTCCTCGAGCCCGCGGGCGCGCTCGAGCTCGTCGAAGAACCGCTCGATCGCCCCGGTCGTGAACTTCATAAAGCTCTCGCTGTCGGCCTCCTCGAGCCGGTGCCAGGGCCGGCCGACGGGCCGGACGTGGTAGTTCTTGCAGCCGATCGTCTTGGCGATCCGCCCGGCGCGGTGGACGTCCTCGATGTTGCCGTCGCACAGCAGGAACTTGTAGCTGACGCCGTGGCCGCCGGAGCGATTGCTGGCGAGCGGCGCCTGGCGCGCCTTCGAGTACGCGATGAGGCGCATCACGTTCTCGATGACGTGGTCGAAGACAATCGCCTCCGGCTTGAGGCCCTTGAGCCGGTTATAGACCTGGTTCGATCCGGCATCGACCGACACGCCGACCCACGTGCACAGCGACAGCGGCTCGAGGAACCGGTCGATCACGGTGCCGTTGGTCACGACGCCGACCTCGATCCCGTTCTTGACGCAGCGCTCGATGAAACTGCCGACGTGCCGGTTGAGCAACGGCTCGCCCCCGCCGGCGACACAGACGGCCTCGACGCCCTTGGGCCACTCGGGGCTGCCTTGCCACTCGGCGAGGAAGTCGGCCAGATCGAGCAGCGTCTGCTTGCTCAGCGCGCGCTGGCGGTGCTCGAGGATGTAGCCGGCGTTGCACCACTGGCAGCGCAGGTTGCAGCGGTTGATCGGGTCAACGGTGACCAGCGCCGGTTGGGGAATCGCCTTGCCGCGCTTGATCAGGCTCCACCGCGGCACGTGCGCCAGCAGCTTGTAGCTATTGAACGGGTTCCACTTCTTGTGGACGGACCACTCGATCCGGGCCGTCTTGTCCGTCGAGGCTTTCTCGGTGGCGGTCGGTGGCATCGCTTCAGTCCTCTCCTGTTGTGCATGCACCACCTCCTCCGGATATCGGTGGTCGGGCGCCAGGCGCCCCGCGCCGGCCCCTTCAGACCGGCTGCTCGACGCGTCCCGGCGATCTCACGCCCGCCGGCTCGTCAAGCAAACGCCAGCAATCAACGATGGCCTCGGGCTTCATTCGCTCTTCAAGATCGCGCCGGTTGAGCCGGTTGAACTCGTCCCAGGCCGTGGCGATCACGCAGCAGTCGGCCTCGTCGAGACAGGCCTCGACCGACGCAACGAGCTCGGCGGCGGGATCGGGCGCTTCTTTCACCTGCGGGTCGTAGGCGCGCACGCGATAGCCGTCCCGCACGAGCTGGCGGACGATCTCGACGGGCTGCGACGCCTCGGTCACGTGCGAGCCGGGCTTGTAGCTCAGCCCGAGCACGGCCACGCGCGCGCCCGGCTCGACGGCGTTGTGGACCCGCCGCACGACGCGGCCCACCTGCTCGTTGTTGATCGCGACGACGGCCCGCGAGAGCTTCGCGTCGATGCCGTGGTCGCCCGCGCACTTGATGAACGCGATGTTGTCGCGCGGGAAGCACGGCCCGCCGAAGCCGAGGCCCGGTCGCAGGTACTTGGTGCCGACGCGCGAGTCGTGGCCGATCGCGTCGGTGATCGCGACCGCGTCGGCGCCCTCGATCCGCTCGCAGAGCTGTGCGATCGCGTTGGCGAAGCTGATCTTCGTCGTCACGTAGCAGTTGAGCGCGAGCTTGGTCACCTCGGCGCTGGTCCAGTTCATGCGCGCGATGGTGGGCGTGTTGTCGCACACGGCGCGGTAGATCGCGTCGAGCGTCTCGCCCGTACGCGCGTCGGACTCGCCGATCAGCACCATGTCGGCGTTGAGGAAATCGTGGATGATCGAGCCCAGCGCAATGAACTCGGGGTTGTAGGCAAGCCCGAAATCGGGCCCGCACTTCTTGCCGCTCAGCGCCTCGAGCCGGGGCGCGACCACGTCGCGCATCGTGCCCGGCATCACCGTCGAGGTCACCACGACGATGTGGAACCCGTCCTTGGCGCGCAGCGCGGGGCCGATCGCCTCGATCACGTCCAGCAGGTAGTCGTTCGAGAACGCGCCGTCGGCCTGGCTCGGCGTCGGGACGATGATGAACGTCACGTCCGAGTCGCCGATCGCCTCGGCCGCATCGGTCGTCGCGCGGAGCCGGCCCCGGCACTGCGCGAGCAGCTCGCCAAGGCCGGTTTCCTGGATCGGGCACTCGCCGCGGTTAATCGCTTCAACGTTCTGTTCGATCACGTCGACGCCGACCACCTCGAGCCCTTTCGACGCGTAGCAGGCCGCGGTGGTCAGGCCAAGCTTGCCCAGGCCGATCACGGACACCTTCGGAAGCATCGTTCGGTCCCTCTCCACGTTCCGTTCAGTTTGTTCCTTCGGCGGCGCAGCGCACAGCAGCCGGGCGCGAGGACGCGCGCCGCGTGGCCGCCCTCGGGTCCCTCGCTCGCCGTTCTGGCTGCGCATTGTCTCGCTTCGCACCTTGTCCCTTCTTCATCGCGCCACGGGCTCGCCGACACTCACCGCCCCCGTCGCGAACGTCTCGCTGAA
>CAYUZG010000027.1:4131-13827 GCA_964449605.1 uncultured Verrucomicrobiota bacterium | reverse complement strand
ATCGCGCCACGGGCTCGCCGACACTCACCGCCCCCGTCGCGAACGTCTCGCTGAAAGCGGAGGAGAGCTCGCCGAGCCACCTGGCCCCGGCCTCGCCGGCAAGCTCGCCGCTCATGACCTCGGGCAGCATGTCGCCGACCGGGTCGTAGCCGGGATCGTGGTCGGCAATCATGTCCGACGGAATCGGTTCAGGCGGCACGAGCACCGTCGTTCCGGCCAGTTCGGGGCAGCCCGCAGCCTGTCGGGTGAGCTCGTCGAGCGAGGAGGTGCTTGTGATCGCGATGACGTCGGGCGGGCACGCGCGCGCCTCATCGAGCGAGACAACCGCGACGCCGTTGAACCGCGTTCCGTGCTTCGCCGGGTCGTTGTCGATCACGTAGGGGATCGGCCGGTCGCGGAACTCGGCGATGAGCCGCTTGGCGAGCTCCGTCATGCCGAACGGCGCTAACGACCCGCTCGTCTGTTCGATGCGCTCGAGGTAGCGGATCGCCGTGGCGATCGGCGGCCGGAGCAGTTCCCGGCTCAGTTGCGCCAGCACGCGGCGCGCATTCGACGGGTCGATCTCGATCGCGCGCAGCGCGTACTGGAGCGCCGTGCGCCAGTGGAAGCCCGCGCCGCTCGCGTAAAGCGCTCCCCGCAGATAGCTGTTGCTGATCGCACGCTCGTGGATGGCGTCAAAGAACGACGGCTCCTCGAGCCGCTCGAAAAACGCGCGCGTCACGTGGACGCAATGCCGGGCGGTCAGATCGCCCCGGGTGCCGCTCCCGGCTGGAAAGGCTCTCGTCGAGGCGAGCACGATCGGCATCTGCTCGATCCGCCCGATCTGGCCGATGCGCAGCCACAGCTCGTGGTCGGCCTTGCAGCCGAACGCGGGATCGAGCCCGCCGGTTTCGTCGAGGACGCGCCGCCGGATGAACGCCGCCGGCCGCGGGATGCAGTGATCGCAGTGCTCGACCGCGTACCGCAGGGTCCACTCGTGCACATGGGCGATGCCGGTGGGCCGCCCGCGCTCGTCGGTTGTCACGCAGTCGCCGTAGAGCACGTCGCTCTCGCCGTGGCTGGTCAGGTGCGTGACGACCCGGCGCACCGCGCCCGGCCACCACGCGTCGTCGGGGCCGAGCCACGCGACGAGCTCCCCCGTGGCGCGCTGCCAGCCGGCATTGACCGCCTCGACCTCGCCCAGGCCCGGCTGACGCACGAGCTGCACGCGTTCGCCGTACTGCTGCTCGATGGCCTCGATCGTGCCGTCCGTCGAGCCGCGATCGACGACGAGGCACTCGATCTGCGGGTAGTCCTGCGACAGGATGCTCGCGAGCGTCCGGCGCACATCGTCGATCCGGTCGAGACACGGCACGACGACCGACACGCGCGGAGAGTCCTCATGCGCTCCCGTGGAGACGGCTCCGAGCTGGTCGGTGCGTTCCGGCGCAGGCACGCTGTCCCACGACGGGCGCACAACGTCCCGTTCCTCGAACACCTCGTCCGCAAGCCCCCAGTGCTCGTCGTTGAACATGAGCGGCCGCTTCGACTGGATCATCGCCAGCGCCCACGCGCTGAGCGCCGAGTCGTTGAGCTGCGGGACGCCCGAGCGCTTCAGGTGCGTCTCGAGCTCGCGCGTCTCCCCCTCGGAGGGGCGCCAGCCGCCCGTGTGCTCGAGGTGGTAGATGCGCATCGGGTCGGCGAGCACCTCTTCGCGCGCGCCGCCGAAATGCGCCATGTACGCGAGAACCGAGTCGATATGCATTGAGTACATCTCGAGCTCAGGGTAGCCGCGCAGCGCGTGCCAGTGCCTTGCCGCCATGAGCTGGAAGTCGCCACAGCCGTTTGTGTGGAGTCGCGGCCGGCTGGTCGCCGTTCCGGAAACACCGATCCGTTCGCCCGTGCGCGCATCGATAACCCCGTCGCGACTGCACACGCGAAGCACGTTGCTCGCGCACCACTCAAGCAGCTCATCGACCGGCGCATCCGGCGGGTCGCCGGGCACGTCGTATCGCACGACGCGATAGCAGCGACCCTCGCGCAACCGGCCCGAACCGAAGAGCCGAATGAGTTGCTCGCTGAAGAGGATGTCGACGTTCGTCGCGAGCACGAACTCACCGCGCGCCCGCCGGATGCCGACGTTCTTCGCGATCATCTGGAACAGCGGCAAGCCGTCGCTGTGCTTGAAGCGCGCGTGGACGGACGGCGGCACCGTGATGATGCGCACGCCGCACGAGCGCGGCCCGCGGGCCCACGTGAGCGCTTCGGCCAGCGGGGGACGGTCGGCCGGCGGGTTCCACTCGACCAGGACGAGCTCGGCCGGCACGCGGTGACGCTCGCAGAGCGCATCGAGGCAGTCGACGAACGACTGCATCCGCCGCCGCATGTTGCCGCCATGATCGTCGTTGCGCGTCGTGGCGACGATGCTCACCACGCCGGCCTGGTGCCCTCGGCGTTCGCTCATACCGAATCCTTCTTCGTCAGATCGAACCAGATGAACTCGATGTAGTCCTTCCCGAACCGCCGGCTCCAGTTCAGCGTGAACTCGGGGCCGAACAGCGCGCCGACCTTCTCCTCGTCGTACCACTCGGCCCACGGCGTCCGCTCGCCGTCGGTCGTCTTGGCGAACTCGGCGAAGTCGCGCGCGCCCGAGGCGTCGAACCGCTCCTTGGGATACGAGAGCATCACCACCTTGCCGCCCGGCTTGAGGAACGGCGTCATGGCGATGAGCTGCCGCTGGCTGAACTCGAACGGCGCGTGGTGCATCGAGCCGATGAAGACGAACGCGTCGAACTGCTTCTCAAAGCAATAGGTGAAGAAGTCGTCGATGAAATACGTGTCGGCCTCGACGCCCATCAGCCCGCCGATCCGGCGCAGCAGCGTGAGGTTCTCCTCGACGATGTCCGCGAACGTGATCCGGGCGCCGTGCCGGGCGAAGTGGACCCCGTCGATGCCGATGCCCGGCCCGACCTCGAGCACGTCGCGGTCGCGGAACTCATCGGCATACAGCTTCTGGAACCACCCGCGCACCCCGGGCACGGACACCTCGGCCCGGCACTGCTCCCAGTAGGCCAGCAGGCGGTCGTCGTCCCACTCGAGCAGGTCGGCGCTGTACATCCGGCCCATCCGGGTCGCCGGGATCTCGCGCCACTTGTTCCGCGTTTGCTCTTCGAATGCCGTATCGACCGTCATGGCTCTCAGCTCCTTTCGTCGTCCTCTCGGCGCGCGTGCTGGACCGCGAGCACATAGCTGCGGCGGTCAAGACATGCGAACGGCCGGTGGGCAACAACCCGGTAACCCATCCGGCCGAGCAGCGCCGTGATCGTGTCGGGGTTCATCCGGGCGGTGAACCCGCACTCGGCGAACTCGTACTCGGCGAATGTCAGCCTCGTCGCGTCGTACGCCAGCACGAGCTGGTCGGACAGCCGCGTGTAGTTCTCAAGAACCGTCCGGTACCTGCGCGGGTCGAGCTGGTCCAACGTGCTCAAGTCGAGCACGCAGTCGAACCGCTCACCCAGGTGCAGCGGCTCGGTGATGTCCGCCTGCATCAGGCTCACGTGATGCGCCGGGTAGTCCTGGAGCACCGCGCCGGCCCGACGAAGCACGTACGGGTTGTTGTCGAGGCCGACCCAGCGCGCCGCTCGAGCGCCCCACTCGATCTCGGCCCACGGATAGAACGTGCCGATGTTGATGAGGCGCGCTCCATCGACCGCGAGCACCGACTCGACGAACGCCTTGTCGCTCGCCGGGTAAGAGGCCGGCTCCTGCTCGATCCACTGCAGGAACCGCTCCCAGAACTCATCACTGCGGTAGAAGGCGTCAACGCTCTCTTGCACCTCGTAGCCGGGCGGGCACTCGGCCTCGTAGAGCGCACGAAGCTGGTCGAGGACGTCGGCGTGTGCCGACGCTCCGGCCTGGCTGTTCTGTCTGCCGGGAACAGCAGATGGCATGGTGAATCCTCTCTAGGTGGCTGTCAGGCTCTCTGGGTGCTCGGCGCGCTCGACTGCGCGCGTCTGGACCTCGGGGACTCCCTCGAGCAGCAGCTCGTTGGCGAGCGGCTGCTTCGAGCCGACGAACACGGCCCGATGCAGCTTCGGTGACTCGACGATGCGCCAGTCGAGGTCGAAGTCCCGATGGCTCGGTTGCGTGGCCGTGATGTAGGCGTGGCCGAAGGCGGCCCGCAGCGTCTCGATGACCCACGACCGGGTCGGCCGGCACCCGATCGAGCGGATCGACTGGTTGTTCGAGCTGGTGTCGCGTACCAGATGCAGCTCCGGGTGCCGGCCCAACGCGACGCACGTCTCGAGCAGGATCATCCCGCGGCACACCTCGGCGAGCACACGAAGGGCTCTTTCGGGCTGAGACAAGTGATAGAGCGTTCCGTAGCAGTAGACGACGTCGAACTCGCCGAGCTCGTGAAGGCCGATCGGATTGTCGAGGTCGAGCACGCGCACGGTGCGTTCCGGGTGCCGTCTCGTGATCTCGGCGACGTTGCTCGGGTTGCCGTCCGTCGAGACGACGCGGCAACCACGCGCCTCGAAAAACTCCGTGTGCAGGCCGATGCCGGCGCCGACCTCCAGCACGCGCTTGCCGGACAGCTCGAGGCCGAGCGAGGCGAGGTGATCCTGTCGCGCCTTGTTGATGGCGAACGCCTGCCGCGTCAGAAAGACATCAAATTCAGAGTCTATCTGTGTCCCCATGCACGCTCCGTGTCACCGACTGCTCGTGGTGAGGCATTGCTCGTCGAGCCGATAGCCAAGGAAGTCGAGGTAGTCGCCGATCGTCGCGTCGATGATCCGCAGATCGTCGGCGTCGTAGACCGCGCGCCACTCGCCCGGCACGCCTTTGCGGTGGTGCGAGGCCGGGTCCTCGACTCCCGGCGGACGGCCCCCACTGCGGCGCTCAAACCGGTTCCGCTCGACGATCTCGGCGAGCCCGGTCGCCGTGTAGTCGATGTCGAGATAATCGAGCACGCGCGCAAGCTCGCGCGCCGTGTCGGCCACAAGCTCCTCGTAGCGAACCTCCAGGCACCGCCCCGAGCGGACCCAGTCGACGATCCGGCTGCGGACGCCCTCGCGAAGCGATTCCGGCAGCGGCCAGTCGATGCGGCCCGCGTCGGGAAACGGCGCGTCCGATCGCGACTGGTGCAGATAGAGCTTCAGGTTCTCGAGGGCGCTCAGCCCGTTGTCCGGAAGCTGCCCGTCGGCGGCGAACCTGTGGAACTGCGATATCAACACGTCGAGCGGGTTTCGATACAGCAGGACCATCCGTAGGCCCGGATACGAGGCCGGATCGAGGATCGCCCCGTGCATGTCGAAATCGAAGTGCTCGTACACGAGCCGCTCGGTTGACTCGTGCTCCACCGCGTCGATCGCCTCGGCCGGCTCGATGAGGCGGCGCCTCAAGGCCTCGGCACCCATCGCGTCCTCGATGAGCACCTTGAGCCAGTGCGTGCCCGACCGAGGATAGGTGATCAGGACGCGGCGGATGCGCGCTCCCTGAAGTGCGGTCGGGCCGCCCCGCTCGTGCGAAGAGGCCGTCGTCATATCTCGCTCGTGCGACATGCGCTCTCTATGCCCTCACGCGGGCGCCGCTGGAACGCGTTCAAGCTCCCACACGCGGCAGGCGGTCTCGCTGCCGCGCGTCATCACGTAGAGCCGGCCGCCCGCACGGGCCACTTTGCCCGCCCAGGCGGGCACCGGCAGCGAGCCGACGTACTCGAACTCCGACGAGAGAATCAGGACCTCGAGCCCGCCGGGGTTCGACACCGCGTATCCCGTGCCAAACGCGGCCACGTGCACGGGCCAGTGGAGCCGGGCGAGCCGATCGCGTCCGATCCGGTCCTTCGGGTTGCCTTCGATGTCGTAGACGAACACCTCGTGGCGATCGGGGCTCGCGACAAACAGCTCGCCCGTCTCGGGCGATGCGCTCACGAGCACCTTGAGCCACGACGGATCGTCGAGCGACCGGACCACGTCGCCCGACCCGACGTCGAGCAGGATCACGCGATCCTGTTCGGTCGCCACCCACAGGTGCCCGGGCGGCCCCGGTGCGATGCTGAACGGCGGCGGCCCATCCCAGTCCGGCGCGAGCGTGCCGAGCAGCTCGCCGTCGGGCGTGTACCGGCGGATCCGGTTCGGCTCGGCCACGTAGAGCTCGCCGTCGGCCGCCGCGATGTCGGGGCACTCGTGATACCGCTCGTCGTACTCGCCCGTCTCGCCGAACGCGAACTGGAACTCGCCGTCAAGCGAATGAGCCGAGATGCGGCGCGCCCCGGGATCGGTCACGTACAGCGTCTCGCCCAGCACGGCGCACGAGACCGGGTGGACGAGCACGCCATCGGCAGGCTCGTCGGACCCGATCCGGCCGCAAGGGGCGGGCAGCTCGTCCGGCACGGCTTCGGCCCATCGCTCGCGGCCGACCATCTGCTCGAGGCGGCCCCGCAGCTCGTCGTGATCGCCTGAGCGAGCGACGATCTCCGGGATATGCGTTGCCGCAACCGCCTCGGCCTTGCTCGCCAGGAGTCGCTCGGAAACCCGTCCGGCGGCCCGCGCGAGCGCCGAGTCGAACCAGCGTCGCTGCCCCTCAGGCAACGGCCAGGGGACATCCTGCTGGTACCACTGCGTGCACGGCTCGCACCAGGCGCCGAAATGTCCCCGGTCGTGGTTGCCGCGCAGCCGGCGCAGCGTCACGCTCTCGCCCGTCGGGCTGAGCACGTCCGCCCCGGCTGACTGCCTATCGAAGCACTGCTCGCACATCACGGGCTCGCCCGACGAGAGCACGAGGGCCGAGGCCAGCAGCTTCCTGCACACCGTTCGCTCGATCGGGGCGAAGTCGATCGGGCGCTTCTCGGGGAACGTGCCGCGGTAGGTGTTGAACGGCTTGATAGCGAAAGCGTCGGCGACATCGAACCAGAGCGTGAAGTCGCGCTCGATCGCGGCGTCCTGGCCCGGCACGGCCATGTTGGTGCGCTGCAGCACGAGGAACGGCCGCGGCGCCTCGCCCCGGCGCTCCATGAAGGTCTTGACGAGCCCGTAGACGGAGCCGAACGGGATCTCGCCCGCCTGATCAAGTGCATCGAGGTTGACCGCGAGGATGTCGAGCCCGCTCTCGAAGAGCTCTTGGAGAAACGCCTCGTCGCCGAGCCGCGTGCCGTTCGTCTCGATTTCGACGCGCGGGATCCCGCGCGACTTAGCCAGCCGCACGAAGTCGAATAGCCGCGGGTGCAGCGTCGGCTCGCCGAACCCGGAGAAGTTGAGCAAGGTGACAGCGTCGCCGACCCGGTTGAGCAGCGCCTCGAACGTATCGTAGTCGAGGTTGGCCGTCGGCCGTGTCAGCCGTGTCTGGGGGCAGAACTGGCACGCCAGGTTGCAGCGCGAGGTGAGCTCGACCTCCAGGTATGACGGGTAGTCAGGGTAAAAACGCTGCTGCCCGAGGCGCTGGAAATCGCGCTGCTCGTAGCGCGCGAGCCACCGCTCGATCGCGCCCACGTCGCCGGGCGACGGCAGCTCGTGGGCCGAGCGGACCATCTCGAGCCCGGAGCCCGTCGTGACAGACATGGCCTCGGCGGCGAGCTCGCGTAGGAGCTGCTCACGCGTCGGGGCATCGGAATGGCGCGAGACGTAATCGCGCGTCATGCTCACGAGCGAGCCGCCCGGTGATACCTCCTGCCGATCGGCCGTGGCCTGCTGCCACGCCGAGACGGCGGCGATCTCGTCGTCGGTCTCGAGGGCGCGTTCGCGCCGGATCGCCTGGATCGCGCGCCCGACGCGGTCCCGCACCGTCGCGGCCGCGGCGACGCGCAGCGAACGCTGGTGGTTGCTCATCTTCTCGAGCGCCCGCATCTGGAACCCGCAGACGCTTGCGCCGCCGGGGCCGATCGTGCCGAAAAAGCCGATCTGGCTCGCCGCCGGCGCCGCCTTGCGGAAGTACTGGGCCGAGACGATCGGCGCGTCCTCGACATCGAGCGCGAAGACGGCCTGCGAGGCGTCCTGCACGTACTGCGGCGCGATCTCGCGGAATCCGTCGATCGACAGCACGCCGCCGCAGTTGGCCGACCACAGCAGGTGCACCTGACGGTGTGCCGGACCGAGGGCGTGCGGCGAATCGCCCGGGACCCGATGCACGACCACGCCCGGCCACGTGCCGGCAAGGGAGTCGGCCACTGGGTCATCACACGCCTCGGCCGAGGTGACGAACACGACCCGGTCGAAACAGCCGGAAGCCGTCGCCTCATCAAGCAGCAGGCCCAGCAGCGGCCGCTCGCCCACCGCTTCCATGAACAGCGGCCGCCCTTCGCGGGCGTTGAGCCCCCCGAGGCTCCCCTGCAGAAACAGCGTTCCCTTCATCTCGCACGCACCCATGCAATGTTCACGGTTTGCGGCGACCGAGCGGCAAACGCCGGCCTCGTCGCAGACGAAAGTGTCCGATGAGCGCCCAGGTTCACGGACGCGGAACGGCGCGGGCGCGTACGGGCATGCTCTCGTGCGGCAGGGTGTGCGCAAGAAGCATGCCACCAAAGAGAGACGATCATTGACTGAACGAACGACCCGGCTCGGCGGGCACGGGGTGGCGCCTCGTTGTCGTGAAATGCCACAACCGAGGCAGATTATGCTCCTCGCCGCAGCCCGCGTGCCCGCGTCCGCCACCCGCACGCGACACCTCATTGGCATGTCTCTTGCAACGCCCAGCCAGGCTGAACCTGGTCAGAAAGCAGCAGCCGGAGGGAGACCGGTATGAGCAACGTCAACGACCAGCGCTCTGGCGGCCTGGCCGTGGCAAGCCTGGAGCAACACGGCTTCTACACGCATGAAATAAGTGACTTCGAGATCGAACGGACCCCTGGGCAGGCCGTTCACGTCCAGGGCGTCGGCCTGGGATACAGCGGCACGAAGAAGCTCAGCCACATGCTCAACGTGCCTGACTGCGGCTTCCACTTCAGGCACGAGTGGTATTGGCGGGCCACCGGCCCGCTCGGGCCCCAGTTCTACGACGACCAGGTCGAACAGATCAGAAGGGGCGAGGTGTCGTTCGACGATCTCCGCGAGTTCTACGCCCCCTACTTCGACGAGGTCAAGACGGCGTGCCGGATGTACCGCGTCGTGGGCGACTCGCACGGCTGGCCGATCGACCTCGTGCCGCTCATCGACCAGGAAGCCCCGATCCACGCCGTCATCCACCTGGTCCGCAATGGCCTCCGGTTTGTCTGGAGCATGCTCAACTGGAACGCGCGACATGCCGGCAATCTCGAGGCCTGGGAATCGGTCTGCGTCTCGTGGAGCCGCAACACGCTGTATCACGACCCGGACACCCCGTGGATCGCCGGGCTCGGCAGGCCGCTGCGCAGCTACCGGATCGAGGATCTGACCGGCGAGTCCGGCTGCGGGACCGACGCGCTGCAGAACCTCATCCACTGGCTTGATCCGGCCGCCGAGGTGGCCGACGAGGTCCTGCGCGCCAAGCAACAGGGGCACATCAACAAGCACGACCCCAAAAGCGAGCTGCGCACGACCGAGTGGGTCTGGTCACAACTGAACGACGAGCAGCGCGACGCTTTCGTTCGCCGATGCGCGGAGGCGATGCAAGCGTTCGGCTACGAGATGCCCAAATGAGGAAAACGGCAGGCGCTGAGGCTCTTCTCATTGCCTGCTTCGACTGCACGCATGAAGCACCGGCCACTGGAGGAAACGCAGGATGAACATGCCAGGTGACCAAGGC
>CAYUZG010000027.1:0-4031 GCA_964449605.1 uncultured Verrucomicrobiota bacterium | reverse complement strand
TGCCACGGCGGAGGAACGCGGTTTCTTCGTCAACGACATCGGCCAGCTCGAAATCGAGCGCGACCCGACACGGGGCGTCCACGTCCAGGTCATCAGCCTGGGATACAGCGGCACGAAGAAGCTCGGCCACATGCTCAACCTGCGCGACCACGGCTTCTTCTTCAGGCACGAATGGTATTGGGACGTGCCCGGGCTGCGCGACATGACGTTTTGCCAACACACAGACCGCATCAGAGCCGGCCAAGCATCGGACGAGGAGATCCGCCGGTTTTACGCGTCGTACTTCGACGAAGTCGACGAAGCACGCCGGACCTACCGCGTCGTCGGCGACTCGCACGGCTGGCCGGCCGACCTGCTGCAGCTCGCAGACCGGTTCATCCCGATCTCGGCCATCACCAACCTGGTTCGCAACGGCCTGCGTTACGTCTGGAGCATGGTGAACTGGCACGACAGGTACGTCGGTCAGCCCGACGCCTGGGCCTCGTTGTGCCGGCTATGGGGCGGCACAACGATCTACCTGAACCCGGACAACTCGTGGTTCCAGGTTTTCCCCAAGCCGTTCCGCTCGTACCGGATCGAGGACCTGACCGGCGAGTCCGGCTGCGGGACCGACGCACTGCGGGACCTGATCCACTGGCTCGATCCGACCGTCGAGGTGCCCGACGAGGTGCTGCGGGACAGACAGCAAGGGCACATCAACAAGCACGACCCCAACAGCCACAAGCGAACGCCCGAGTGGGTCTGGGAGCAACTGACCGACGAGCAGCGCGACGTCTTCATCCGCGAGTGCGCGGAGGCGATGGCCGCATACGGCTACGAAATCCCCGCATAGAGGACACGGGCAGGTGCTGACGTTCTTCGCCACGTGCAAGCCGTTCCGAGGCGCCACGGCCGTTGCCCAACGCAACGCGATCCGGAGCTGGCTCGCGCTCGGCCGCGGCTGCGAGGTCATCCTTCTCGGTGACGACGAGGGCACGGCCCAGGTCGCCCGCGATCTCGGCACCACGCACATCGGCGGCGTCCGGCGCAACGAGCACGGCACGCCGCTGCTCGACTCGCTCTTCGAGCAGGCCAAGGCGGTCGCCCGCCACGATCTCGTCTGCTACATCAACGCCGACATCGTGTTGATGAGCGACTTCCTCGACGCCGTGGCGCGGCTCGAGTCGGAACCTCTGCTCATGATCAGTCGCCGGTGGAACGTGACGATCCACGGCCCGTGGGACTTCGACGACCCCGCCTGGGAGCAGAAGCTGCGCGAGCACACGCTCGCGCACGGCGTCCAGATCGACACGAACGGCGGAGGCGACTTCTTCGTCTTCCGCCGCCACCAATGGAGCCAGATCCCGCCGTTCGCACTTGGACGGACCGCCTTCGACAACTGGCTCATCTACGCGGCCATCGCGCGCGGCTTCCCCGTCATCGACGCGAGCCCGTCCATCCTGGCCGTGCACCAGAACCACGATTACGGCCATGCCGACGGCAACTGGACGGGCGCTTGGTTCGGCGAGGAGGCGGCACGCAATCGCGTGCTCGCCGGTGGCGCGGTCCCGGGAGGCGACTCGCCCAACTACGACTTCCTCGACGTGACGCACTTCATGACGCCCACCGGCCTCGCGCCGGCCATGTCGCCCCCGCATATGGCCCGCCGACTCGAACGCCGTCAGGCCGAGCGGCACGATCGCCAGCTTTTCCTCGCACACGTGCTCCACGAGCTCGAGCGACACGACGAGGCGTGGGCGGCGATCGAGGAATCCGGCCGAGTCGCGACCACCCCCGAGCAAGCACGCCGGACCATTCGCGCGATGCTGCGCGCGCTGCTCGCAACGGGCCGGGCCGACGAGGCCGACGCGCTCATCCATCGGCTCATTGTGGCTGACCCCTCGCCGATGTTCGCCTATCGTATCGCCTCGATTTGCCAGGAGCTCGGCGCGTTCGGACCAGCGGGAGCGTTGTTCCGAGCGATCGACTCTCATGACGGCAACAGCGCCCTCCGGCTCAAGCCGGGTGCGCGCTACCACCTGGCCCAGATCGCCGCGGAAACCGGCGACGCCGACACCGCACGGCGCTCCGCGCAGGCGTGCCTCGACGCGTGCCCCGATCACGGCGAGGCGAGGCGCTTGCTCGAATCGCTGGATGAACGCGCAGGCGAGATCGGTGACGTGCTCACCGAGACGATCAAGAACGTCCAAAAGAGCTCGCTCGAAGTGCCCGCAGCGTTTCTGCGGCCCGTCGATGCTGCGGATTGAGCCGGAGACATTCCGCCAGGCACGTGCCGGCCCGCTCGGTCTGCCCCGTCGCGGCGTACAGCGACCCGAGATGATACTGCGCTCCGGCCCCGATCTCACCCGCGCACAACGGCGATGAGGTGACCCGCTCGAAGCCCGCGATCGCCTCCTCGACGAGCCCGGCCTGCTCGAGCTCGGACGCCACGGCATACCGCGCGCGCAGGGCGAACGGTTCGTCGGGCTCGTCGTCCAGCGCGCCGGCCTCCTCGAGCACCGTCGTCAAGAGCGCCCGCGCCTCCTCGATCCGGCCCAAGCGAGCGAGCACGCGCGCCAGAGCGAGCTGGTGATGCTGGCGCTGCCCATCGTCCTGCTCCACCTCGACGGCGTGACGCAGCAAACGCGCGGCCTCGATGCCGTCGCCTTCGGCATCACGGATGCGGCCGAGCGCGGCGGCGACTTGGCCGCAATCGGGGAACCTGGCATGCAGCGCTTCGGCCTCCCGCTTCGCCTCGTCGAGAGCATCGCGGCCCAGCAGCAGCCGGATCCGCAGCAAGCGGCCCGCGGGGTGCTCGGGTGACGCGGCAAACAAGCGCTCCAGCCGCGCCTCGGCCTCGTCGAAACGCCGGGCCTGGTCGAGAAACACGGCGAGCCAGTACTGGATGTACGTGTCCGCCAGCGCGCCGTACGTCTCGCGATCCGCCGCGGCAATCGCCTCGGCGCCGAGCAGCCGCTCGACGAGCACTGCCGGCTCAGCGTTCGAAAGGCTCCCCGCATGCTGGCGGTAGACGACGTGGCGCTCGGGTGAGACTTCGCCCGGCACGCGCGCAAGCAGCCGGGTGGCGAACTCCTCGTCGTGCACGAACGGGAACGCCTCGCTGAAGCCGCCGAGCGTCTCGAACACGGCCCGACGCACAAGCGTAAACGACGTCCCAAACGGGTTGCCGATCTCCATCGCCTTGCCGAGCGGCAGCTCGCGCAGCCAGCAGTTGTCCTCGACGTGTCGCCGCGCCGAGTCGCCGTAGCAGACGAAACGTTGGCAGCAGGCGGCGCCATGCTGGGGACTGGCGTCGAGCACGCTCACCAGATGCAGGTAGAAGTCACGCAGAAGCAGATCATCGGCGTCGAGGAAATGCAGCAGGTCGCCGTGCGCCCGCGCCGCGCCGGCGTTTCGGGCTGCCGGCGCGCCGCGCTGCTCTTGACGAACGTAGATGAGGTCCGGGAGCAACGCGCGGCACGACTCGACCACCTCGGCCGTGTTGTCCGTCGAGCCGTCGTCGACGACGATCACCTCGATCGGCTTGAGCGATTGCGCCGCGATCGACTCGAGCGCCTCGCCAAGATAGCGCGCGCCGTTGTGCGTCGGGATGACCGTCGAGAGCGCCGTCATCGTGCGCCGCCTCCCGACGGCACGCCGGGTGTACCGAGCAGCTCGGACCGTTCGAGGTTGGCCACCCAGCGCACGCGGAAGGCGTCGGTGTGCTCGCGCTGCTCGTCGAGCGTGCGGTCGGTCAGCTCGATCACGTTGCCGTAGAAGTCCGCAAAAAACGTCTCGCGCGCGCCGAGCGCCAGCGCCGCCTCGACCGCGTTGGCGAACAGCGCGTCCTTGCCGAGCAGCACGACGCGCTCGTACCCGCCCGCGTAGCGCTCCATCTCGACCGACTCGGCGTGGAACTGCGGCTCGCGGTGGCCGCGCACGTTCGAGGTATCCATCGCCCGCAAATCCGGGAGGTGCTGCTCGTTGACGAGATACGTGGTCTCGCCGTGTCCCAGCATCTGCTCCACGGCCGGCCGGCACTGAGAGAAGAT
>CAYUZG010000026.1:0-17081 GCA_964449605.1 uncultured Verrucomicrobiota bacterium | reverse complement strand
GGCATCGGGCCCTGCGCGTCGGGGATCTCGACCACGACGGGAAACGTGCCGCGCATCCGGTACGTATCCACCAGCGGCCGGATCGCCGCGGCGAGCCGTTCGGTCACGAACACCACGTTAGCCTGCTCCTCGCCGATGAGCCGGCGGAACTGCTCCGCGAGGCCCTCACCGCCCTCAGCCACAGTCCCGCGGATGCCCGCGAGCCGGAAGCCGAGGACAGTCTCCTCGTCGCCCAGCACGTGCATGCGCCCGCCCCGCGCTCAGAGCGCGAGCATCTGGTTGACCGTGCCCAGGATCATGATCGCGATGACCAGTCCGAGCACGGCGATGCCTTCGCCGAGCGCCACGAAGATGATCGTGCGGCCGAACACCTCGGGCTTCTCGCTCACCGCGCCGACGGCGGCCGCGCCCACGTAGGCGACCGCGACGCCGGCGGCCAGCGCGCTGACACCCGCCGCGATCCCGGCGGCGATCAAGCCGCTGCCGACGTTGGTGACGACCACCTTCTTCACCTCCACGTCGACCGACTTCTTGGCGGTGTCGTCCGCCGGTGTCGCGGCGAAGAGCGTTGCAGCCGTCACGCCGAGGAGCACGATAGCCAGCGTGGCGAAGAGCGATACCTGAATGAAGGTGCGCAGCCGTCGGGCTGCCTGCGTGCCAGTCATCATTGCCCGTTCCTTCCTCGTCTCATTGTATGGTCCAGTCCGTGTTTACTCAATGCCGCGTGCCGCGGCCGAATCGCCCGGCGCTCCCAGCGGTGAGAACGCCTTGCCGCCGCCGCGGAAGAATTTGCTGAAGAACTCATAGTATTCGAGACGGAGCGCCTGGATGCCGGCCACCAACCCCTCGAGCGCGATCACCACCGCGTTGCCGACGATGATCACGATCGCCTGGAACACCGGCGCCAGCGCGCCGGGCAAGGTGGCAAGCATATCGCTGATCATGAAGATGGCAAGGAGAATGCCGGCGTGGCTCAGACCGTAGGCGGCGATACGAACGAATGAGACCGTGTTGGCCAAGAAGCCGGTGAAGATCTCGAAGCTCTCCATGAAGGTCTCGATCACGTACATCATGCACCCCTCGCGCAGGACCTTCTCGCGCCGGTCGATCAGCTTCCAGATCGGCCCGCGCAAGGCGAACAGGACCAGGGGCGCTACGATGAAGCCGAGGATCCACCATTGCATCTGCGCGATGCTGTGCTTGTAGACCATCGCCTTGATGACGATCGCTACGGCGCCCCAATAGACCACGCCGCCGATCAGACCCGTGCGCGAGAAGATGGCGTGGAACAGGTCGCGCCGCCGCACCTGCAGGATGATGTTGAGCACGATGCCGAGCGAGAGGATCGCGATCCCGAGGTAGACGGTGAGCTCGAGGAACTTGTTCGTGTTCTCGAACGGGGTGAAGGCCCAGGGGAACGTGCCCTCGCCGAGAAGCTTGTTGACCTCCTTGCCGAAAAACTCGCCGTAGATAACGCCGAAGAGCATGGCCGTCAGCCCGCAGAACACCATGAGCGAGCCGACGCGCCGCATGCCCGACGACATCGTCGGCCGCCGCGCGATCAGCCAGCCGATGAGCGCAAGCACTGCGCCCTGGCCGATGTCGCCGAACATCAGGCCGAAGATGAGCAGGAACGTGAAGCCGACGATGGGCGTCGGGTCAATGCCGTCGTACGCGGGCGTGTCGTAGCCTTTGACCAGCATCTCGAACGGCTTGAGAAAGCCCGGGTTCGATAGCTCGACCGGCACCTGCACCAGGCCGTCGGCGACGCCGTCGATCTCGTCGGGCGTGCGGATCTCGATGTAGCACCGGCCGCCGAGCGCGTGCTTGAGCCGCTCGGCGATTCCATGCGCCCTGTTCCTCGACACCCAGGCCGAAATGAGCGCCGTATTCGTCGTGCCGCGGAGCGCCTCCTGCGCGGCGAGCACCGTGCGCTCGATCTCGAGCGCGGCCCGGGCGTCGCGCAGGCGGCTGCCGTAGCGCGTCCTGAGCGTCTCGAGCTCGCGTCCCGCGGCCTCCTCCTGACGCCTCAGCTCGTTCATGCGTGCCGAGAAGCGGGCGCGCATCTCGGCGCTCGGCGGGCCCTCGGCCTTCTCGAGCGGGGTCGCGCGCACCTTCGAGAGCGCCTCGGCCAGCAGCGTGCGGTCGCGCTTGAGCACCATGATGAGCACCGCGTCGCTCCCGTCGGCGGTCTTGAACGGGATGATGACGTTCGGCACCGCCGAGAGCTCGGACCGCACCACCTCGATGTGCGGCCGGCTCATCCGGCCCATGAACGTCTCCATGAACGCGAAGCGCGTCGCGGGATCGATCGCCGGCACGGCCGCCTCGCCCACCGGCAGCTCGAGCACGGCGCCGATGCGCCGGATCTCGTCGGCCACGCTGCGGCGCTTGGCGAGCGTCTCGTCCACCTGCTCGGCAATCGACTGAAGCGTCCGGCCGAGCTCGTCGAGGTCGGTCCTCGGCGGCTCGGTCGGCAGGCTCGCCAGCGTCGGCCGGAGCGCGAGCTTCACGAGCAGCGTGTCCACCTCGTTCAGCCGTTCCTCGACCGCCGCAAGCCGCTCGCCCACCTCGACCGCGTCGAGCGAGGCGGTCCAGGGGTCGATCTCCTCGATGCGGTGCAGGTGCACGGCGCCGAGCGAGACCATCTCGAGCGTGACGCGATCGAGGTCGCGCCGCAGCACGAGCATGCTGATCTGGCTCATCGGCACCGGCCGGAACATCAGCGGCGTGTCCTATCGCTCCATTTCGACGATGAGGTTGCGTTCAATCTCCGACGGCGCCAGGCCGTAGCGCTTCCCGTTGAGCAGGCACGCCAGGTTGCGCCGTTCCACCTCGGCGAGCTTCAGATAGCCCATCACGGTCGTGATCGTAAAGGGGTAGCCGTGCAGGCCCCGCTTGATCGCGCCGAGGTAGTAGTGCCACAAGAGGCTCTCCATCATCTCGAGCGTGGCCACCTCGGTCTCCACGGGGAGCACGTCGGGAAACTCGCCGACGAGCCCGCCGACGGCTGTGGTGATGATGCCCTTGAAGTCGGCGCCGCTCGCCGCCCGGCGCACGAACGTCTCGTCGACGCGCGGCCCGTTCGGGATGAGCAGCGCGAGCATCTCGCCGAGCGGCATCTTGTAGTAGTGCTGGAGGCGCAGCATCCAGCGGATGTTCTCGATGTCGATCTCGATCCCCACGAGCGAGCGCGCCCGCTCGCGGTCGCCGAGCCCGAGCGTGCCGATCACCTGCCAGAGCCGGTCGTAGTAGTCGACGTCGAGCGCCGACTCCAGGTAGAAGACGTTCTGCTTGGCCGCATAGGCGGCCGCGGCGAGCGCGAGCGGCCTGGCGTACGGCGTGCCGGCGAGCAGATCGATGAGCTCGTCGAGGCTGCGCGCGTTCCGGATCGACTCGGTCGGCAGCGGCTGGCAGATGACGCCGGGGAAGGCGAGGTGCTCGGCGCGCGGGTCCTTCGTGTGCCAGAGCCGCAGGAGCACCTTGAGCTTGTCGACCTCGTGCCGGGTCATCATCGTCTCAACGACGCGGCGCGGGACGCCCCGGACGTGTCCGAGCACCATGTGGTAGGTGGCCAGCTCGTCGCTGAGCAGGCGGAACTCAACGCTGACCATGTCCTCGGTGTGGCTCAGCTCGCGGGCGAGCGCGCCATACCGCGTCTGCGCGAGCATGCCGTAGACGGTCTCCAGGTCCTTGGCCGCGGCGAGCTGGCGGAACTGCTCGTCGGTCAGGAACAAGCTCAGGCGGGCGCGCAGCTTTGCGTTGATGTACGCGTATCGCGCCAGCCCCCGCATTACGCGCGCTCCACCCGGACGATGCGTTCGTACGCCTTCTCGACCGCGTGGCGCATGGCGTCGCCTTTGGCGTCCTTGAGGTCGCCGACCTTGGCGAGTGTCGCGTCGAGCTTCGTGGCCCGCTCGGCCTTTGTCTCGACGATCGCCTGCTCGACGAGCTCCCGGGCGCGCGTGTGCGCGGCGTCGCGCTCGGTCTCGATGAGCCGGCGCGCCCCGACCTCGGCGTCGGCGGTGATCTTCTTTGCGTCCTCGCGCGCCTCGGCGATCTTCTTTTTCGCCTCTTCTTCGGCCTTCAGGATGGTGTCGACGACTTCTTTCATGGTCGCGCGGACCCTCCCTCTGCCGGGTCGGCCGTTTCGATGGCGGGATGATGCACGGTTGGCGGGATAATATGAAGCCGGCTCGCCCCTGGCAAGCAGTTTCCAGACCGGCGACCACGTGACGCTGGGCCGCTGGCCCCGCCGCGAACGTGTGCTATACTGCCGGCATCGTGTTCGGAGGAGGCATGGACGTTCTCGCCGAGTTTCGTGGTCGCGACGCCGCGCAGGCGCTCGCGCGCCGGATCGCCGAGGTATCGGCCGAGCGGTCGCTTACGTTTATGGAAGTCTGCGGCACGCACACGATGGCCGTGCATCGCTATGGGCTGCACACGCTGCTGCCCGGCGGCGTCCGGCTGCTCAGCGGCCCGGGCTGCCCGGTGTGCGTGACGCCGAATTCGCTGATCGATGCAGCGATCGCGTACGCACGCCGTGCCGACGTGACGCTCATGACGTTCGGCGACATGCTCAAGGTGCCCGGCTCCTCGTCGAGCCTCGCGGCGGAGAAGGCCGCGGGCGCCGACGTGCGACTCGTCTACTCGGCCACCGACGCGGTCGAGTTCGCCCGCCGCCATCCGGACCGCACGGTGGTCTTCTTCGCCATCGGCTTCGAGACGACCGCCCCGACGTGCGCGGCCGCCGTGCTCGACGCGGCCGAGGCCGGGCTCGACAACTTCCTCGTCGTGTCGGCGTGCAAGGTGCTGCCGCCGGCGCTCGAGGCGCTTGCGAGCGGCGAGCTTCGCCTCGACGGGTTCGTCTGCCCCGGCCACGTGAGCGTCGTCACCGGCTTCGACATCTACCGCAGCGTCGTCGAGGACCATCACATCCCGTGCGTGATCACCGGCTTCGAGCCCGTCGACATCCTCAAGGCGATCCTCATGCTCGCCGAGCAGGCCGTCGCCGGCGAGGCGCGCATCGAGAACGAGTACAGCCGCGTCGTGCGGCCCGAGGGGAACCGGATCGCGCAGCAGGTCATCGCCGAGGTTTTTGAAGCGGTCGACAGCGAGTGGCGCGGCATCGGCTCGATCCCTGAGAGCGGTCTCGCCATTCGCGGCCAGTTCAACCGCTACGACGCGCTCAGCCGGTTGCCCGTCGAGGTCGAGCCGACGCGCGACGCGCCAGGCTGCATCTGTGGCGACGTGCTCCGCGGCGTCAGCACGCCGCTTGACTGCGCCCTGTTCGCCGACGCGTGCACGCCGGCGCACCCCGTCGGCGCCTGCATGGTGTCGAGCGAGGGCACCTGCGCCGCTTACTACAAGTATGGGCGGGACCGACCCGATGGCGGTTAGGACGATACAACTCGGCCACGGCAGCGGCGGGGTGCTCACGCGTGAGCTGATCCGCGACGTGTTCCTGGCCCGGTTCGACAACCCCGCGCTTGCGCCGCTGCTCGACTCGGCCCTCGTGCGAACCGACAGCGCCGAGATCGCCTTCACCACGGACGCGTACGTGGTCAAGCCGCTCTTCTTCCCCGGCGGCGACATCGGGAAGTTGGCCGTCTGCGGCACGATCAACGACCTGGCCGTGATGGGCGCCCGGCCGCTCGCGCTCTCGTGCGCGCTGATCATCCGCGAGGGGCTCGAGATCGAGCTCGTCGAGCGAGTCGCCCAGTCGATGCAGCACGCGGCCGCCGGCGCGGGCGTCTCCATCGTCACCGGCGACACCAAGGTCGTCGAGCGCGCGAGTTGCGACGGGCTGTTCGTTACGACGGCCGGCATCGGCACGGTCGATCCGGACAATCAACCCGGCGGCGCGATCCGCGACGGCGACGCCGTCGTCGTGAGCGGCACCCTCGGCGACCACGGCACGGCCATCCTCGTCGCGCGCGAGGAGCTCAAGATCGCCTCGCCGGTGGTGAGCGACTGCGCCGCGCTCAACGGGCTCGTCGAAACGCTGCGGCCCCACTTTGGGCAGATCCGCATCATGCGCGATCCCACGCGCGGCGGGCTTGCCACCGCGCTCAACGAGTTCGTCGAGCAGAGCGACGTGGGGCTGGTCCTGCGCGAGCCCGATCTGCCCGTGAGCCCGGGCGTGAGCGCCACGTGCGAGCTGCTTGGCCTCGACCCGCTCTACATCGCCAACGAGGGGAAGCTGGTGCTCGTCTGCGCCGCGAGCGCCGCGGACGACGTTGTCGCCGCGCTGCGGTCGCATCCGCTCGGGAGGCAGGCCGTGGCCATCGGCACGGCCGGCTCGGACTACCCCGGCCGGGTGTGCCTCGAGACGAGCGTCGGCGGGCTCCGGCTGGTCGACATGCTCGTGACCGACCAGCTGCCCCGGATCTGCTGAGGCGTGCACGCGGCCTTGCGCGCTGGCGCCCGGCGTTGTATAAAAGAGACTGGGTCTCATTTAAGCCGAGAGCGCCGATGAAGGTCAAAGAGCAACAGCTCAAGCCGGCCGAGGTGATCCGGCGCAGGCTCCACGCGGCCGGCCTCAAGTGCACGCCGCAGCGGCGCGAGATCTTCGACGAGATCGTGCGGATAGGCGGCCACTTCAGCGCCGAGGACCTGGTGGCGCGCTTTCGCTCGCGGCGCGGCAGGAAGGCGACTCACCCCGTCATCTCGCGCGCCACCGTGTACCGTACGCTCGCCATCCTCGTCGAGTGCGGCCTCGTGCGCGAGGTGCTGTTCACCGAGAACCATACGCACTATGAAGCCGCCTACAGTCGCACCCACCACGAGCACATGATCTGCACCAAGTGCGGCCGGGCGATTGAGTTCGACGATTCCGACCTCGAACGCGCCCTACACAAGGCGGCTCGCGCCGCCGGCTTTTCGCCGGTGTCGCACACGATCGAGGTGCACGGCCTCTGCGATCGGTGCCGCTGATCCGGGCGCTCGCGCCGCAGAAAAGCGCCCAGAATCCCGTAAAGAGCGTTTCCCGGCTTGCCGATACCAGCAACGGTACAGCCGAACTGGTGTCTCGTGCCGCGACGCGCACCGACGTCGCCAGGCTGGAGTGGCCGAATGTCGCAGATACTCATCGTTGATGACGATCCAAGCACCCGCCTCCTCATCAGGAGAATCCTCGGCGCCTCGAATGTCGACGTGATCGAAGCCGAGGACGGCGCCGAGGGCCTCCGGCTGGCCGCCGAGCACGAGCCGGACCTGATCCTGTGCGACGTGATGATGCCCGTGATGGACGGCATCGGGTTTCTTCAGGAGTGGTCCTCGAGGAAGGAGATCGCCCACATTCCCGTTGTCATGATTACCTCAGTCACGGAGAAGTCGCGCATTATCGACGCGGTCAAGTTCGGCGCCTGTGACTACGTCGTGAAGCCGTTCGACCCTCTGGGCGTTCGGACCAAGATCACCAAGCTACTCAACGAGACCTCGGCCTGACCGCGGCCGAGTCGCGTTTCCCCTCAAGGCTTGTTGTTGCCCCCGGCTCCAGGCGCGCCCCACCCCCGCCGATTTGCGTAAAGGCGCCCCACGGTTTGCCGATACGTACAATGGTTCAGGATGCCTGCTGTTCGACGAGTCGCGAAGGATTCGGAGAAGCTGTATGGCAAAGATACTCGTTGTAGAAGATGACGAACGCACGCGTCAGCTCCTGAAGAAGACGCTCGGGAGCGCGCCCGGGACGAGTGTCATCGAAGCCGAGAACGGTTCTGAGGGGTTGGATCGAGCCCAGGAGACCAAGCCGGACGTCATTCTCCTCGACATTATGATGCCGGTTATGGACGGGATCGATTTCCTCGAAGTCCGTCTGGGAAGCGATGAGCTGTCACGCATCCCGGTCGTCATCATCAGCGCGCTCAGCGACCGGGCACACGTGGTCGCTGCCGTCTCGCGCGGCGCGTGCAGCTACGTCACGAAGCCGTTCAATCCCACCAAGCTGCGGGTGAAGGTCGACAAGGTGCTCAGGGATTACGCCGGGCGTTGAGACGCGCGGGAGCGCTCGACGCTGCGTTGACGGCGGCCCCTTTGCCTTGCACCGGAGCACGCACCTGGCCGGACACACCGAGACGGCCGCACCGGGTCCAGTGGTCCGTCAGCACTTCATGTGGGCGGCACCGGACTGTGTCGGTTCTCCTAAAGCGCGCGACCCCGTCCGCCGATACAACCTCTGGTAGCAGATGCCCCATTACCAGATGCCCGTCTGTTGCTGCTTGCTGGAGGTGCCCGATGATCAGGATCCTTGTCGTAGACGACGATAAGTTCTGTCGCTCGCTCCTGAGGAAGACCCTCAACCGGCTGCCTGAGACGAATGTCGTCGAGGCCGAGAACGGCGCCCAGGCGATCGCCATCGCCCATGAAGGGAAGCTCGACCTCATTCTGCTCGACATCATGATGCCGGTCATGGATGGCCTTGAGTTCCTCAGGCAGTCGGCTGCCGATGAGCAGATCTCGGGAGTCCCCGTCGTGATGATCACGGCGATGACCGACCGCGAATCGATCGTCGCCTCGGTCTCGCACGGAGCCCGAGACTACATCACCAAGCCGTTCGATCCGCCCGGCGTGCGTGCGAGAGTCAAGAGACTGCTCGACGAGTGCAGCAGCCGCTGAGCGCGGCGCCACGCCGCGCCGACGCACGGCACGCGCTACGCTCGCGCCTTCCTCTGACGCGATCGGGCGCTCCGGGCGCCCCACACCCGTTCCCTTTTCTTCGGCAAATAAGCGTTTGACACGTCTGCCCGGCTCTGTTAGTAGCTCATGTGCTGGACTTGGCACGGGTGTTGCACTCAGCCCCAAGCCGACGGCGCCCTTACGGCGCTCTGAACTCCTGCAGGGGAGGCGGACCATGGCGAAGAAGGCCGGGAAGAAGAAGAAGGTGCGCCGCAAGGTCGCGCCGGCAACCTCGAAGCTCGCCGCGGAGCAGGGCCCGAAGCAGGCCGCACCGGCCACTCCGCCGGCGCCCATCGAGGTCGCCGCCCCGCCCCTGCCCGAAGATCTCGACCCGCTCCAGTTCATCAAGGAGTTCGACAGCCAGCTCGACGTCTTGCTCGATGTCAAGCACTCGCTCGAGACCGACCTGGCTCAAGCGCGCAGCGAGATCGCCGAACAGCGCCGCACGAACGAGGACTTGATGCGCCGGCTCCAGGAGCTCGAAGCCGAGGTCCAGCGCCAGGCCGGCGTGCGCAACGAGCTCGACTTCCTGCATGGCGAGTCGGCCAAGGCCGGCGAGCAGATCAAGGAACACCGCGAAGTGCTCGCCGAGAAGAAAACCACCGCTGCCCGCAAGGACGAGCGCACCGAGAAGCTCCAAGCCGCCGAGCAGGAGATGCGCAGCGAGATCACCGCGCTCAAAGAGGCCCAGTCGCACGCCCGAAACGAGCGCGCCGAGACTGACAGCCACCTCCAGGTGGCCAAGCTCGAGCGCAATGAGATCATGCTCGAGGTTCGCAAGCTCGACGAGGTCCTCGCCAAGGAGGAGGAACGCGCCCAAGCCGCCGAGTCCGAACTCGAACAGGCGCGGACGGCCCTGTCGAAGCTGCACGGCTCGTTCGAGGTCTCCAAACGCAAGGCCGAGCGGATCCTCAAGAAGTAGACTCGCGCGCCGGCCGTCGAGCAACGCGACCATGCCGACCGGCGAGTTGAGCTCGGAGCGACCAGGGCCGACAACCCAGGCACGGACTCTGCGCTCGGGGGGCTCATGTCCGAGTATCTCCGTCACACCGCCGACCACATCTCGTGGCTCATGCGCCAGAAGCGCCGCGAGGTGGCAGAAACCGCCCACCTCGCCGCCCGGCTGAGCCGCGTCCTGCAGCGTCGCGGACAGCGCGGCGGCCTCGCCGCCATTCTTGGCCCCGACGAGGTCCGGCGCGCGGCCGGCATCGTGGCGCTGACGTCTGCTGAGGCGCCGGCGCCCCAGGAGGCCCACCCTGAGCCTGAACCGGCCAGCGTCCCCGAGCCGCCCGAGGCGCTGCCGCCGGAGCCCGCCACGGAGCACGAGCCGCAGCGCCCCGAGCCCATCGAGGCCGAACCGGCACCCGTACCGGAGCCAGAGCTCCCCCCCGAGCCTGCGGACGAGGCCGAACTGCCTCCGGACGCCGGGCCCGAGGAGGCCGAAGCGCCTGCAGAGGAGCCCGAGGCCGAGGAGGCCGAGATGACGCGTGAGGGGGCCGTCGAGGAAATGGAGCAGGATATCAAGGCAGCCGCCGCCGAAGCCGCTGCGGTCGAGGGGATTTCGACCGGTCCTGCCGAGGCCACAACCACTACGGGCGCGCCGCCGGGTCAGTACGCGGCCGAGGCGCCCGCGGTCGAGGCGCTCGCGGCCCCGGACGAGGAGACGGCCGGCCTTGCCGAGCTCGTGGCCGAGATACAGGACGCGGCCGAGCGGCCGGCAGCAAGCGCCCCAGGCCTCGGACCGGCCGCCGACGAGGTGCCGTTCGAGGCCGCGCTCGAGCCGCAGGCACTCATCCCGGGCCAGGCCGTGTTCGCCCGCGCGGCCGACCGCGTGCTGTTCGACCGGGCGATCGAGAACCTCGGCACGGGCGAGGTGTCCGCGCTGCGCGACGGGATCGAGATGCTCGGCCATGTGCCGAGCGACGCGGCGGCCCAGGTGTTGATGAACTTGTACGGGATCGCGCCGAGGCGTTGGCGGCCGGCCGTGGCGCACCAGTTGACCCTGCACTCCGGCTCGGGCATCGAGGCGTTTTTCTGCCGCGTGCTTGAGCGCGGCGACGAGCCGGCCATGGTCCGGGCCGCGGCGCTCCGGGGCCTGTATGCGCGCGACAAGGCGCTCGCGGCCGACTACCTGCTCAAGGCGCTCGGCGACCCGAGCGAGGAGGTTCGCGAGGCAGCCGCCGTGTACCTCGGCTGGCTGCGCGACAAGCGCGCCATCCCGCTGCTCGAGCAGCTTGCCGCCACCTCCTCGGAACGGGTGGCGAAGGCGGCGTTCCACGCCGCGGCGGCCATCCAGCGGTAGCCCGGCGCGGCACCGGGTGGATATCGGCCCCGCGTCGCCAAGCGGGCACGCCGCTTGCTATGTCGGCTCTACGAGTGGGAAAACGCCCTTGCGCCCCGGAGGTGGGCCGCTATAATCGCTTTCGGGCCGCAGGTGGCCCGTGTTGAGGTCGTGAACGCACACCGGGAGAGGTGCCAATGGATGCCGAGGCCGAAGTCGTTGGCTCGCCAAGGCCCGTGGCCGACGCGCCGAATGAGGCGCCCCAGCACGTCGAGCCGGGCTCATCGTCGATCGCCATGCGCGACCGCGAGCTCACCGTCGACGTCGACTCGCTGCTGGCAGGCGAGTTCGAGCCGCTCGAGTTTGCCAAGGAGCTCGACACCCAGTTCGAGCTGATCCTGGACATCAACAAGGCGCTCGAGACCGACCTGCGCCAGGCCCGGGAGGATCTTCGGGATATCAAGCGGCGAAACACGCAGGTCGAGCGCCTCGTGCGCCAGGCGACCAAGGACATCAAGCAGGGCGAGGACCTCGACAACCAGCTCACCGGCGTCCGCGCCGAGTACGAGCACCTGCTCGAGCAGACCGATGAGCTCAAGCAGGACATCGAGCGGCAGGAGCTCGTCATCAAGAAGAAGGATGACAAGATCAGCCGGCTCACCGAAGTCCAGGATCGCCTCAAGTACGAGATCGGCGTGCTCAAGAACAAGGTCGAGGGCGTGCGCTCCGAGAAAGCCGAGATCGAGAACAGGCTCCAGACCGTCTACTTCGACCTGCGCGACCTCGAGGAGCAGAAGAAGGGCGTCGAGGACGCGATCGCCGCCGTTCGGCAGCGCGCCAAGGCAACCAAGGACAACACCCTCAAGATCAAACGGACGCTCTCGAACGTGCTGACCGCGTTCGCCAACACGCAGAACAAGGCCCGGCTCCAGTTCGGCCAGATCAGAGCCATCGAGCAGTAGCCGCCGACGCTTCGCGTCGGATAGAAAATTAGGGACAGGCACTCATTTCGCGGCGAAATGAGTGCCTGTCCCTAATTTCCTCCGTCTTGCGGGGCGTAGCGCTCGGCCTTGCGGAGCATCCGGTCGGCCTCGCGGTCGCGGCCGAGCCGTTCGAGCGTGGCCGCCAGGTTGCGGTACGCGTCGTAGTAGTCGCGCTTGTACTTAATCGCGTGGCGGAAGCACGTCTCGGCGCGCTCGTAGTGGCCGAGCGCGAAGCGCACGTTGCCCATCTCGTTCCAGACCTGCGCGTCCTTGGGCACGCGGCACAGGTACTCGGCGTATTGGGTGAGCGAGCGCTGGGCCTCTCCGATCTGGGCCAGCAGGCGGGCCTTCTCCCGATACGCCTCGGCGAACTCGGGCTGCATCGTGTTCAGGCGCTCAAGCTCGATGATTGCCTCCTGCGGCCGGCCGTCCTTGGCGAGCGCGAGCGCCCGCTCGAAGCGCACGGCGAGGTGGCCGGGCCGCGCGTCGAGCGCCTGACCGAAGGCATCGACCGCGTCGGCGTACCGGCCCAGCTCGACGAGCACGAGCCCCTTGTTCGACGCCACGTCGAACTTCTGCGCGCCGAACCGCTCGGCGTTCTCAAGCGACACGAGCGCGAGCTCGTAGTTGCCCAGCTTACTGTAGGCGATCGCAATGTTGATGTGCCCCGGCGCGTAGTCAACTTCGCGCTTGAGCGCCTGCTCGAGCGCGGCGATCGCCTCGTCGACGCGATCGAGCCTGAGCAGCGCCACGCCCCGGCTGTTGTAGGCGGGGACGAAGTCGGGCGCGACCGCGATCGCCTCGTCGTAGGCGGCGAGTTCGCGTGTGTCGTCGCCGAGCCGGGCGTAGCAGGCGCCGATCTCCAGATACGGTCGCGGGTCGTCGGGGTTGGACTTGACAGAGGCGCGGAAGCTTCTGATCGCTTTCTTGTATCGGCCGGCGTCGTAGAGGTCGATGCCCTGCTGGTAGTGGGAGGTGGCGGCGCCCGTCGCTGTGACGTCGTTGGGCCCCGTGCCCGGCGTGCCGTGTTGGGCGCTTCTCGGCTCACCGCACCCGGCGGCCAGCACAAGGAGGCCGGCGAGGACCAACAGGTTGGGGACGCCGCGACGGCGCGGGCAGACCTGGGACATAACAGCCTCTCCGGAGTGCGTTTCGATCCGATCTCGCCAGCTAGGCGTCCGAGGACGAGGCGGCGGGCTCGTCCGGGGCCTGCGCCTCGGCGGTTTCCTGCTCGGGAGCAGGCTCTTCCTTGAGCTTGATGACCTTGTCGCTGAAGACGCCCAGATCGCGGAACCGCTGGTAGCGCCGCTCGAGCAGGTCGTCTGGCCTGACGAGGGAAAGCCGGTCCAGATGCATGATCAGGCGCTGCTTGAGCGTGGCGGCCACCTGCTCGGGCGCGTAGTGCGCGCCGCCGAGCGGCTCGGGCATCACCTCGTCGACGATGCCGAGCTTGAGCAGGTCCTCGCTGGTGAGCCGGAGCGCCTGGGCCGCTTTGGCCATCTGCCCGGCGTCGCGCCACAGGATGGCCGCGCACCCTTCCGGCGAGATGACCGAGTAGTAGGCGTGCTGGAAGATGAGCACGACGTCGCCGACGCCGATGCCGATTGCGCCGCCCGAGCACCCCTCACCCGTGATCACCACCACGACGGGGGTCTTGAGCCGCATCATCTCCCGCATGTTGAAGGCGATCGCCTGGGCCTGCCCGCGTTCTTCGGCCCCGATGCCCGGGTAGGCGCCCGGCGTGTCGATGAAGCAGATGACCGGCAGGTGGAACTTCTCGGCCATCTGCATCAGGCGCAGCGCCTTGCGATACCCCTCCGGGTGCGGCATCCCGAAGTTGCGCATGCTCCGTTCCCGCGTGTTCTTGCCCTTCTGGGTCGCCACGAGCATCACGCGATGGTGGCCGAGTCGGGCAAAACCGCCCAGCAGCGCCCGGTCGTCGGCGAACAGCCGGTCGCCGTGCAGCTCGGTCCAGTCCGTGACGATCATCTCGGCGAAGTCGAGGAAGTACGGGCGCTGCGGGTGCCGCGCAATGAGCACACGCTCCCAGGCGGTCAAGTTGCCGTAGACGGTTTCCTTCTCCTGGGCGAGCTTGTTCTCGAGATGCTCGACCTGCTCGCGCAGGTCGACCGGTTGCTCTCGCATCCAGCCCTTGAGCTCCTCGATCTTGCTTTCGAGCTGGCGCAGCGGCCGCTCGAATTCGAGCGGGGTCAGTTCCCGTGGTGTAGGCATGGCGATCTCTCCGGTCTTTGCTGCCTGCCGGCTATTCGACGATCATCACCGGCGTGCCGATCGTGACGATCTTGAACAGCTCCTCGACGTCCTTGTTGAGCATCCGGATGCAGCCCTGGCTGCTGTGCTTGCCGATCGTGTCGGGCTGCCAGGTGCCGTGAATGCCGTAGCCGCTCAGGGCGCCGTCCTTATCGGTGATCCTCATCCAGCGCGTGCCGAGGATGTTGCGCTCATCGCCGAACGGGATGCCGCGCCACATCGGGTCGATGTCCTTGCTGGCGATCGTGAACTCGCCCAGCGGCGTCTTGCCGTACTCGCCTGTGCCGACCAAGTACTTCTTGATCAGCTTCTCGTGACAGAACAGGCTCAGGGTGTTGTCCGATCGGTCGACCACGATCCGGAACGAGTCCGTGACGACCTTGAGCCGATCCCCAACCTGAAGCAACTGCGGATTGACGATGTTATTGCCCTCGGCCAGCAAGTCAACGGTCGTGCGGAACCGCTTGGCGATCCCGGCCAACGTGTCGCCTTTGCTGACGCTGTACCAGATGGTCTTGGGCACCTCGGTCTCGAGCGGCGACAGCAGGATGGCGATGTTCACGTCGCCAAGCTTGCCCTGGATCGCCTCGGGCTCCTTGGCTCTGACCGCGTAGTCGCTCAGGACCGCCTCGGCGCGCTCGGGGTGCTTGTTGGCGATGTGGGCGTCGGCGAGCGCGATGGCCGCCCAGTCGGCCCAGCGCGTGCCGGGGAAGCGCTCGATCGCCTGGCTGTAGGCGGCGATCGCACCGGCCAGGTCGGGCGGCTCGGCCTCGGCGCATAGCTCGCCGAGCCGGGCGGCGGCTTCGGCGCGCTGGTTGGGCTGGAACGTCGCGTCGGCCAGGATCGCCGACCACGCCTCGTGCGCCTTCGGGTCGCCGAGCTCGCCGAGCGCGCGGGCCTCGATCAGCCGCGCCGAGCGCTGGGTCGCGGCGTCGCCCGACTGGGCCGCCTTGCGTGCCTCGTCCCGCGCGGCCTTGAAGCGCCCCTCCTCGTAGGCGGCGGTAGCCTTCTCGAACGCCGGGTTCGGTGCCGTGTCTTTCCCGCCGGGCCCCTTGCTTTTCCAGAGCCCGCGCGCCGTGTAGAGGCCGAAGGCCACAACGGCAACGGTGAGCACCGCGGCGAGGATCGCCAGTTCTGTGTGTCGTTTTGCGGGGCTGCGTCTCATCGGGCCGGTTTGTCCTTTATCAGCGGGCGCTCAGCTTGAGGTCGCGCAGAAACAGCCGGACGTCAGGGTAGCGCTTCTGCACGTTTTTTTCAAGGGAGTGGTATACGGCCTGCTCGACAGCCCGACTGATGCTCGGATTGAAGCGGTGGATCGGCTCGGGCTTGGTCCGAAAGTCGGTGTGGGCGCGCATCATCTCGAGCTGGGTCTGGCCCGAGTAGGGGAGCCGCAGCGCGAGCAGCTCGTAGGCGAGAATGCCGAACGAGTAGATGTCGACCCGCTCGTCGTAGCGCTGCAGCAGCAGCCGCTCCGGCGCGATGTAGCTCGGGCTGCCGCTGATGCGGCGCGACACGAGGAAGTCGCGGTGCTTCTCGACCGCGAGGCTGAAGTCGCTCAACCGCACCTCGGACGCGTCGTTGGAGATCAGCACGTTCTCAGGCTTCACGTCGCGGTGAACGATGCGCTGCTCGTGGTGCAGGTAGGCGAGCGCCTCGGCGATGGCGCGCAGGACGGGCACCGGCCGCGTTTGGACCACCTCGCGCTTCTCGAGAATGAAGCGCTTGAGGTTGTCGCCTTCGATCAGCTCGGTGACCACGAACGGCGTCGGCGTGCCCTCGCCGACGTGGAACACGCGGAGGATGTTCGGGTGGTTGCAGCGCGCTTCGAGCCGGGCGCCGCGCAAGAACCGCCGCACGGCGGTCGCGTTGCCCTGGAGCTCGGGCAGCAGAATGCGCACGGCCGCCGGGTGGCCCGTGCTCGCCGAGCGCGCTCGGTACACCTCGGCCGTGCTGCCGCGGTTGATGCGCTCGATGATCTCGTATCCGGCAAGCGTTGTCCCGAACATGCGGCTCGGCTCGTATCTCTGCGTGACGTGTTAGAGCGCCCTCGGCTCGCTGGATTGGGCCTGCTTGGCCCGGCGACGCCCGCGGCGCCGTGGGCGTCGGGCGCGTCGGGGCCGGCTCCGCCCCCCGGCCTTGAACTCGGCGGGCATGCCGAACGGCGGCTCGACGGCCACGTGCTTGACGTAGCGGTAGTACAAGTGCCGCGCCGGCCCGAACAGCGCGTAGACGGCGAACACCGCGCAGAAGGCCACCTCGAGGAACGCTACGAGCCCGACGACAACGACCGCGAAGCCGACGAGCACGACGAACGGCTTCTTGCGAAACAACCCGAGCTCGGCGCTCGATGGGTAGCGGATCCGGCTCACCATGAGGATCGACAGCCCGAGCATCACCGCCGTCAGCACCGGCAGCGGGAGCGCCCGCGCCCACGGATGCATCTCGGCCATCACCACGTAGCTCGCCACCAACCCGCCCGCGCCCGGGCTCGGCAGGCCGGAGAACCAACGCCGCTCCTCGCCCGAGGCCTGCACGTTGTAGCGCGCCAGCCGGAGCGCGCACGCCACGATGTAGAGAAACACCACACCGAGCCCGAACTGGACGTTGAACGGCCCGAGCTCGGCGTGCTGGAACCGGACCAGGTACATGAGCACCGCCGGCGCGACGCCGAAGCTCACGACGTCGGCGAGCGAGTCGAACTCCTTGCCGAACTGCGTGCCGGCCCGCTGGAGCCTGGCAAACACACCGTCGAGGAAATCGAAGAAGCACGCCGCCAGGATGGCCACCGCCGCGTACAGCGGCCGCCCGTCGATGGCGAAGATGATCGCGAACGTGCCCGCGAACACGTTGAGGGCCGTACAGAGGTTGGG
>CAYUZG010000025.1:0-17335 GCA_964449605.1 uncultured Verrucomicrobiota bacterium | reverse complement strand
CCGCCCCCTGCGGGGGCTTGCAGGGGTGCACTCGATCCTGTTCCACGGGCTAGCGCCCGTGGCTACAAGATGCCGCCCGCTGCGCGGGCTGGCGCGGGGGTAACCTCCGCCAGAAGCTGATAGGGAGCACGGATGGCCAACAAGCGCGACTACTACGAGGTGCTCGGCGTCGGGCGCAGCGCCGGCGAAGAGGAGCTGAAGAAAGCGTACCGCAAGCTGGCAATGAAGTACCACCCGGACAAGAACCCGGGTGATAAGACGGCCGAGGAGTCCTTCAAAGAGGTCTCCGAGGCCTACGAGGTGCTCACCGACGCCAACAAGCGGCGCATCTACGACCAGTTCGGCCACGCCGGACTGAGCGGCGCGCCCGCCGGCGCAGGCGCCGGTCGGGGCTTCGGCTTCGGCACGATCGACCCGTTCGAGGTCTTCCAGCGCGCGTTCGGCGGCGAGAGCATCTTCGAGTCTATCTTGGGCGGCTTCGGCACGCGCCCGCAGCGCCGGCGCGGCGCCGGTATGCGCGGCTCGGACCTGCGCTACGACCTGACGATCACGTTCGACGAGGCTGCGTCCGGCACAAAGAAGCAGGTCGTCGTGCCGCGCCTCGACGAGTGCAAAGAGTGCAAAGGCTCCGGCCTCGCGCCCGGTGCGACGCGCAACGCGTGCCCGCAGTGCCGCGGGTCGGGACAGGTGCGCGTGTCGCAGGGCTTCTTCAGCATCAGCCGCCCGTGCGACCGCTGCGGCGGCACCGGCTCGATCGTGAGCAATCCGTGCCGCACCTGCAAGGGCGAGGGCCGCGTCCGCGGCCGCAAGACGCTCAACGTCACCATTCCCGCCGGCGTCGAGACCGGCTCTCAGCTCAAGATCGGCGGCGAGGGCGAGGCCGGCAGTCGTGGCGGTCCGCCGGGCAATCTGTACGTGTTCATCCTCGTCGAGCCGCACGCGATCTTCGATCGCCACGGCGACGACCTGCTGTGCGAGGTGCCGATCAGCCTCTCGCTCGCCGCGCTCGGCGGCTCGATCGAGGTGCCCACGCTCAACGGCAAGGCGCGGCTCAAGATCCCCGCCGGCACGCAGAGCGGGAAGATCTTCCGGCTGCGCGGCAAGGGCATCCAAAACCTGCACGGCTACGGCCGTGGCGACCAACACGTGCGCGTCGTCGTCGAGACGCCACAAAAGCTCACGCGCCAGCAGACCGATCTGCTCGAGAAGCTCGCGTCTGTCACGAGCGGACGCGAATACCCGCTCGGCGAGGAGTTCACCCGCAAGGTCAAGCGCTTGAACCAGCGAAAATAGCGCCCGGACGGCCCCACGTACCACGGTCGCGTCCACCGCGTTGGCAGTCTCTGCGTCGCATTGACGCGCGTCGGGAGCTCTGGTAGCGTTGGGCGAACTCGGCGAGGAGGTGGCCGCTTGAGCTCCCGATCCCGCAGCGCGCGCACGCTCGGGCGCACCGATCTGGTCACCGTCCACGACAAGGTCGCGTACGGCGTGCTCTTCGTGCTCGCATTCCTGATGCCGTTCAAGTTCGGCATCATCAACCTCGACGTGCTCGCTAACCCGAACTACGGCGGTCCCGCGATCGCGTCGCTGCTCGAGCCGCTCCAGCCGCTGGCGACCGAGCTGGCCGAGCTCCTCATCGTGCTCGCCGCGTTCTTCTGGCTGCTCGGCATGGTCGTGACGCGCCGCCTCGTGTTCCGCTACACGACGGCGGACGTGTTTCTGTGGGCGTTTCTCGGCGTCGGGCTGCTCAGCTCGTTCTTCTCGATCATCCCGCACTCGGCCGTCGCTGCCATGAAGGAGTTCACGTGCTGGGTGCTCCTCTACCACCTCGTCGTCAACATGCGTGGCGCCGAGCGCCGCGAGCGCGCACTGCTGGGCGCGCTGATGGCGGGCACGGTGTGCGTTTCGCTCATCGGGCTGCACCAATGGCTCATCGGCTACGAGCAGTTGACGCAACAGGTCTACCGGTTCCTGCCGCCCGACGAGCAGGCGCGTGCGCTCGCGCTCCTCGAGCGCGGCCGCATCATGGCGACGTATTCGTCGCCCAACTCGCTCGGGGGGCTGTACGCGCTCGTGCTGCCGGCCGCGTGCCTGTTCGTGCTCGTGATGCGGCACTGGACGCGCAAGTACGGCGCGGCCCCGACGATCGCCTGCGCGTTCTTCGGCCCCGTGCTCGCATTCGGCGTGTTCATCCTGACCGAGTCGAAGGGCGCGTTCATCAGCCTGGGGATCGTCGCCGTCGTCGCCGCGCTCATCATGCACCGCCGGCTGCGGATCGCCGCGTGGAAGTTCTTTGTGGTGCTTGCGCTCGCGATCGGCGTCGCGGCGGCGATCTCGACAACCTCGCCGGGCCGCAAGCTGCTCGAGCGCGGCGCGCACACGTTTGAGGAGCGCGTCGGGTACTGGCGCGGCGCGGCGCGCATGGCCGCCGACCGTCCGCTGGGACGCACGCTCGTCGGGAGCGGCTTCAACGCGTTCGGCGCGCTGTTCACCAAGTACAAGGAGCCCGCGTCCGTCGTCGGGATCGCACGCAACACGCACAACAACTACGTGCAGCTCTTCATCGAGGTGGGGGTGTTGGGGCTCGCCGCGTTCGTCGCGTTCTGGATCGTGCAGCTCGCGCGCGCGTGGCCGGCCGTGCGCCAAGTCGCGCAGAACACGGGGCCGCTGACGCTCGGTCACCTCATCGTCGTGGCGGCCTTCTTCGGGCTGCTGGCGTTCTTACTGCACAGCATCGTTGACTTCGACCTCTACGTGCCCGGCATCGCCATGACGGCCATGCTGTTCGTCGGGCTGATGGCCCGGCACACGGGCCGCGTCCGCCAGAAGACCGTCGCGCTGCGTACCGAGGGCCACGCCGTCATCGTGCTCGCCGTGCTCATGCTCATCGCCGGGCCGCTCGTGTTGTTTGTGCCGATGCCGCTGACGGCCGAGATCCACTACTTCAACGCGCACGCGATCCTCACCGGCCAGGCGCTCGAACGGCCCGCCGATCCCCCGGCGGCCGCCATCGCTGAGATGAGACGCGCGCTGCACTGGGATCCGCTGAACCACAACTACATGGCCTACCTCGGCGGCATCTACGCCCAGCGCGGCATCCAGCGAAAAGACGTCGCCGATCTCCACGAGGCGGACGCCTGGTACACGCGCGCGCTCAAGCTGCACCCGAACAGCCCTCTCTTCATCTACCGGCGCGCCATGGTGCGGCTCGACCGAATGCGCCTCGAGGGAACCGTCGAGTGGGACCCGGTCCTGGCCGAGATCGAACGTGCGGTCGCCCACTTCCCGACCGATCCGTTCATGCGCCTCGTCTACGCCGACACCCTCGACCAAGCGGGCCGGCCCGACGAGGCGCGCGAGCAGTTCGCCGCCGCCGCGAGCTGCGACGACGAGGCGTTCTCGAACGCTTTACAAACCGCCCGCGAACGGTACAATACCGACGACGCGCGTGCCGAGTTCAACGCAACCCTGGAGCGCCTGCGCGCCAAGTACGGAACAGCCGGAAAATAGGGACAGGCACCTGTTTTCCTGGCCCGGGCATTGCGGTTCGGACAGGGAGAGAAGGAAAATAGGTGCCTGTCCCTATTTTCCTGGAGACAACACGATGCGCATCCTCGTCATACACGGCCCGAACCTGAACTTGCTGGGCGAGCGCGAGACGCAGATGTACGGCACGACCGACCTCGCGACGATCGACGCGACGCTCAAGGCGATGGCCAAGAAGGAAGGCGCCGACGTTGAGTGCGTGCAGTCCAATAACGAGGGTGACATCGTCGACCGCATCCAGAACGCCAAGGGCACGGTCGGCGCGATCATCATCAACCCCGCCGCGTTCACGCACACGAGCGTGGCGATCCGCGACGCGATCGCCGCCGTCGGCGTACCGACGATCGAGGTCCACCTGTCGAACATCTACGCACGGGAGCCGTTCCGCCACCACTCGCACGTTGCGCCCGTGGCCGTCGGCCAGATAACCGGGTTCGGCGAAAAAAGCTACACGCTCGCGCTGCGCGCCGCGCTCGACATCGCAGGGGAATAAGCAGGACTGCCGCGAGCCGATCGGCGTTCTCGACAAGTCCGGAGGTCACCAGTGAAGCACCGCATCCGCAAAGTGTGCCGGACGCTCGCCGCGCATAAGCTCGACGCGCTGCTGGTCACACGGCCGACGAATATCCGCTACCTGACCGGCTTCGTCTCGTCGAACGCCTACGTGCTGCTCACCGGCTCGGGCACGAGCCTGCTGCTGACCGACGGGCGCTACATCGAGGCGGCGCAAAGGCAAGTCGACACCGACGCCGTCGAGCTGCTGAAGCGCGACCCGTTCGAGAGCATCCGCGACGGGCTCAAGGGCCACAGCGTGCGGCGCCTCGGCTTCGAGGCCACTCACCTTTCGCACGCGCGCGCGCTCACGCTCATCAAGGCGCTCGGCGCCCGGCGGTGCAAGCCGGCCAGCGGCGTCGTCGAGGCAGTGCGAGCGGTCAAGGAGCCGGCGGAGATCGCCGCGATCCGCAAGTCGGTCCGACTCAACGAGCGCGGGTTCCGCCACATCCTGCCGCTGCTGCGTCCGGGCGTGCGCGAGCGCGAGATCGCCATCGAGCTCGAGTTCTTTTTCATGGCCAACGGCGCCGACGGGTTCGCGTTCGACCCGATCGTCGCGTTCGGCCGCCACTCGGCCGTCCCCCACCATCACACGGGGCAGCGCACGCTGCGGCCGACCGACGTGGTGCTCATCGACTGGGGCGTCAACGTGCGCGGCTACAGTTCTGACTTGACACGGACCCTGCTGCCCCCTACGATGCCGCACCAGACACGAGACGTGTACAACGTCGTGCTGGAGGCGCAACGCGCGGCCGTCGAGCGGATTCGGCCACGGACGACGCTCGCCGCGCCCGACAAGGCGGCGCGCGCCGTCATCGAGGCGGCAGGCTACGGCGAACGCTTCACCCACGGGCTCGGCCACGGCATCGGCCTGGACGTGCACGAGCAGCCGGGCCTGGGTGCCCGCGCCAAGGGGAAGCTCCGGGCGGGCATGGTCGTCACCGTCGAGCCCGGCATCTACCTGCCCGGCCGGTTCGGCGTGCGGATCGAGGACGACGTGCTCGTAACCGCCGACGGCCCCGAGGTGCTCTCGCGGTTGTCTCGACACGCCCGATCGTGGGGATAGCGCCTTCGTGCGTAAGGAGCAGGCATGGACCTCGACGAGATCAAGCAGATCCTCCAACTGATGGACGAGAACGGCCTAGCCGAGTTCGAGCTCGAACGCGAGGGATTCCGCGTGGCCCTGCGCAAAGTCGGCGCCGTGACCCCGGCGCTCGCGGCCATACCCGCAGCCCAGGCGCCTGCGCCCGGCGAGATCGCGTCGACACCGAACGCGGCTCAGCAAGGCGCCGAGACGGTGGCGGTCAAGACCGCCACCATCAACTCACCCATGGTGGGCACGTTCTACGTCGCGCCCTCGCCCGAGGCGCCGCCGTTCGTCGGCGCCGGCGACGCCGTGGGCCCCGACACCGTTGTGTGCATTCTCGAAGCAATGAAGGTGATGAACGAGATCAAGGCGGAGATCGACGGCACGATCGTCGAAGTGCTCGTCGAGAACGCCGAGCCGGTTGAATACGGCGAGCCGTTGTTCCGCGTGGCGCTCGCCTGAGCGCAGAAGCTCCCGCTAACGACCCCGGTCCCGGTGCACGTATGTTCGAGAGGATCCTAATCGCCAATCGCGGCGAGATCGCCGTGCGGATCATCCGGGCCTGCAAGGAGCTCGGGATCCACACCGTCGCCGTCTACTCCAAGGCCGACGAGCGCGCAATCCACGTGCAGCTCGCCGACGACGCGATCTGCATCGGCAACACCACGAGCGCCGAATCGTACCTGCACATCCCGAGCATCATCAAGGCGGCTGAGATCTTCGACGTCGAGGCCATCCACCCCGGCTACGGATTCCTCGCCGAGGACGCGCACTTCGCCGAGATCTGCGAGAGCTGCCGCGTCAAGTTCATCGGCCCGGGCCCCGACGTGATCCGCCGCATGGGCGACAAGGCCGAAGCGATCCGCTCCGCCAAGAGCGCCGGCGTGCCCGTGATCCCCGGCAGCGAAGGCGTCATAGCCGACAAGGCCGAGGCGTTCGCGGTCGTCGAGAAGATCAAGTACCCCGTCATGATCAAGGCGGCCGCCGGCGGCGGCGGCCGGGGCATGCGCGTGGCGCACACCGATGTGGCGCTCACGAGCGCGCTCGCCATGGCCCAGGCTGAAGCCGAGGCCGCGTTCGGCAGCCCCGACGTCTACATCGAGAAGTACCTCGAGAATCCGCGTCACGTTGAAATACAGATCATGGCCGACGGCAAGGGCAACGCCGTCCACCTGGGCGAGCGCGACTGCTCGGTCCAACGGCGGCACCAGAAGCTGATCGAAGAGGCGCCGTCGCCGGCGATCACGCCGTCGATCCGGCGCGCCATGACGCGCGCCGCGCTCAAGCTCGCGCAGGAAGTCGGCTACGTGAACGCGGGCACCATCGAGTTCCTGCTCGACAAGGACAACAACTTCTACTTCATCGAGATGAACACGCGCATCCAGGTCGAGCACACCGTGACCGAGATGGTCTACGGCGTCGACCTGATTAAGGAGCAGATTCGGATCGCCGCCGGCGAACGCCTCTCGCTCGACCAACGAGCGCTCCAGCCGCGCGGGCACGCCATCGAGTGCCGCATCAATGCCGAAGACCCCACCAGTGGTTTCAAGCCGACGCCGGGGGTCATCGGGTTCTGTGTGCTGCCCGGTGGGCCGAACGTGCGGATCGACTCGCACATCTACTCAGGCTATACCGTGCCGCGCCACTACGATTCGCTGCTGGCCAAACTGCTCGCCTGGGGCGCCGACCGCACGGCGGCGATCGGCACGATGCGCCGCGCGCTCGACGAGTTCACGATCGAGGGCGTCGCCACGACGCTCCCGTTCCATAAGCACGTGATGCACCATCCGAAGTTCGTCAACGGCACGTTCGGCAACCACTTCGCCGACGAAGTTGTCCGTGACCAGGACTGGGCGTAACGCGAGTCGGGGCGCACCGAGCACGATGAAGGAGGTCGAACCGACAATGGTCGAGAACGAACAGAACCGATACTCGAGCCAGGAGATGGAGCAGGCCGGCCACGAGGACGTGGTCCGCGTCAGCGACGACGTGATCGCCACGATCGCCAGCATGGTGCTCGGCGAAGTCAAGGGCGTTGCCGCCTCTTCCGTGGGCCTCGTCGGCGGCCTGCTCGGCCGCAAGGGCCCCGCACGAGGCATCAAGATCGAGAGCGACGGCAACGCCGTCACGCTCGACGTGACGATCATGGTCGAATACGGGGCCCGCATCCCGGACGTGGCCACCGACATCCAGAGCCGGCTCCGCAGTGCGATCGAGGAGATGACCGGCAAGTTCGTCCGCGCCGTCAACGTCACTGTGCAGGGAATCCGCGGCCCGAGCGGCGCGCCGACGGGCGAGCGCGCCGACAAGGCCGCCGGCGACGACGAGCCGGGCGCCGAGGCGCCTGAAGCAGGATCGGACCGCGGCGACGCACGACAGGAGGGCTAGCCATGCATGGGTACCGGCGTACACCGGCCGCCGTGGCGATTGTGGCCAGCGCGATCATCACGGTCGCCTTCGTTGTTCTTGGGTTGTATGTGTTGCTGGGCGAGATGATCCCGTTTCTCAAGGACGTGAGCCTCGACGCGGCGATCGGCACCGTGTGGGGCAAGATCGTCGGCGCCGTCATGGTGCTCCTGGTCGTCGTGTTTGTCGTGGCGCTCATCGCGCGCGTGCGGCGCCAGGACTGCATCTCGTTCGACAACCCCGACGGCGAGCTGATCATCGCCATCAGCGCGATCGAGGATTTCATCAAACGGCTCGGCCACAGCTTCCCCGAGGTGCGCGACATCACGCCCACGGTCGCGGCCGCCGACGGGGGCGTGGCGATCGAGGCGCGCGTCACCCTCTGGGACGATCAGAACCCGCACGCCGTCGTCGAGCAAGTCCAGAAAACGGTGCGCAGCCAGGTGCAGAGCTTTTTCGGCCTGGCCAACGTGCACACCGTCAAGGTGTTCGTCGCGCGCATCCTCCCGCGAGCCGAGTCGGCCGCGGCCGCTGTGGAAATCGAGCAGTACCCGGAGGAACCCGTCGAGGAGCCGGACAAGGAAGAGCCAGACGTGTGATCGCCGGCTCCCCGGCGTTCGAGCCACGAGAAGAGGGGCAATCGGAACAATGGCAGGCAAACGAATCGGTGTGTTGACAGGCGGCGGCGATTGCCCGGGCCTGAACCCGGTGCTCGTCGGCGTCGTGCGCAAGTCGATTGCGCTCGACTACGACGTCGTCGGCGTCCTCAAAGGGTGGCTCGGCATGATCGAGAACGCGACGATGCCGCTCACGCGCGACAAGGTCTCCGGCATCCTGCCGCGCGGGGGGACCATCCTGCGCACCTCGCGCACTAACCCCTACAGGGACCCCGCACACGTCGAGAAGGTCAAGAGCAACTTCCGGGCAATGGGGCTCGACGCGCTCATCGCCGTCGGCGGCGACGACACACTCGGCGTCGCCCAGAAGCTTCACGAGCAGGAGGGGCTGCCGACCATCGGCGTGCCCAAGACAATCGACAACGACCTGTGGGGCACCGATCGCACGTTCGGCTTCGACACGGCCATCAACATCGCCACGGAGGCCATCGACCGGCTCCACACGACGGCCGAATCGCACGACCGCGCGCTCGTGATCGAGCTGATGGGCCGCCACGCGGGCTGGATCACGCTCTACGCCGGCCTGGCCGGCGGGGCCGACGTGATCCTGATCCCCGAGGTTCAGATGAACATCGAAGAGGTGTGTCGCATCATCACCGAGCGGCACGCCCACGGCCGCGACTTCTCGATCGTCGCCGTCTCGGAAGGTGCCGACCTCGGCGAAGGGATGGTGCTCCAGGAGCAGAAGCTCGACCAGTTCGGCCATGTGCGGCTCGGGGGCATCGCCGAGCGGCTCGCCAAAGAGATCGAGAAGCGCACCGGGTTCGAGACCCGGTTCGTCGTGCTCGGCCACCTCCAGCGCGGCGGCTCGCCGAGCGCCTACGACCGCTACCTCGGGCTGCGCTTCGGCATGACGGCCGTCGAGCTCATTGAGCAAGGCAAGTTCGGCATGATGGTGAGCCTGCGCGGCAACGATTTTGTGTCGGTCCCCCTCAAGGAGGCCGTGGCGAAAAACCGTACGGTGGACCCAGGCCTGTACGACGCGCTGCGCGTCTTCTTCGGATAGAGCGACGGGAGTGTTCGCCTGATGAGCAAAACACCGACCGTGCACCGGATCGGCGTCTACACAAGCGGCGGCGATGCGCCCGGGATGAACGCGGCCGTGCGCGCGGTCGTCCGCACGGCATGGCATCTCGAGCTCGAGGTTTACGGCATCCACCGCGGCTACGCGGGCATGATGGCCGGCACGATCGAGCCGATGGGCCCGCGCTCGGTCTCGAACATCATCCAGGAGGGCGGCACCATCCTGAAAACCTCGCGCTCACCCGAGTTCCGCACCGCCGAGGGCCGCCGCAAGGCCGCCGACAACCTTCGCGCGCACGGCATCGACGCGCTCGTCTGTATCGGCGGCGACGGCTCGTTCCGGGGAGCGCTCGACCTGATCAACGAGCACGGCGTGCCCGTCGTCGGCGTGCCCGGCACGATCGACAACGACCTCTACGGCACCGACCTGACCATCGGCTACGACACAGCCGTCAACACCGCGCTCGACGCCATCGACAAGCTTCGCGACACGGGCCAAAGCCACGACCGGATGTTCATCGTCGAGGTGATGGGCCGGCACGCCGGCTTCATCGGCCTGGCGAGCGGCATCGGCGGCGGCGCCGAGGAGATCCTCATCCCCGAAACGCGCACCGACGTCGAGGCGATCGCCCAACGCATCCACCAGCGCACGGCCGCGGGCAAGACGAGCCTCATCATGGTCGTGGCCGAAGGCGACGAGATCGGCGGCGCCATCGCACTCGGCGAACGGATCAAGGACTCGGCCGGCATCGACTTCCGCGTCTCGATCCTCGGCCACATGCAGCGCGGCGGCCGGCCGACGGCCGTCGACCGGATCTTGGCCTCGCGCCTCGGACACGAAGCGGTCAACGCGCTCGCGGCCGGCCAGTTCAACGTCATGGTCGGCGAGGTCAACGGCGAGATCGTCCACACCCCGCTCGAGGAGACCTTCTCGCGCAAGAAGCCGATCAACCCGGCGCTCGTCGAGCTGGCGGAGATTCTGGCGCAGTAACCCGGCGGCACGTCACGGCGACGATGTTCCAAATCCAGCACACGGTCACGATCCCCCGAGCGCCCGAGCGGATCTGGGCCGTCATCGAAGACCTGCCGGCCTGGCCGAAATGGTCCCGGGTGATCCCGGCGGCCCGCTGGCTCACCGAGGGCCGGTGGCGACGCGGCGCGCGGGCCGCCATCACCTTCCGCCTTCGCAACAAGCGCATGGCCGTTCACGCCGAGGTCGTCGCCATCGAGCCACCGCGCCGCCTCGCATGGGTCGCCCACGGCTTCGGCCTGATCCGCCGCCACCGGCTCACCCTTGAGCCCGAAGACCGCCTCACGCGCGTGACCGCCACCGAGACGTTCTCCGGCCCACTGCTCTTCCTACGCAGACTCACGCTCTCGCCGGCCTGGGCTCGGGGAGTGCTCGTCGGATGGCTTGACGCCCTCAGCGCCGAAGCCCAGCGCTAGCCCGCCTGCTGAAGAACGGGCCTCGATCGGATGTGTGCACCATCAGGGCCGAAAGCCCGACCGAGCCTAGTATCGTGTCCCGCAAATACCTTCGCATAGTCCTCGGGCTCCTCGCACAACACGATGCGCCGCTGGTGTGCGGAGCCCGTTTCAACGGGCTTTCGGTTTTCCTGGTAGGCCAGCCCTTGAGGGCTGGTCCACTTCGTTCCCTTCACGGGCCCAAGCCCGTTTTAACGGGCTTCTACAGGATGGCTTAAGCCGAGGAGACAAGGACGTTGAAACGCCCTTTCTGAGATTGTGCGTCGCGTCCGTGCACCAGCCCTAAAGGACTGGCCTGTGAGGAACCGGACGTTGAAACGCCCGGACTGCGCGTGCGCAGGCGTCGGCCTGTATTCGTCCACCCGGCGCAGCCAAAACGGCCACCGCGCGGACCTGTACTCGTGCCAGGTACTTGCGGGACGCGATACTAGCCCGGGGCGTAAGCCCCGGGTTGTCGACGAGGAAACATACCCATCGAGCCCTGAAGGGGCGACACACACCCCTTAGAGCACGACGTTGTCTTGGCACGGAAGGGTTCTTCAGCAACCTGCCAGCGCCGACGGCCCCGCTGCGGCGCTCACAGCGCGTCGGCATGAAGGTGGCGGTAGACGCCGCGGCGGACGCGCTCCAGCACGCGCCATTGCTCCGGCACGCTGCTTGAGGCCGGCGCATCGACGCACATGGCCGCCATGGTGCTGCCGACCTCGGAGGGCTTCGCGTACGGCGATTCGGCCAGGAAGTGCTCGACCTCGCGGATGCTCGCGTGCCCACCAAGGGCCAGAACGGCCTCAGCGATGAGCTCGTACGACGAGCGCTTCGGCGGCTCGACCGCCGGCTCGGCGGCCGCCGTGCTGACCGCCGCGGCCGGCTGGATCTGCTGGAGCCGAACCAGCGCGACACGTGCGGCGTGCTGCTGCGCGGCCTTCTTCGACGGCCCGCTGCCCGAGCCGTAGACCGTGCCGCCGATGCTGACCGCCACATCGAACACCTTCTTGTGGTCGGGCCCGTACGAGCGCAGCAGCACGTAGTGCGGGATGCGCTGGAAGTTGCGCTGCGAGTAGATCTGGAGCTCGGCCTTGTAGTTGCCCGTGCTCTCGAGCTCGACGCCCGGGCAGTGCTGCTCGACCACACCGAGGACGAACGCGCGCGTCCGGTCGACCCCGCCGTCGAGGTAGATGGCCCCGACGAGCGCCTCGTACGCGTTCGCCAGGATCGACTTGCGCATCGTCTGCCCGTCGAGCTGCTCGCCCTTGCCGAGCAGGATGTACTTCTCCATCCCGAGCGCGACGGCCAGTTGTGCGCACCGCCGCCGGTCGACAATCGCCGAGCGCATTACGGTGAGCCGCCCCTCTCGCTCGTCGGGGTACTTGCCGTACAGATACTCGGTCACGATGAACTCGAGCACCGCATCACCCAGGAATTCGAGCCGTTCGTTATCCGACAGCGGGGCGTCGAGCATCTCGTTGACGTGCGAGCTGTGGATGAGCGCCTCGAGCAGCAGGCGCGGCTCGTCGAACCGGTAGCCGATGAGCTCCTGAAACGCCTCGAGCCGTTCCGATTCGGATTTGAGCAGGTCAGACTCGTCCATTGTCATCCTGATCCCGTGCGGCGCGGTGGCAGCGGCTCGTGTTGACCGCCTCAGTCGCTCGTTGCCGGCTGGGGCACGAGCTCGACACGCAACGTCGCCGTGCCGCCGCTGGGGACTTGGACCGCCCGCGAGCTGCGTGCCGCATAGCCCTCGGCACTCACGGTGAACCGATGGCTCCCGGGCAGCAGATCGTCGAGACGTGTCCGGCCACTCTCATCGCGAACGCTCGCGCGCCCGTAGACGGGCGTCCCGAGGTAGCTGCGCGCAAGCCCGTCGAGACCGGGCCGCGGCTGGGCCGAACACCACACCTCGTAGCGAGCGACCGGCTTGTTGGTCGTGGCGTCCACCACTTCCAGATCGACAGCGCCCAGTTCCATGCGCTTGGCCACGACCCGCACATCTTGCCGCCCCGGCTGCACGCCCTGGACCTTCGCATAGTAGAAGAACTTGTCTCGACGCAGGTTGACCTGATCGGTGAGCACGAGCACGTCGAGCTGTCGGTCACGCGGCAGCGTCCGAAGCACGAACCGGCCGTCCACGCCTGACTCGGTCGCGTCGTGCTCGCGGCCGCGGGCATCGACGGCGACAACCGACCGGACGCTCAGCGGCTTGCCGGCCTCGTCAACCACCACACCCCCGATCGTCAACCCACCGTCGAGCGTGAAGTCGCAGCGCTCGTCAACGCCCGAGGCAACCTCCACGGACCGCTCAGCCACCACGTAGCGTTCGTGCTCTGCCGTGACGAGGTAGGTGCCCGGGGCCAGGTACGCGAACGCGAACGTGCCGTCGCTGCCCGTCGTGACGGGCGCACGCGGATTCGGCAGATAGGAGTATGCGGCCTGCAGCGTCGGGCCGAGTGCTGCCCCCTCGACGGTGATCGTCACGCCCTCGACCGGCTCGCCCTCGTCGTCGACGACCGTGCCGGCGAGCTGCCCCGCCGCGCCGAGAGTCAGATCAAGGTGGATGACCTCTTCGTCCTGAGCGCTGACCGGGACGATCGTGAGCTGGTAGGCGGGGTGGAACGCCATGACCTTCAGCGACCCAACCATCGTCGGAGGCGGGGCCTGAATGCCGTATCGCCCCTCGGCGTCGGACGCCGCCGGCTGAGGGAAGACCATCCGGTTGCCTGTGACCAGCCAGATGGCTGCGCGCTCAACCGGCTCACCCTGGGGGCCGCTCACCGTCCCTGTAATGACACGCCCGCCGCCGGCGCCGGCGTAGATTTTCACCTGGTGCGGTTCGGCCGTGGGCTCGACGGTTACCTGCTGCCGACCCAGGACGCACTGCCAGTCGCGCTTGACCGCCTCGAGCTGGTACGTTCCGAGCCTCAAGCCGGTGAACGAGAAGGTCCCGTTCGGCGCGTCGGCCACGACGTCCGGCCGCGTCTCGTCGGGGAAGTAGTAGTAGCGTGCGCGCTCGTACTCGTAGAGGCGCACGAGCATACCGGGCACAAGCTCGTCGTGCTGATCGACGATCCTGCCTTCGATGGCGGCGCTGCCCTGGTCCAGCTCGAACACCAGGCCGTCGAGCCGGCCCCCCTGGACAACACGCACGTCGCGCTTCTCTTGCGGCGCGTAGTATGGCTCCTTCGGGAAACAGAGCACGCTGACGGCCAGCTCCTCCGGCGGCTCGACCTCGACCGGCGCCTTGATCTCGAACTGGCCTTCGGCGTCGCTCATCGTCTGGGCCGAGCGGCACACGATGCGCGCACCCTCGACCGGCTCGCCGGTGTCGCGCACGACCACCCGGCCCGAGACGAGCGCCACCGTCTCATCGAGGACGATCCGGAGCTCGTACTCGCCCGGCCGGACGTCCCTGCCCTCCATCCGGTAACCTTCCTTCTGGACGACCAGGATGCACACGGCCGCCGCCGGCGTCTCCGCCGCCTCGGCGCTCGCCACGGTCTCGATGTTCGGCACACCAGTGACCTCGAACCAGCCCTCGGCGTCAGTCTCGAGCAGCTTCTCGAAGACGTCCCGTCTGACGCGGCGCGCGCCCGTCTCGGGCTCGCCAGCAGGCTCCAGGAACCGGCTGAGAAGCACGGCCACCTCGGCCTCGGAGATCGGCTCCCCCGCCCGATCGACAACGTACCCACGGACCACCCCCAGCGGGACGCGCCGTCTCGGCTCCTGCCCCTCCTCGTCCGGGCCGGTTGGGCGTTCGTCGTCAGGCGTGACGTTCGTCGATTCGTCCGGGGGCACACCGGCCTTCTGACCACCTTCAGGTGGCCCTAGCTCCTTGCCGGTTCCCTGGCGTGCCTCACCGTCTTCGGACGGGGAACGTCCCCACCACGAAGCCAGGAGCACTGCGACAACGATCAAGGCACCGCCGATAATGAGAAGATACTGATGATTCCGTTTCATGGGTGTTCTATCCGTTGGGGTACCAAGCGTCTCATACCGTCATCTAGGGCGACATCAGTCGCCATCCTGTTCGACCGCAAACCGTGCCCCGCGGTTCGTCGACCGCGAGACCCGATGCGTCGATTCTACACCAGGCCCGGTTCCGGTGCAACCGCATCGCGAGCCGCCCCCTTACTTGGACCTCGTCCGCTTGTAGGCCCGCATGAACTCGCCGATCTCGCGCGAACCCACGAGGTGCGACAGGACAACGTAGACGATGAGGCCGGCGCCGGTCGCCCCGAGTACCACGAGCAACTCCCCCAAGTCCAGCCCAAGGAAACGCCCGTGGATCCCGGCGGCCGAGACAATCACCCCGAGAAGCCGGGCCGCTCCGTAGGCAGCCGCACCCATCCCGAGCGCGGCAGCAGCAATCCGGCCTATCGAGAGCAGCATGCCGCGCCCCTCGATCGGCCCAAGCCGCCGCCGCAGCACGACGGCCAGCAGCGCGAGGTTGCACGTGGCCGAGATCGCCGTTGCCAGCGCGAAGCCCCGCGCGGCCATCCCAAGTGCGATGCCGAGGAGGATATTGAGCCCCAGGTTCAGGCCGGTCGTGGCGATCGAGATGCGCATCGGCGTCTTCGTGTCCTGGAGCGCCAGAAACGCCCGAACCAGCACCTGCGTCGCCGCGTACGCGAACAGGCCGAGCGAGTAGAACATCAGCACCGCCGAGACGATGCGCGTCGCCTCGGGCCCAAACTTGCCGCCCTCGTAGATGAGCGCCACGATCGGCCCTCGCAGCACGATCAGGCCCACGCCCGCCGGTATGGCGACCGCCAACGTCTGCCGCAGCGAGTACGAGAGTGTCGCCCTGAACGCATCCATCCGCCCCTGCGAGCGCAGCTTCGACAGCGTCGGCAACGTCGCCGCCGCGATCGCGACCCCGAACACGCCAAGCGGCAGTTGCACGAGGCGGTTGGCGAAGTACAGGTGCGAGCCCGCCTCGTCGCTGACGACGTAGCCGAGCAGGTAGTCCACGACCACGTTGAGCTGAACGACGGCCAGCCCCACCAATCCAGGCAAGAAGAGCGCGAGCACGCGCCGAAACCGTGGATCCTTCAGATCCAGCAGCGGCCGGAACCGGAAGCCGAACCGGCGGAGCACGGGCACCTGGACGCCAAGCTGAAGCGCCCCGCCGACGAGCACGGCTGCCGCCACGGCGTAGACCTGGTACGCGGTCGAGTCGCCGAACAGAGGCACCACGAAGAGCAGGGCGATGATGAAAACGACGTTGAGAAGCGCCGGCGAGAGCGCAGGCACGGCGAAGTGGTTGAACGAGTTGAGCACCGCCATCCCGAAGCCCGCCAGGCAGATGAAGAACACGTACGGGATGAGAACGCTGCCGAGCCGGGCGATCAGGTGCGCTTTCTCGCTGGTGACCAGCGCGTCGAGCAAACCGAACCCGATCCAGGCAACGACGATCACGCCAACAAGCACAAGCCCGACCGCCGTGGCCACCGTCCGGGCAAGCCGCAGCGCCGGCTCGCGCCCTTCCTGCTTGAGCTGCTCGGTGAAGACCGGCACGAACGCGCCGGCCAGCGCGCCCTCGGCAAACAGGCGCCGGAACAAATTCGGGATGGCGAATGCCAGCGCGAATGCCGACCACGCGAGCGAGGCACCGAACACGCGCGACACCAGCATGTCCCTGGCCAGACCGAGCACCCGGCTCAGCGCCGTCGCCGAGCCGAAGACCGTCGCCGCGCGCGTAATCCCGCCCCGGCCAAGCGCCTGCTCCTCGGCACGCGCGTCGCTCGCAGGAGATCCGGCCTGTTGCTGAGAGGGGGAGGCAGTCATACAGGCTCCCGTCGCTATGAGCGTCGCATTCTAGCGGCGCTCGACCTTTCCGGCAAGCCGTCTGCACCGCCAAGTTGGCCGGCAAGTCGTCCTGCGCGTCAAGAGCTCGTTCATCCACGCGCTGATAACCGCATGCGTGCGCAGTCAACGGGCCAACGAGCCTAGCGCCGTAGGCGCGCCAGGCGGTAGCCTGGGCCGTCAGGCCCAGGGAAGAGGCCGCCCCACATTGGGAAAGCCCCATAGGGGCGGCAGATACTCGTGGATGAACAAACGCCAGCGCGCCCGCAATCACCCTGCCGCGCCGATGGCGCTCGTGATTGTGTCTTGTGCCTCCGAGTTCCTGGGCCTCACGGCCCAGGCTACCGCCTGCCGCCGCTACGCGGCTGGGCTCAACTGCAGTCGCCCTTCCATGTCCGCCAATTCGTGCACAACCCCCACCCCGAGCGCCCTGAATACCGGGTGTGCCGTTCCGTCTATACTGGGGTGAACAAGGCGGCACCAACAAATCGGGCCTGGACAAGACGAGCCCCGCCGGTTCAGAGAAACCGCTGCGGGGCTCGGCGGAGTTGACAAGCCCGCCCATCGGGGAAATAATGCCGCAGCGTGTGTACCGCAAGGGGAGTCGCGATGATGAATGTGCGACCAGTTCGGACGTGGTGCCTGGTGCTCGTTGCTGCACTGGCAACCACGCTGTCGGCCTTCGCCGAGTTCTCGCAGCGGACGGTCACCGTCACGGGCGAGGGCGAAAGCAAGGACGAAGCCACAACGCGCGCGCTGC
>CAYUZG010000024.1:0-17730 GCA_964449605.1 uncultured Verrucomicrobiota bacterium | reverse complement strand
GGCCTGATCGAGGTGAGCCACATCCTCGACGGCATCGAGGGGATCCGGTTCTGCCATCTCACCGAGCGCGACGTGGTGCGCCACGCGCTTGTGCAGAAGATCGTGCGTGCCTACGAAGAGCGCCAGCCGCCGCGCTCGACGACCGCGCGGGAGGACGGATCATGAGGGTGTTCAGACGCCGCCGCCTCGTCAAGCGCGGCCTGACGAGCGCCATCAAGCGCGCGAGCGGCGAGCGCCATCGTGTGCTTGTCTATCTCGACCGCGGCAACGTGCCGCGGGTGATCACGGGCGTGCTGCTGGCGGCGGCGCTCACGTTTATCATCGCCAAGGGGCGCGACCTGCCGCGTCTTTACCTGGGCCAGGTGGCGAAGCAGGACATCGTCGCCACGCGCGATTTCGAGTACGAGGACGACGCGAAGCGCCAGCAGGTGGTGGCCGAGGAGCGCGCGAAGGTCCCGGCCATCCTCCGCCTCGACGAGGCAGGGATTACCGGGCAGTTCCAGGCGTTCGCCGACTTCTTCGCCCAGGTGGGACACCCGGCCGAGGGCTCGGCTTCGGCCGAGGGTTCGGCTTCGCCCGACGATTCCACGCCGACCGACGACGCGGCTGCCGCCGACGCCGAGCAAGAGAGCCGCCGCCTCGAGCAGCAGGCGGCCCGCCTTTTCCCGACGCTCGACCCGGGGCAGGTGGGCGAGGTCGCCTCGAACCCGGAGGTCGCGGTGCACGTCGAGCGGCTGCGTGACGTGCTGCTCGGGCTCTCGCCGCTGCGCGTTGTGTCCCAGCCGGGTTACGAGCTGCCGCCGCTGCAGTACGAGTGCGTCAGCGAGGCCGAGTTCCGCCGCCGGCGGGACGCGGCGATCGAGAAGGCGTTCGAGGGTGAGCCGCAGCAGGTGGTGGCGCTGATGAAGGGCATCGCTGAGGGCGCCACGCGCTTCGTCGATGACTCCGAGACGCGCCGTCTGCTGCGCGAGCGGCGTGGGACCGCGGTGCCGGCTCAGTACACGACAGTGCGCCGGCTCGAGACGATCATCGCCGAGGGCGAGAAGGTCACGTCCGTCCATATCGTCAAGTTGCGCGCGTACAGCGAGGTGCTCAAGGCGGCCGTGTCGCGCGCGACGCGCCATTCGTACCGGGCCTTGGTGGGGCTGGTCGTCGTGCTCATGCTCGCATTGTGTGGCGTCTACCTGTGGCGGTTCGAGCCCCGGGTGTTCCGCCACAACTCGAAGCTGGCGCTTATCGGCGTCGTGTCGCTCGCGGCGCTGGCGCTTACGAAGGGCCTGTCACTGATCGAGCCGGCGAACGAGTGGTGGCGCGACGTGCTGCGCTTCCCCGTGCTGCTTGCGCTGCCGGCGATGGTCGTGGCGATGGCGTTCCCGTTGCGGCTGGCGTTTTTCATCACGCTCGTGCTGTCGGTCATCTCGGGCATGAACTACGATGCGATGTCGGCCGAGATGATGATCAACCCGACGTTCGTGCTGCTGGGGCTGGTGGGCGGCTGCGCCGCGGCGCTGTATGCGCGCACGATCCGCTACCGCAAGGAGTTCGTCCGCACGGGGGCGATGATCGGCCTGCTCAACTTCCTGGTGATCGCGCTGCTCGGGATGCTCGGGGGGCTCCACTACGGCGTGCTGCTGCGGCAGGGCATCGGCGGGCTGGTGGCCGGGATGGTGGCCACCACACTCGCCTGGATCCTGCTGCCGGCGCTCGAGACGCTGTTCCACATCACGACGAACGTGAGCCTCGTCGAGCTGGGCGACTCGAACCACCCGCTGCTGCGGCGGATGGTGATGGAGGCGCCGGGCACGTACCATCACTCGCTCGTGGTGGGCAACCTGGCCGAGTCGGCGGCCGAGGCGATCGGCGCCAACGCGCTGCTGGCGCGCGTGGGCGCGCTCTACCACGACATCGGCAAGCTCAAGAAACCGGACTACTTCAGCGAGAACGAGCAGCAGGCGCGCAGCCGGCACGACACGCTCATCCCGTCGATGTCGAGCCTGATCATCACGAGCCACGTCAAGGACGGCATCGACCTGGGCTACAAGTACCGGCTCAAGCCGGCGATCCTCGACATCATCCGCGAGCACCACGGCACCTCGCTCGTCTACTACTTCTACAAGCGTGCGGCTGCCGTCCAGGCCGCCGGCCAGACGAACGGCGAGCCGGCCACCGTCGACGAGGCCGATTACCGCTACCCCGGCCCAAAGCCGCAGAGCAAGGAGTCGGCCATCATCATGCTGGCCGACGCGGTCGAGGCCGCCGCGCGCGCGATGGAGAAGCCGACGGCGAGCAAGATCACGACGCTGATCCGCGAGCTGATCCTCGCTCGGTTCAACGACGGCCAGCTCGACGAGAGCGAACTGACGCTGCGTGACCTGCACCGCATCCAGGAAGCGTTCACCCACATCATCCTCGGCACCCTGCACCAGCGCGTCAAGTACCCCAAGGAAGGCGAACCCGCCGAGAGCGAACAGCCCGAAGCAGAGGCGGCGGAGCCCGAACCCACCAGTGCCGCGAACCGTCCTCATTAGTGACTCACAGGCAGCCATCGAGCTCGACGCCGAAAGCGTTCGGGCGCTCGTCGCCTTTGTGCTCGAGGCCGAGGGTGCGCCCGAGCCCATCGAGGTGAGCGTCGCCATCGTTGACGACGCGGCCATCGCGGCGCTCAACGCCCGTCACCTCGACCGTGCTGAGCCGACCGACGTCCTCGCCTTCCCGATGGACGAGGCGCCGGCGGGGGGACCGCCGAGCCCGGCCGGCGCGCTGCTGGGCGACGTGGTGGTCTCGTCCGAGCGAGCGGTGGCCTACTGCCGCGAGCACGGCGGCAACCCGGTCGAAGAGGTGGCGCTGTACCTGGTGCACGGCTTGCTTCATCTGCTTGGCTACGAGGATGTTGCGGCGCCCGAACGGGCCCGGATGCGCGCCCGTGAGCGTGCGTTGCTCCAGCGCGCGGCCGACGCAGGGGTTGTGGTGCGCGGCCGACTCGGGCATACTGACATTGGGTCCCCCGGGCCCCAGGAAGGAGTCTGACCCGCCTTGGAAGAAACTGAGCTACTGCTGCTGTACGCCGTGCTCGTCGTGCTGAGCGCGGCCGCAGGCATCGCGCGCGAGGCGCTGCTCGGCGTCAGCGGCACTCATAGAACGGGCAATGCCCGAGCCCTGGCGGCAGCCGGCGCCCACACGCGACTGCTCGAGCACAGCGACGAGTATCTGCTCACCATCCTCATCGTCAACAACCTCGCCAAGCTCGGCAGCATCTGCGTCCTGTTCGTCGTGTTCCACAGGATGGCCTTGTCTCTTGTGCTTCAGCTCGTGCTGGCGCTCGCGATCGGCTCCGTGGTGATCCTGCTCGCGGCTGAGCTGCTGCCGCGCCACATCGGGCGAGCGCGGCCGCAGGAATGGTTGCGCCGGCTGGCTCCGGTGGTGCGCGTGCTGCGTTTCGTGTTCTATCCGGTGACATGGGTGGTCGGCCGGCTGGTGCGGCTGCTCAAGCGCGCCTACGGGATCGAGGGCTCGATCTTCCCGGTGCCCGAGACGCCGAACGCGCTAATCGAGCTGATCGAGGCGTCCGAGGAGAACGGCGGCAAGCTCGAGGCGGACGACCGGGAGCTGATCACCTCGATCTTCGAGTTCCGCGACACGATCGTGCGCGAGGTGATGGTGCCGCGCGTCGACATGGTGTGCGTCGAGGACGAGACGACGCTCGTCGAGGCGCACGGGCTCTTCGTCGAGAAGGGCCATTCGCGCATCCCGGTTTTTCATGACGACCTCGACCACGTCGTCGGCGTGCTCTACGCCAAGGACCTGCTCGCGTACGTCGAGAAGGGGCCGCTGGGTGAGCGCACGGTCGGCGAGGCGGTGCACGAGCCGATGTTCGTGCCCGAGACCAAGCGCGTGGCCGAACTGCTGCGCGAGTTCCAGCGCCAGCGGCTGCACATGGCGATCGTGGTGGACGAGTACGGCGGCACCTCGGGCCTGGTGACGATCGAGGATCTGCTGGAGGAGATCGTCGGCGAGATCCGCGACGAGTACGACACCGAACCGCCGCTCTATGAGGCCGACGGGCGCGGCGGCTTCGTTGTGGACGCCAAGATCTCGATGGACGAGATCGAGCACGATCTCGGCATCGTGCTCCCCGAGGACGAGGAATATGATACGCTCGGTGGGTATCTGTTCACTCGTCTGGGCAAGGTGCCCGAGGCGGGCGAGGTGCTCAGCGAGAACGGCGTCGAGATCACCGTGCTCGAGGCCGACGAGCGGCGCATCCACAAGGTGCGGTTGACGCCGCTGCGGTCGGGCGACGCCTCGTCGGCCGGACCGACGCGCTGAGAGGAGTCCGGTGGTGCGAGCTCAACGCTGGTTGCGGGACAATTTCTTCGCCGGCCTCGCCATTGTGCTACCCGTTGTGCTCTCGATTTTCCTGTTCGTCTGGGTCCTCGCGAGGATCACGGGCGGGGTGCAACGCTTGATCGAGAAGCACTGGCTGCACATCCCGCCGGGCGCCCCAAGCACGCTGTCCGATGTCGACACGTTTTTCCTGCGCGTGGTGATCCTGGTGGCGATGATCGCTGCCACGATCTTCGTCGGCTGGCTGGCGAGGAATATCCTCGGCCGCCACCTGATCAGGTTCGGCGACAGGATCCTCGAGAAGATCCCGCTGTTCAACCGCATTTACGTTGTGCTCCGGCAGATGAGCCAGTCGATGCTGAGCGAGAAGAGCGAGATGTTCTCGGAGGTGGTCCTGGTCGAGTTCCCACGGCCGGGCCTGCGCTCGCTCGCGTTCATTACCGGGCGCAGCCGGGGCGAGATCCAGGACAAGTCCGAGGGCGAGGTCTTCACGCTCTTCGTGCCGACGTCGCCGAACCCGACGAGCGGCTACATGATCGTGGCGGCCGAGACCGAGTTCGAGCGGCTCGACATGAGCGTCGAGGAAGGGATGAAGATGGTGATCTCGGGTGGCGCCGTGTTGCCCGAAGGGCGCACGCTCATGGGTCGCAAGAAGGCGCCCCCGGGGCATGCCAAGCCGCGCGCCGCCGGGGAGCAGACGGACAAGCCCGGCGCCTCGGCGCCCTCGTGAGCTCGATTCGCCAACGTGAGGAACAGCTTCCGTGACCGCCCGCTTCGTCACCACGCCCGCCGTTGTGCTCAAGTCGAGCAGCTATTCCGAGACGAGCCGACTTGTGACCGCGTTCACCCGCACGCTGGGCAAGTCGCGCTTCATCGCCAAGGGCGCCCGGCGACCCAAGAGCCCGTTCACGGGGCTGCTCGAGCCGCTCAGCCGGGTTGAGCTCGTGCTGATCCCGGGCCGCAGCGGCCTGCACACGCTGAAGGAATGCGCGCCGCTCGGCCAGGCGTCGGGGCTGCGCGACGAGCTCGGCCGGCTGTCGGCGGCGCTGTTCGCGTTGGCGCTCGTCGACGAGACGCAAGTCGACGATGACCCCCAGCCGGCCGTGTTCGACGTGCTGGCCGAGACGCTGGAGCGCCTTGAGGCAAGCACGAACGCCGCGGGGCTGCTGTTCGCTTTCCAGCTTCGCCTGATCGAGCTCAGCGGCTATGGGCTCAACCTCGCGTCGTGTGCGGCCGACGGGTCTGAGCTTCGCGGCGGCGCGTTTTTCTCGCCATCGCACCAGGGGTTTTTGTGCCCGGCGTGCCGCAGCGGCTTGAGCGGGCGGGCCATCTCGCCGGGCGCGTTCAGCGCCCTCAAGCGGCTCGATCAGGCATCGGCCCCGCAGGCCGAGCGCGTCCGGCTCTCGACGGCGCAGACGACCGAGCTGGCGCGCCTGTTCGAGCTGATCCTCGAGACGTTTCTCGAGAAGAAGCTCGCGGTTACCTCGATCATACGGAAGTTGGCCGCGCCCGGCGCGCCCGGCCGCCGCACTCGAAAACGCCCCCGCTGATATGCCGCGCCCGACGGGACAATCGAGACGCGACCTGCTCGAGTCCGAGCGCGGCCAGGTGCGCCCGGCGTTTGGGCGGCTTGGCATGGCGCTTGTTTTCCCGAACTCGTACTACGTCGGCATGAGCAACCTCGCCGTGCACGCCCTGTACCGCGCCGTCAACGCCCACCCGGAGTTCTGGTGCGACCGCGCGTTTGTGTGGCCCGACGCCAAGCCGGTCACGATCAAGACCGGCCGGTCGCTCGGTGATTTCGACGTCGTGGCCGTGTCGCTCTCCTATGAGCTCGACGAGCCGGCCGCCGTCGAGCTGCTCAGGCGTGCCGGCCTGCCGCTGCGCGCGGCCGATCGCGACGCGCGCCGCCCGCTGGTGATCTGCGGCGGGGTGGCCCCGACGCTGAACCCGGAGCCGATGGCGCCGTTCGTCGACCTGTTCTTGCTCGGCGAGGTCGAGGAGACGTTGCCGACGTTGCTCGACGCGGTCGCAGGGGCCGGCGATCGGGCCGCGCTGTTCGACGCGGCGGGCGGCCTGGCCGGCTGCTACATCCCGTCGCGCCACAGCGCCGCGCCCGAACCGGCGCGTGTCCAGGATCTCGACGCGCACCCGACGGCGTCGGCGATCGTGACGCCGTACACTGAGTTCGCCGATCGTGTCCTCGTCGAGATCAGCCGGGGGTGTACGCGGGCATGCCGGTTCTGCGCCACGCGCGGGCTGTATGGCCATGCGCGCGTGCGCAGCGTCGAGGCGATCCTCGAGCAGGTGCGGCGCGGAATGCGGCTGACCAATCGGATCGGCCTCGTCGGCGCGACGATCGTCGATCATCCCGACGCGGAACGGCTCTACGCACAGCTCGCCGAGCTCGGGGTGAAGCTTTCGGTCTCGAGCTTCCAGGTCGACCGGGTCTCGGACGCGTTGCTGGGGTTGCTCGCCGCGAGCGGTCAGCGCACCGTGACGGTCGCGCCCGAGACGGGCAGCGAGCGGCTGCGACGCGCGCTCGGCAAGGGGTTCACCGACGATGACGTGATCCGGTGCGCCGAGATGAGCGCGCGGCATGGCATTCGTTTCCTGAAGCTGTACTTCATGATCGGGCTGCCCGGCGAGACCGAGGAGGATCTGGCGGCCATTGTCGCGCTGGTGAAACGGACGGGTCGCATCCTGCCGACCAAGGTGGCGCTCACGCCGTTTGTGCCGAAACGCCATACGCCGTTCGCCCGTGCCCTGATGCCCGCGGAGTCCGAGCTGCGCCGCATGCTTCGCGGCCTCAAGCGCGAGCTGCGGCGGATGGGCACCGTGAGCGTGACGGCCGAAAGCCCGAGCGAGGCCCGGATCGAGGCCCTGCTTTCCCGAGGCGGGCGCGAGCTGGCCGACGCGCTCGAGCAGGGGCGAGACGCGCTGCGCCGTCTGGCTCGGGACTCGTGAGGACGGGCTGCGGCGGGGTTTCGTGCCCGAATACAGAAATGGTGCGCCTGACAGGATTCGAACCTGTGCACACGGATCCGGAGTCCGACGCTCTATCCTGACTGAGCTACAGGCGCACTCAACACCCGCACAGTACACCTGGCGGGCGTGCGCTGTCAAGGTGAGCCGCGGTCTGGATCGACTTGTCGGGTGCGGGCGTGGAAAGGGGGGACGGGGCCTACGCTTTGGCCGCGCTGTTGAGCAGGTCAATGAGCGTGCGGCAGTCGAACGGCTTGTTGAGTGTGGCGTAGGCATCGCGAGCCGAGTGCGCCATCGAGCCATCGAAATCGACGTGGCCCGACATCAGGATGACCTTCACGTCGGGGTCGATGCGTCTGGCTTCCGCGAGCAGCTCGGTGCCGTTCATGTGCGGCATGAGGAAGTCGGTGATGATGAAGTCGGCGGGCGTCTCGGCGAGCATCCTCAGGCCCTGCCGGCCGGATTCGGCCGTGCGGACCTCGAAGCCGTTGTCGGCCAGGATCGTGGCAAGCACGTCGCGGACAATTCCCTCATCATCGACGATGATCACGTTCACGGGGTCTGCTCCTGCTCGTTTCGATCTTCGGCGGGCTGTGCCGTCGGCAGCTCAATACAAAAGGTGGTGCCGGCACCCGGCTCGCTGTCGACCCGGATCCGGCCGCCGCACTCGCCGACGATAGTGCGCACGATCGACAGCCCGAGGCCGGTGCCTTCGCCGGCGCGCTTCGTGGTGAAGAACGGCTCGAAGAGCCGCTCGCGCACGTGCGGCGGCATCCCCGGGCCGTTGTCGCTCACTTCGAGGACGACGGCCTGGCGCTCGGGCGCCGTGGCGGCGCGGATCTGGATCGTCCTTGGCGCGTTGCTTGGGAGCGTGTCGAGCGCGTCGCGCGCGTTGCTCAGCAGATTGACAAGCACCTGCTCGAGGCGCCGTGAGTCGCCTCGGACAGCGGGAAGCGACTCGGCCAGATCGACCTCGATGGCGATGCCGTGGCTGCGCAACTGCGTCCGAAGCAGCCCAAGGGTGTCGTCGATGACCGCCCCGAGCGGGGTGCTGCCGAGCGGTGAGGGGCCCTCGTTGCGGCTGAACGAGCGCAGGTGGCCGATGATCCAGGCGATGCGCTTAATCTGCTCGTTCATGGTGCCCAGCCAGCGTCGCGCACGCTCGATGGGGAGCGCGCCGCGATCGATCTCGGCCAGCATGCTGGTGACCATCATCTGGATGGCGGCCAGCGGCTGGTTCATCTCGTGGGCGATGCCCGTGGCGATTTCCCCCAGCGCGGCAAGGCGAGCGACGTGCACGAAGCGGCCGTCGTCGTCTGCTTGGGAACCCGGCTGCAGGAGCGCAGCCATCCAGCCATCGTGTGGCGCGGGCCGGTCGGGTGCCAACGCCGGCGGCTTGGTTTGGATGGCCGATTCGGATTCCACGGGTGTTGCTCAACTCACGAGGTGATGTACTGCTGTCCGGCGCCGGCGGCGAGCGGCTGCTCGGCTCGGGCCATGGACTCGTCCCAGGCCGGCAGCACGACGGTTACGGTGGTGCCTTTGCCCGGGGCGCTCTCGAGTTCGACGGCGCCGCCGTGGCTGCGCACGATGCCGTGAACGGCCGACAGGCCGAGGCCGACGCCCACGGTCTGCTTGTTCGTGAAGAACGGCTCGAAGGCGCGCCGCTGCGTTTCCTCGTCCATGCCGACACCGTTGTCGGCCACGCGGCACACCAGGCAGGGGTGCTCGTGGCCGCCCGAGGCATTGGCCTGGGTGAGTGGGCGCAGCTCGAGCCGGGCCGAGATGCGAACCTCGCCGCCTTCCGGGAGCGCCTCGGCCGCGTTCTGCACGAGCCCGTGGAGCGCCTTGTAGAGCTCGCCCGGGCAACCAGCCGCTGGCGGCAGCTCGTCGGGCGCATCCAGTTCGAACCGGACGTTCCCGGGCAGCTCCGGCCTGAACGAGGCCACCACGTCCTTGAGGAGCTGGGCGATGTGGACCGGCTGGCTGCCTTCCTCGCCGAGCCGTGAGAACGTGGCGAGCTGTCGGGTCAGCGCCGCCATGCGCCCGAGGGCCGTGCGCGCCTGCTCGAAAGGCTTCTGGCACTGCGCCGGGCCGAGGGCGGCGCGCAAGATCTCGATGTTGCCGGAGACGACGAATAGCAGGTTGTTGAAGTTGTGCGCCACACCTTGCGCCAGGGTGGCGATCGAGGCGAGCTTCTGCGCCTCGAGGGCTCGCTCCTGGAGCTGCCGCTCTTCGGTCAGGTCTTCATGCAGGACGAGCGCCCCCTGGACGGCGCCGTCCTCGCCGGTGATCGGCACCCCGCGCACGCGCACGACGGCCGCGTCGCTGCCCGTGGCGGCGGCGTCCAGTTGCACTTCGTGTTCGAACGAGCTGCCCGCGAGCAGCCGCGTCACGTGCGGCGCGATCCTGAGCGCGGCCGCGCCCCGGTTCTCGGCCAGAAGTGCGCCGGCAAGCGGCGGCCGGTACAGCGTGGCAAAGAGCGGGTGATCGGCGTGCCAGGCGTTGATCGCCTCAATGCGGCCCTGAGCGTCGAGCAGCATGATCGAGGTGGGCACCGTGTTGACGATCGTGCGGTAGCGCGCCTCCGAGCGCGCCAGCTCGAGCGCGCGGCGCTCGACCTCGCCCTCCAGGTCGGCGTTGATGCGCCGCAGCTCCTGTTCGGCTTGCTTGAGCCCGACGAGGTTGCGCACGCGGGACAGCAGTTCATCGATCTCGAACGGCTTGGTGACGTAATCGTCGGCGCCGGCTTCGAAGCCGTCCACGACGTCGCGGGTGCCGGCCTTCGCGGTGAGCATGAGCACCTTGACGGTGCGCAGCGCCTGGTTGGCGCGGATTCGGCGGCACACCTCGTAGCCGTCGATACCGGGCATCATGATGTCGAGCAGCACGAGGTCGACCGGGCTGACCGCGAGTGTTTCGAGCGCGGGCGCGCCTGCTTCGGCCGTGAGCACGGTGTAGCCGGCCATCTCGAGGTTCGTGGCGGCGATCAGCCGGTTGTCCTCGTTGTCGTCGACGACGAGGATCGTGCCGCTCTGTCCAAGCGTGCCTTTCATGGCGTCTCGCGAGGTGGTTCGATAATGAGTTCTCTCGACAGCGGCTCGGTCTGGGCCGGGAGCGTGAAGCGGAAACGGCTGCCGGCGCCGAGCTCGCTCTCGACCCAGATGCGGCCGCCCTGGGCCACGACGAGCTGCCGGCAGATCGCGAGGCCGAGGCCCACACCGAGACGCGACCCGGAGCGGTCGAGCTGCTCGAATCGTTCGAAGACCTGCTCGAGCTTGTCGGCCGGGATGCCGCGTCCGGTGTCGGTGACGCAGAACTCGACGAACGTGCCGTGCTCGGCCAGTGTGGCGCTCGCGGTGATAGACCCTCCGGGGTCGGTGAACTTGACCGCGTTGCTGAGCAGGTTCACCAGGATCTGCACGAGGCGGGTGCGGTCAGCCAGCACCGTCGGTGTTTCGTCCGCCACGGTGTAGGTGAACGTGAGCGAGCGTTCTTCGAACGCGGCCAGGAAGTGACTCTCGACGGCCTGGAGCACTTCGGAGGGGCTGACCGCCTGCAATGAGAGCGCAAGCTGGCCGGCCTCGATACGGGAGATGTCGAGCACCTGGGTAATCAGGTCTTGCAGGTGCCGGCTCGACCTGACGATGCGTGCCAGGAAGTCGTCTGTCTGCTCGTTGTTGTCCTGTGTGCGCAGACGCACGAGCGTGTTGGCGAGCCCGACGATCCCGTTGAGCGGCGTGCGCAGCTCGTGGCTGATCGAGGCAAGGAACTCGGATTTGAGCCGGCTCGAGTCCTCGGCGTCGCGCCGCGCCTCGATCAGGCGCCGCTCGGTTTCGCGGCGCGAGGAGATGTCGGTGACGATCCGGAACACGACCGGCTCGGGCTCGCCCACGTCGAGTGCGTCGAACCGGCACTCGACCGCGATGCGCTCGCCGTTGCCGCGGCACAGGTCCTGCTCGATGACCTGGTGCCCCTCGCCGGCCATGGCGAGCTCGATGAGGCGCTGTTCGAGTCGGTGTTGGTCGGCCGGGATCAGGTCGGTCCACCGCATCGTGACCAGTTCCTCCATGCGGTAGCCGACCAGCTCCTCGAAGGCGCGATTCCAGCGGACAAGCCGCCCGGCGGGGTCGGAGATGACCCAGGCGGTCACCGTCGAGGTGGTGATGCGCGACAGCAGGTGCACCTCGTGCGTGCGCTCGGCGACCAAGCTCTCGAGATCTTGGCTGTAGCGCTCGAGCTTGGCGTGCATTTGCTGTGTCTCGGTGATGTCGCGCGCCGTCAACAGCGCACGCGTGACGCTGTTGGCGACGTCGCGCAGCGGCTTGCCGGTCCACGCCAACAGACGCTCGGCCCCGTCGTGCCGGCGCTGAAGGGATTCGAGTTCGATCGCGTCGGCGTCGCCGTCGAGCAGGCGCTCGACCGTCTCGATCGCCTCGGCGCGGGCGCCTTCGTCTGCGGCGAAGTCGGCCATGTGGCGCCCGAGCGCATCGGGGCCGAAGAACTCGTGGCCCGGCTTGTTGAGCCAGACGTAGCGGCCCGCGGGGTCGATCTCGACGATGATGTCAGGCACCGCCTCGATGAGCGTGCGGAAGCGCTCCTTGCTGGCGCGGAGGGCCTCCTGGGCACGCCGGTGTTCTGTGACATCGCGCAGAAAGCACACGGTCACCGGCAGGCCCCCGCTGTCGGCCTGACTCCAGGCGGTGAGCGAGGCGTCGAACGCGGTGCCGTCGGCACGGCGCATCGCCAGCGAGCCCTGCCAGGTGCCACGGGCCTCGGCCTCGCACAGGACGGTTTCAGCGGTCGCACCGTCCTCGAACAGGTCCCGGACCGGCCGGCCGAGCAGTTCGTCGGCGCCGACGCCGAACAGCTCATGGGCGGCCGGATTGGCGTACACGAGGGCGTCGCCGCCGCTCCAGGCCACGATGGCGTCGACCGACGTGTTGGCCATGGCGTAGAAGAAACGGGTGCGTGCCTCGGCGCGTTTGAGCTCGGAGACGTCACGAACGCTGACGACGACCACCGGCTCGCCATCCGCCTCGAGCCGTCTCGCCGAGACCGCCGCGGGGAACGTCAGGCCGAAGCGGTCGCGCATCTCGGCCTCAAGCTTGACGATGTGCTCTGAGTCGTCGAACGCGTCGAGGAGCTTCCGGACGCTGGCCTCGCCGTCCACGAACAGCTCGGCCAGGGTCAGGTCGGCCAGCACGTGGGCGTCGCTGCCGAAAAGGAACAGCTCCCTGGCCATGGCATTGGCGGCGACAAGACGCCACTGGCCGCCTGCGGCGACCACGATCGCTTCAGGCGCCTGCTCGAAGATCGCCTCAACGGCGTCCGGCGCCATTGCGGTCCGGTCGTCGGTCTTCGGCGAGCTCAGTTGTGCCGCCGCACGCCCGCCAGCGACGTGCTCGTGGCGTGTCTCCACTCGTCCTCTCCCGGCAGCCGATGACGCAGGGTCAGCACGGGGGGATAGCTCGACCCCCGGCTCCAGGTTGGCCGCACGTAATGTTGTCCTGGTTCGAGTGCCCGAGGGACGGCACTCCAGAAGTGTTTTCGGTTGAATGAGGCGGGGACCTGAAGGGAAATTCGTCCTGCGGGAAGGTGCTCGGTGCCGAGCGGCGTGGCACTTACGGCGGCAGGGGGACTCACCCCGGCCCTCGGCCATCCCCGGGATGAGTGGGCCTCGAGCCAGGCCTGGTCGATGGGCGCGTCGCGGCCGTCGTCGGTCTCACCGCGCGCAATGCGGCCAACCGATGCGCGTCAACGGCCGCGGCAGCGTGGGCGCGGGCCGGCCGTCAGAACGTCAGCCTTATGGCGATCGAGTACCGCTCGTTGTTGAGGAGCTGGGCCTGGGCGTCGACCATGATCAGGGAGCTCGCGCGCCAGGTGAGCCCGACGACCACGCCGAGCTCGTCCTGGTTCTCGTACTCGATGGTCCGGTCGATCGACTCGCCCGTCGGCGTGAGCGTCAGCAGGGTGTTGATCTCGGTGGTGACGTCGGTGAACCGCACGCCGATGTAGGGGAGGAAGTCGCCGTAGCGGAACTGCACCATGGGCGTGATCGTCAGCTCACGCCAGTCGATATCCTCGACCGTCGTGGCGAGATTGGGGATCACGTCGAGCTGGGTCGTCTCGCCCTCGAGCTCGTCGAACTGGCCCATCATCAGCTCGACCTCCATGGCGATGAGCAGCCAGTCGCTGAGCGGATACCGGATGATGGCCGACAGGCCGTAGATAAGGTTGTCCGAGCTGGCGAACGGCGTGTCGAGCCCCGAGTCCGTGCTGTGGGTGTTCGTCAGATCGTAGTCGGCCAGCCCGACCGTGCCGCGCAGCTCGACGTAGCCGAACGAGGCCCACGCGACGCTCAGCTCGAGCGAGTCGAGCTCTTCACCGGATGAGAACGACTCGAAGATCGCGTCGACGTCGTCGAGCGGCACCGACGAGCCGCGGAAGTCCAGGTTGTAGTCGCGCATGGTGTAGCCGAGCGAGACGGTGAACATCCCCTTGCGCTCCTCGTGCGAGAGGAACTGGCCCCACGCGCGCGACGCCGTCGCCGCGACTACTACCAGAACACCAAGCAGGAGAACGAAGCGGCGCATCATGGTTTCCCTCCTGGCCGGACCCGGCCGACTCTCACTGGTTGACTCGCCGCCACCCTAGTCGCCGAGCGCGGGCAGTGTCAACCCCTTCGCACGCCGCCGACAGCGGACGAACGTGTCCCTCCCGCCCCAACAAGCCGCTTGCCCACCCGAGTCCTGTGTGGTAACCTTTCCGCGTCTGGGGAACGGGGGCCAGACGCATCCCGCCTGACCTCTTGGTGTCCCATGAGGCGGCATCGCGCACCGACCGGACACACACCATCAGAACCCGCCGCGCCTGCTTTCTCCCAGCACGGCCGGGGAGGTCGGCGAGACCGGCGCTGCCTCTCGCGTCTTGTGCAATACCCGAGACGCGGAGTGCTTATGGCAGCTTCTTTGAGCGAGGCGCGGGCGCATCGTGCCGCGAAGGCAGTCTTTGCTGGGGTCTTTGGCTGACTCAGATCGCCATTGCCCGGCGCAACGACATAAAAAGGAGAAACGGGATGAAGAACAAGGTGATTGCGGTAGCTGCGCTGCTGCTTGTGCTCGTCTTGGCCGGCTGCGGGAGTTCGCGTGTCCATTTCGTTGGACCGGCGGGGTCGAAGCTGTTCCTCTCGCACCCGGAGAAGGAATACACGATGCCGATTGTCCTGGAGCTGAAACAGAATGAGAGCCCCAAGAAGCTCCCTGTCGATGCCGGAGGGCAGTCCATCCGCATCGTCCTGCCCGACGGGACCCGACTGAAAGGCTATCTCCACGTCTACAGCATCTCCATGGACCAAGTTGAGAGACTGGCGGAAGTGCCGTTTAGCCTTTCGGAGGAGCAGATCATCCAGCTGAAAGCCGGCACTGCGGTGACGGTCATCGGATTCACTGGTGGACGGAATCAGCCTGTGTACAAAATCAACCTGGGGGTTGAAAGAGAATGAGGCCAGGGCAAAGAGCGGTTGCGGTGCTGTTGCTTGTGCTTTGCGCCGGGTGCGCGAGAGCGCCCCTCAGACTCCAGGAAGTCGCCGTCATTCGCAACGAGGCAACCGCGCGATATGCGTTCGTCGGTCGGCCTCGTTTCCTGGTCTGCGCTGAACCGGTGGACGTGGTGGTCCTCGGACCAGTGGCCGCCACAGAGGACAGACTGGCGGCGTCCAAGAGTCGCTCGTCAGCGGAGAACGCTGCGTTGGAGGCACGCTCCGCCGGGTCACGCGTCGAGGTAGGCGGGTCGACGGCAGAGACCGTCGGGAAGGCGTCGCGCGCAGCATCGACTAAGCATGAACATGCGGCCCGCGTTGAGAAGGAAGCGGCCGACGCGACAACTTCGGAACGCGAGCACGCAGCCCGCGTTGAGCGGGAAGCGGCCGACGCGAGGAGTGTGGAGCGTGAACACGTGTCGCGCACTGAAGTGGCGGCTGCAGATGCAGGCACTCAGGTGCGGCTCGCAGAAGCACGGTCGTCTCGCACGAGCTTCCGTGCGACGCAAGCGTCCGAGACACATCGTCACGAAGTCAGGTCTGCCGCCTACGAGTCGGTTGTCGAAGACCGTACCATGGCCGCGGGGTCTATGTGGAGCTACTCGCGGCCTTGCCTGAAGAAGATGGCTGCAACCCCTCAAGCAGTGGTCGGGGAGCGGCTCGACTTCATCCTGGAGTTCAGAAACGAGACGGCATTCGATCTCGCAGCCGTCGAGATCGTGGATCTTCTCCCCCCGGGGGTTGAGCCGCTTGTGAATCGTATCAGCCTTACACCAAGCTTGCGGTTCAGCGCCGACTGGAAGGAGGGGCAGTTGCTCATCCTTATTCCCCACGGAGTCTCAAGAGGGCAAGCAGTCCGCATACAGATTCCAACGATCGTCCGGGAGGACGCTGGCGACAGCACAATGGACTAGTGCCGGACAAGCGGATCGAGTGCGTTGTTTGAGCGGCTGGGCGTGCTTCCAGCAAGGGGAGCCTTGTCGTTCGCCTTGTGAGAGACGTCAAAGGGCGCGGGGCGCGATCGGCATGTGGACGTGCGCGTTTCCCCGCGCGATGCGATGCCGCGGAGGCCTTGGCCTCGTCTTTCGCAGCGGCGCGGTGCCGGCAGGACGAGACTGCTCAAGCAATTGCCATAGGAGGAGGATGCGATGAAGTCGCTGATAATCATCCTGATCGTGTTCGCTGTGTTCGAGTTTCTCTTTGGGATTCGGATCGTGCGGCCGACCCATCGGGGTCTGGTCGAGCGGCTCGGCAAGTACAAGCGCTTTGCCCGGGCCGGCTTCAACTGGATTATCCCGATCATTGATCGGATGATTCAGATCAACATCACGGAGCAGATGGTCGACGCCCAGCCGCAGGAGATCATCACGAACGACAATCTGAACGCGCGGGTGGACGCGCAGGTCTACTTCAAGGTCAAGGCCGACGAGGAGAGCGTCAAGAGCTCGCAGTACAACGTCAACGACTACGTGTTCCAGATTGTCAACCTGGCGCGCACGACGCTGAGGAACATCATCGGCACGCTCACGCTCAAGTCGGCAAACAGCGAACGGGACAAGATCAATAACGAGCTGTTGACGACGTTGAGCAAGGAGACGAAGAGCTGGGGCATGGAGATCGTCAGGACCGAGCTCAAGGAGATCGACCCGCCCAAGGACGTCCAGGAGACGATGAACAAGGTCGTGAAGGCCGAGAACGAGAAGATCGCGGCGCTCGACTATGCGACCGCGCTTGAGCGACAGGCCGACGGCACGAAACGGGCCGAGATCAAGAAGGCTGAGGGGATCAAGCAGGCCAGGATCCTCGCCGCCGAGGGCGAGGCCGAGGCGATCCGGCTCGTGAACGAAGCGGCGAACAGGTATTTCATCGGGAACGCGCAGCTCCTCCGGAAGCTCGAGGCGACTGAGAATGCGCTCAGCAAGAATGCGAAGGTCGTCGTCCCCACGGGTGCCGAGCTCGTCAACGTCATCGGCGAGATGGCCGGCGTGCTGCCGCTCATGAGGCGCTCCGAAGGCGCAGGAGGTGCGGCGGAATCCTGATCCGGCACCGAAGGTCAGCGGCGGCGAAGCAGGGCGGCGACGAGCGTGGCGAGCGCGGTGAGGATGATGCTGACGACGAGGCAGGTGACGATCGGGATGTAGACTTGCGCGTCCCCGCGCGCGATGTGCGAGCCGTCGCGCTCGATGTGGATGTCACTGGGCAAGCGGCCGAGCCACGGCACCCGGACGCGCAGGACGATGAGCAGCCCGACGACGGCGAGGCCGAGGCCGATGACGATGAGCAGAGTGCCGAACCGCACCGGCATCGTTCCGTCACTCTCCCATGCATTGCGCCACGAGTTCGCGGCGGCGTGACCGTGTGTCGAAGTCGACGAATACGATCTGCTGCCAGGTCCCGAGCGTGAGCTGTCCGTCTCGTACCGGAACAGTCAGGGACGGCCCCAAGACCGACGCCCGCACATGGGCGTGGCCGTTGCCGTCGTGCCACGCGGCGTCGTGGTGGTAGGGGGCGCCCGACGGCGCGAGCCGCTCGAACAGCTCACCGAGGTCGGCGATAAGCCCGGGCTCATACTCGACCGTTGTGAGTGCGCCCGTCGAGCCCGGCACGAAAACGGTCACGACGCCGTTCGTGACGCCCGACGCCTCGACGGCCGCTGCGACCTGCCGCGTGATATCCGCGATGTCGCCGTGCCCCTTTGTCGAAAGCGCGATTGTCCGTGTCGCCACCGTCATGGTCTCACTCCTCAGTGGGTGCGGCCGGAGCGTCCGGCAATGCTTCCTCGTGCTTGTCGGCCGCGAAGTAGCTCTCGAGGAACTCGGCGGCGAGTGGCGCGGCGGTTTGGCCGCCGGTCCGGCCCTCCT
>CAYUZG010000023.1:0-17765 GCA_964449605.1 uncultured Verrucomicrobiota bacterium | reverse complement strand
TCAAGAGCTCGCTCGTGCTGCTGCTCGTGCGCGGCGACGACCAGCTCAACGAGCAGAAGCTCTCGACGTTGTTCGAGACGGGCGACTTGCGGCCTGCCCACGAGGAACGTATTCGCAAGAAGCTTGGCGCCGGGATCGGCAGCATCGGGCCCGTCGGCGTCGAGGGGATCGAGATCGTGGCCGATCGAGCGCTCGAGGGACGGCGGAACATGGTGTGCGGCGCGGACAAGGACGGCTTCCACCTCGTCGGCGTGACGCCGGGCGTGCATTTCGAGGCGCGGTTCGAGGACCTGCGGCGTGCGAAGGCGGGCGATCGTTGCGTCGCGTGCGGCCGGCCGGTCGAGATCAGCCGCGCGCTCGAGCTGGGGCACACGTTCAAGCTGGGCACGCGCTACAGCGAGGCGCTGGGCGTCGAGGTGCTCGACGCGAAGGGCCGGCGCAGGCCAGTCGTCATGGGCAGCTACGGTATCGGGCTCGAGCGCATCCTGGCCGGCGCGGTCGAGGAGTGTCACGAGGAGAACTCGTTCGTGCTGCCGGCGTCGATCGCGCCGTTCGAGCTTGTGATCACGCCGATCAACTCGGCGGATGAGGAGCAGCGGCGCGCGGGCGAACGGCTGCACGACGAGTGCACGGCGCACGGTGTGGACGTGCTGCTCGACGACCGCGACCGCCGCGCCGGGGTCAAGTTCAAGGACGCGGACTTGATCGGCGTGCCGCTGCGCATCACGGTCGGGCCGAAGGGATTGCCGTCGGGCATGGTGGAGTTCATCGACCGGGTCGAGGGAGCTCGTCGAGACGTAGCGATCGGCGAGGCCGCGGGCGTTGTCGCCGCGCGGCTCGGCGTGCTCACGCAGGCTCCGGCGGTTTCGACATGAAGCTCGAGCCGGTGGCGAGCACGAGCGCGCCGTCGGCGAGGCAGACAAGGCCGAACACGACGAGGAAGATGCCGCAGCCGAGGATAATGCCGTGGTAGGCCTTGTCGCTCATGAAACGGCGGCCCTTGGCAAGCATCAGGCCGATGGCGCCGTACCAGATGAAGTCGCCGAGGATGTGGCCGACGTAGAACACGGGCAGGCTCACGGCGAACAGCAGGCCCCGGCTCATCGCGCGGTCGATCATCCACAGGCCCCACGTGACCCACCAGATCGTCCAATACGGATTGGCGAGGCTGAGCACGATGCCTTGCCACACGGGCGAGCCAAGCCGTCGCTGCGCGCTGTCGCCGTGCAAGTCAAGGCGCAGCGTGCGCGAGCTGCGGATCATGCCGGCGCCGAGGTAGAGCAGCAGTGCGCCGCCGGCCACGGCGATGATGCCTTTCGGCACCGGGAGGTCGAGCACGGGGCGGAGCACGAGGATCAGGCCGGCGATCAACGCCATTTCGAGCAGCGAATGGCCGACCATCATGAGCGGCCCGGCCCAGAACCCGCGCCGGAGCGTCTGGTTGATGCAGCCGGTGAGCAGCGGGCCGGGCATGGCGGCGCCCGAAAACGCGACCCACAGCGACACGAAGAAAAGCGCTATGTACGGCCACATGCTCGTCGGGCTCCTCGGTGTCGTCCTGCGCAAGAAGCGAAGTCTGCGCTCGACGCGCTGAATGCACAAGGATGTTGTTGAACGCCGGGCGCACGGCGTGGCACGGGCCGGGTTTTAGTCGGAGGCGGTTGTGTCCGGGCTCGGCGAGACGTTGAGCAGGGCGAGGCGCAGGTGGTTGAGCGCGGCACTGGCGCTGAGCGTGCGCACGGTGTCGCGCTCGCCGGGGAACGTGTATTCCCAACACTCGGCGCCCGCGGCATCGGCCACGGCGATGTAGACGAGCCCGACGGGCTTGGCTTTCGTGCCGCCCGCCGGGCCGGCGATGCCGGTGACTGAGACGCCGTAGTCGGCGCCGCCGATCGTGCGCACGTTGGCCGCCATGGCGAGCGCCGTCTCGCGGCTCACGGCGCCGTGCGCGCGAAGCGTCTTGGCCGGCACGTCGAGGAGCTGCTCCTTCCACTCGTTGCTGTAGGCGACGACGCTGCCGAGGAAGCAGGCCGAGCTGCCGGCCACGTTGGTGATGAGCCGGCCGACCAGGCCGCCGGTACATGACTCGGCGAACGCCGCCGTCTGCTTGCGCTCGATGAGCAGCGTGCCGACGACGTGCTCGAGCGTCTCGGCGCCGGTCGCGTAAACCCTGTGGCCGAAATGCGTTCGGAGCGTCCGCTCGGCTTGGGCGATCGCCTGGCGGGCAGCCGGCTCGGTTCTGCGACGTGCGAAGAGCCGAATGTCGACGAGAAACGGCTGCGCGGCGAGCCCGTAGGTTAGGCCGGGAACATCGGGAAACATCTCGCGGAGCTGTGCGTCGACGACCGACTCGCGCATGCCGGCGACGCGCAGCGTGACGCTGGCGAAGGTCTCCTTGCCGGTGCGCAGCGTCTTGAGGAACTCGACAACGCGCTCGAGCATCGGCCCCAGCTCGCGCGGCGGGCCGGGCAGAGCCACGGCGGCCTTGCTTGCAGTGAGCCCGGGCGCTTTCCCTCTCGCCTTGAAGATGAGGCCGGGCGCGGTGCCGACGTTGTTCAGGATGACGGTGGTTCCGACGGGTACGCGCGCATGATCGAGCACGGGCGTCCACGCCTTGCGCCGGTAGCGCTTCTCGAGGCGGGCGAGGACGCGCTTATCGCTGCGCCACCGGCTCATGCCGAAGATGCGAGCGAGCACACCGGCGGTGTTGTCGTCGAGGGTCGAGCCGAGGCCGCCGCTCGTGATGACGACGTCGGCGCGCGCAAGGACCTCGCGCAGGTGGGCTTCGAGCGACGCGGGCTCATCGCGGACCGTCGACTGGGCGGCGAGCTCGAGCCCGGCATCGACAAGCCGGCGGCCGATGGTGGCGGCGTTTGCGTTGACCGTCCGGCCGTGCAGGAGCTCGTCGCCGACTGTCACGAGCTCGATACGCATCTGGTCACTTCCATCAGGAGTCCAGGAGATTGAAGACGCCAGAGTAGTACTGAGCCCACATGCTCACGACGGTGCAGGCGACGTAGAGAAGCATCCCGACGTAGATGCACGTGCTCAGGATCTTCAGCCATGCGGATGCGGCCGTGGTGGCGCGGAAGCGGGTTGTTGCGGCAACGTGCCCCATCGTCTCGTCGAGGCGGCCGCTCAGCTCGCCGGTCTCGACCATTGACATGACCTCGCGATCGAACACGCGCGTTCGCCCGAGCGCCTCGGTGATCGTGCTCCCTTCGTGGAGGTGCTTGACGGCGCGGCGCACGCGTGCGGCGAGGGCGGGATTTGCCATCGCGTTGGCCGACAGGTTGACGGCGCGCGGCATATCGAGCCCGGCGCGCACGCAGGCTCGCATGGCGAAGGCGAATCGCGACATGGCCGACATCCGCATGATGCCCCCCACGACGGGCAAGCACGAGACTGCGCGCACGACGCCGGCCCGGACAAGCGGAATGAGCTTGATGGCGAGTAGGGCCAACACGACGCAGGCGACGACGAACCCGATGTTGAGCGCCGTGGTCTCGAGCCAGGCGGGGTCCCAGGCGTGTCGCATGAAACGGATGAACACGATCAGGACGCCGCAGATCGCGAAGTAGAAGAACACCGGCAGCAGCCGGGTCAGCACCGTACGCGACAGGTTCCACTGGTTGTCGTAGTACGCGGCGGCCGTGCGGAGGGCTTCGTCGAGCTGGCCGGTTCGTTCGCCCACGTCGGTCAAGGTGAGCATCAGGTGCGGCAGGTGGGCGGTATGCGCGCGGAGCGCCTGGGCAAATGTCGCACCCTCTTCGATGGCGCGCTTGGAGTCGCGGGTGATGCGACGCAGCCCGCGCGTCGGGGCGGTTCGGCCGAGCGTAGCAAGCGAACGGTCGATCGGCACGCCGGATTTGATCAGCGTCGCGAGCTGATTGCAGAACAGAGCTGCATTGCGGTTGGAGATCACGAGCGTATCCCCGGCTTCTTGTGTGCTGGGCTTATTATGGTCCGCGCGGCGGGCGGTGTCCAGAAGAGGGCTTGGCGGGGCGGCGGGTTAGTAGCCGTGCTTTTTCGTGAACAGCGTCCGAAGGAGGATTCGCAGGTCGAAGAGCAGCGACCAGTTCTCGACGTAGTAGACGTCGTGCTTGATGCGTTCCTCGATCGAGGTGTTCTGGCGCAAGCCGTTGACCTGGGCCCAGCCCGTGATGCCGCACTTGACGTGGTGGCGCGAGAAGTAGCGCGGAATGAGTTCCTTGAACTGCTTGATGAAGTACGGCCGTTCCGGCCGCGGCCCGACGAGACTCATGTCGCCCTTGAACACGTTGAGGAGCTGCGGCAGCTCGTCGAGATTGTACCTGCGCAGCCACTTGCCGATCGCCGTCTTGCGCGGGTCGTCCTGCTCGGCCCACACCGGGCCGGTCTGGCGCTCGGCGTCGGGAACCATCGTGCGGAACTTGTACATGACAAACTGCCGGCCGTCCTCGCCACAGCGCACCTGCTGGTAGAGCGCCGGCCCGGGCGAGCTCCGCTTGACGAGCAGGGCGATGATGAGCATCGGGATCGCCAACACGATGAGGCCGATGGTCGAGCCGACGAGATCGATCGATCGCTTGAGCAGCCGGTTCCACGCGCTGTCGAGCGGCAGGCTGCGGATGCCGACGAGCGGCACGCCGGCGATGGTGACGAGCTCGACGTTCGAGGCGAGGATCTCGTAGATGTCGGGCACGAGTCGGAAGTCGATGTACTCCTTCTCGCACTGGATGATGATGCGCGCCTTCGTTTCGTGGTCGAGGTTCGGCAGGCACAGGATCACCTCGTCGGTCGCGCCCTGCACGAGGATTTCCGAGGCGTTCTCGAGCGTGCCGAGCACGGGGATGCCGTCGATCTGGCGGCGGTCCTCGTCGTCGCGCTCGCTCAGGATGCCGATCACGTCGTAGCACAGCTCGGGGCGTGCGGCGATCTTCTTGGCGATCCGCAGCGCTTGGTCCGTGGTGCCGATGCAGACGAGCCGTTTGGCAAGGCCGACGCGCCGGAAGTACCAGGCCTCGAATCGGATGAAGGCGCGTCGGAACACCGCGACGAGCACGGTCACAAACGGGATACTCAGGAGCGCGACGCCGGTCGAGTACTTGAACTCGACCCCGACCTGGCGCGAGTAGAAGAACGCGTTCTTGAACATGAACATGAAGACGATGATGGTGACCTTGCCGAGGACCGTCGCCTTGGTGATCTGAAGCAGCTCGCTCGTGCTGAGCAGCGACCAGTGCCGGCGGTACAAACCGAACGCGCGGTAGACGAGCAGCATGACGATCACGACGACGGGGAAGAACTCGACGTAGTGCTGCGCCGGCGGCGGCTCCTTGCCAAACAGAAGCGGGAGGCCGCAGTAGAACCGGACCACGTAGGCCAGCCACAGACCGGCGAAGATGCAGACCGCATCGCCGATCACAAGGGAGAACAGGACAAACAGATTGGATTTCTTACGGCTTGTCACGCAGTGTGACCCGTTGTTCAGCTCAAGGGTGCGCGGCGCGCGGAGAGCGCCGCCTGCCCGGTATGCTCGTCGAGCTCAGCCCGCGTCTGCTGGTGACGCTACCCGGGATTGCCTCCCCGTGTCAAGCGAAACCTGGCGGTAGCGCGAGAGGACGAAGTCGCGGAACTCGCGCGTGAACCGCTGCTTCGAGAACGCCTCGGCGCGCCGGCGGCATGCGGCCGGCTCGAAGCCGGCCTCCTCGAAGCGGCTGACGGCGTCGGCCAGGCACTCGGGGCTCTGGCTGTCGAAGAAGAGGCCGGTCTCGTTTTCGACGACGCTTTCGAGCGCGCCGCCGCGCCGGTAGGCGATAACCGGTCGGCCGCACGCCATCGCCTCGACCGGGACGATGCCGAAGTCCTCCTCGCCCGGGAAGATGAGCGCGCGACACCGGCGCAGCAGGGCGCGCACGTCCTCGTCAGGCAACCGGCCCATGAAGGTGACGTTCGGACCGGCCGCGCGCTCCAGACTGCGGCGCAGCGGCCCTCGGCCGACCACGACGAGGGGGAGCCGGAGCCGGTTGAACGCCGAGACGGCGAGATCGATGCGCTTGTACGGGACGAGCGCGGACACGATGAGGTAGTAATCGCCGTGCGGCTCCGTGCCCGGCGTGAAGAACTCCGTATCGACGGGTGGATGGATCACGTGGGCGCTGCGGCCGTAGAGCCGCTTGATCCTGTCCGCGACGTTGCGCGAATTGGCGAGGAAATGGTGCACGCGCGCGACGGTTCGCTGGTCCCATCGCCGCAGGCTCGGTGCACAGAGCGCCATGGCCAACCGCTTCGCGCAGCTCGAGCCGAAGTACTCGCGCTCGAACCCGTACAGGTAGCGCGCCGGCGTGTGGACGTAGGAAACGTGCAGGCACCCGTCGGGCACGGGCGCGCCTTTGGCGACGCAGTGGCTCGTGCTTACGACGAGATCGTAGCCGCTCAGGTCGAAGCGCTCGACGGCGCGCGGAAACAACGGCAGGTAGTAGCGGTAGATCCGCCGTGCAAGCGGCAGACGCTGGATGAAGCTCGTCGTGATGGGCCGCGACGCGATCGCCGGCGAGATCTTGTCGCGCTCAAGCAGCAAGGTGTAGATGTCGGCGTCGGGCAGCACCTCGAGCATCGCCTCGAGCACCTTCTCGCCGCCGCGCATGCCGTTGAGCCAGTCGTGAACGAAGGCGACGCGGTGCGGTGCGGGTGCATCGGCGGTGGCGGCTCTCACGGGTCCGACCGGCATCATCGCCTCCTTGTCTCGAGCGCTGCCCGGTACACATCGAGCGTCTCGCGTGCGGCGCGTTCCCATGTGAAGCGGCGAGCGCGCTCGAGGCCTTTCTGACGCAGCACGGCGCGGAGCTCTTCGTCGTCGAGCACATGCACGATTGCGTTCGCAAGCGCGTCGGGTTGCCCGGGGTCGACGAGGACGGCGGCGTCGCCGAGCACTTCCGGCAGCGAGGTGCGGTCCGACGAGACGACGGGCGTGCCGCACGCCATCGCCTCGAGCGGCGGGAAGCCGAACCCTTCGTACAACGATGGGTGCACGACGAGGTCGGCCTGTTGGTACGCGCGGACAAGGTTGTCGTGCTCGAGGTAGCCCGTGAACCGGACGTGCCGGGCGAGTCCGTGGCTCTCGACGTAGCGCGCGACTTCGGGATAGCGATCGTCGGGCTCGCCAATGAGCAGGCAGGTTACGTCGCTGCGGCCTGCGCCGACGAGGTGCTCGACGGCGCGGACGAGGCCGAGCAGGTTCTTGTATGGATCGGCACGGCCGGCGGCGACGATGAGCGTGCCGGTGACGCCGAAGCGAGCGCGAAGCTCGCCCGCGCTTTCGTCGTCGGCGGGTCGGAACGCCTCACTGAGGCCGTTGTAGATGACGACCACGTTCTTGTCGGGGACGCGGAGATGGTCGACGATGTCGCGCTTCGTGTGCTCGGAGACGGCGATGATGCGGTCGGCGAGCCGGGCGGCACGCCGGGTGCCCCAGCGGTAGAGCGCAAGGCAGCGCGTCTTGCGAGCTCGCGGCACGTAGTGGGGGGCGACGAACGGGATCAGGTCGTGGATCGTGGCGACGGCCGCACAGGGTGTGTGTCGGAGCGGCAGCATGAAGTTGGTCGAGTGGAACACGTCGGCGCGCAGCCTGCGGAGCAGGCAGGGCAGCGCCACCGTGGAGCGCAACGAGAACGGGCCGTACCGGGCGGTCTCGACGCTCACATGCGGGCGCTCGTCCAGGCGCAGGAGGCCGCGCTCGCGTTCGAGGACGTCGCGATTGTCGAAGAGCAGGACGAACTGGTCGTCACGGGCCCCGTCGAGAAGCGCACGTACGAGATCGCGCGTGTACCGGCCGACGCCCGAGATTCTCGGGAAGATCCAGCGGCAATCAATGGCGATCCGCATGGTTACGCTCCCCCGACCGCGCGGTACAGGTCGAGCGTTTTGCGTGCGGCTTTCTCCCACGTGAACTGGGCCGCGCGCTCGAGGCCGCGCCGGCGCAGGTCGGCGGCGAGCGCCGGGTCTTGGAGCACGCGCGCGAGCGAGTCGGCGAACGCGTCGGGCGAGCGTTCAGTGACGAGAACGGCCGCGTCGCCCACAACCTCGGGCAGGGACGCGGCATTGCTGCAGACGACCGGCAGGCCGGACGCCATCGCCTCGAGCGCCGGCAGGCCGAAGCCCTCGTATCTCGTCGGGAACGCGAGTGCGGCGGCGCCGCGATAGAGACGCGCCAGGGCCTCGTCGTGGACATAGCCGAGGCGCACGAGGCGGCCCGCGCGCTGCTCGGCGGCAAGCCGCGCCTCGATGTCGTCGGCGAGCCAGCCGCGTGGGCCAACGACGACGAGGCCGACGTCTCTCAGTACGCTCTGCGTCCGCAGGATGCTCATCGCGTCGAGCAGCAGGCCGACGTCCTTGCGGGGCTCGACGCTGCCGACGGCAAGGATGTAGCGCGCGAACGGTCGCTCGCTTCCAACGGCTTCTTCTTCCGTGTGCGCTTGGGCCTGGTGGAAGATCGGGCGGACGCCGTGGTGGATGACGTGGACCGTGCCGCGCGCTGTGGGAAACAGCTCTTCGATCTCGCGGCGCGTGAAGTCAGAGACGGCGATCACTCTGTCGGCGCGTTCGAGGCTTCTCGGCACGCAGCGCGCGAGATAGGCGCGGTTCTTCGGCTCGACCGTCTCCGGCCAGCGCGCGAATGACAGATCGTGGATCGTCACGATCACCCTGCCGTGTTTGACGGGCCGGGCGACGAAGTCGGGGAAGTGGTAGACGTCGGCCCCGTCGAGAAACCGGTCGACGGCGGGGAACGAGGCGTGCTTCCAGAGCCAACTGAGCAGCCGGCCCGGCGGGAAGCCGAGGCGGCGCTCGCGGAATCGCTCGTGGGAGAACGGCAGCCGGACGCGGCGGCGGCTGAAGTAGAAGGCGGTGATCTCGTCGGGGGCGTCGAGCGCGGCGATCGCCTCGATCAGGTCATAGAGGGCGTGGCCGACGCCGGTCTTGGTTCGCAGGAGGCTCTGGATGTCGATCGCGACGCGCACATCGGCCCTCCCGCACGGGTGCTAGGCGTTGGTCTCGTCGGCGCTGGTGCGGTCGAGCGTCGTGCGGACCACGTAGGTCGGCTTCTTCTGCGATTCGTGGTACGTGCGCATCATCATCTCGAACTGGAGGCCGAAGCTGATGAAGATCAGGCCGATGATAATCAGGAAGAATGGCACGAGGGTCAGCAGTGGCCGCTGGCTGATGGGCTGCAGCAGGACGAGCCGGACGATGACCGCGTAGACGGCCAGCCCGATGCCGACGAAGCACGAGATGAGCCCCATGACGCCGAACAGCAGCATGGGCCGGTGGAAGAAAGTGAGCATGAACTTGAGCGTGAGCAAGTCGAGGATGACCTTGTAGGTGCGCGTGAGGCCGTACTTGCTCCGGCCCGAGCGCCGCGGGTTGTCGCTGACCTCGACTTCGGCGATGCGGGCGCCCATCTGGCTGGCGATGGCGGGGATGAAACGGTGCATGTCGCCGTAGAGGCTCAGGTTCTTGACCACGTCGCGTACGTAGGCCTTGAGCGTGCAGCCGTAGTCGTGGAGCTTGACGCGGCTAATCGTCGAGATGAGCCAGTTGGCGATGCGCGACGGGAGCCTGCGATCGAGCAGCCGTTCTTTGCGGTGGCGGCGCCAGCCGCTGACGATATCGTAGCCTTCGCCGATCTTGGCAAGCAGCTTGGGGATATCCGCGGGGTCGTTTTGGAGGTCGCCGTCGATCGTGACGATGACGTTGCCGCGCGCGAGGTCGATGCCGGCCGAGAGCGCGGCGGTCTGGCCGAAGTTGCGGCGGAAGCTCACGACGCGCAGGTGCTCGTAGCTGGCGAAGCACTCGCGGAGCTTCTCGAACGTGGCGTCGGTGCTGCCGTCGTCAACGGCGATGACCTCGTACGGCTCGCCGATTCCGTCGAGCGCAGCCACGAGCCGCTCGATCATCGCCTGGACGTTGTCTTCCTCGTTGCAGAAGGGCACGACGACGGACAGGGCCAGACGGCGGCGCGCCTGGTCGGGTGGTGCGGCCGGCTGCTCGTGTGTCGCCGTGGGGCGTTCCTTGGCAGGCATTGCCACGTCGAGCGGGTTCATCGTCACCGTGTGTCGTTCGCGGCGTTCCGTTGTGTCATGCGTCCCGGCGCTGATAGGCTACGGGGCGTCGGGTGCGGCGTCAAGGGCTTCCGGAGGGCTGGGTCGGCCTCGTCAGCTCCGTTTCAGCCGGTCCGGCCCCCTGCTTCGGCTCGATGCGGATGACTCCGGCCGAGGCGCAGCGGCGCAGGAACTCCGCGATCTCGCTGGCGCTGTTCTCGACGGGGAGCGCGAGCTCACCGGGCGGCGGCAGGGGGTAAGTGAAACCGATCCACTTGAGCGACTCGTGAAGGGCCCACACGTCGAACAGGTCGCGCTCGCCGTCGATGGCGGCGAAAAGCGTCGGGACATGGACACCGTCCGGTATAGGCAAGGCGTCGGGTGCTCGGCGCTGGAGCAGCCGTTCCGTGACGGGACCGTCCCACTGCATGTGGGCAACCTCGCGCCTGAGGCGTGCCTCGATACGCTGCAAGGCTATTCGCGGTTCGACGTTCGCGTCTTCTCGTGAGCGGCGAGTGGTGTAGATCGCATCGACGGGCCTGGCGAACCTGTCGTATTCGTCCTTGGTCTTGTCGTGCAGCAGTCGTGTCCCGTCCGTCGATTCACCCGGGAGCGGCACGTCGAGTGTCTGGACCGTTTCGAGGATGTGCTGGCGAGTACTCCGGATGATCGCGTTGCAGTAGTAGTAGGTTGCCGCAAGGCGGTCCGTGGCCGCGGCTTGGACGCGCAGGGCGAAGACGGCCAGCCCGCCGACGACGTCTCGGCGGACGTACGAGAGCAGAAGCACGGCAAAGCGTTGAAGCTCTCGTGGTGTTGGACTGGCCACGAAGTACGCGGTCCCCGCGGCCATGTACATGGTGCGTCTGAGCGCCGTCGTGTCGATGCGGTCGGCTGTGTCGAGGCTGGTGGCCGTCGAGGCGTCCGGGAAGTACGAGATCGAGACCGCGGGACGGGCCACCCGGCCCACGAGGAAGACGCTGTGCGCGGCGATCGGGCCGCGCTGGTGCATGCGGACAGTGAGGGGCGCGTCCGTGCCGGCGACGTCGATGAGGCCTGAGCGGCCCACGTAGCGGCTGAAGGTCAGTGCCACGTACGGAATGTACGTGTTGACGATCCAACCGCCGTCGTCGATCTGGAGCGGCCGGTCCGTGGCGGGCCCGCTCTGCGTGTTCGAGCCCACGATGCCGAGGTGGATCACGGCGGCGATGTCGTCGAGCTCGTCGGTGTGTTGTTTCACGTAGGCCTGGGCGCCGTGGACGTCGGGGACGAAGACGAACCGGATCGTGCGCGTCGGCGATAGCAGCGCACCGTCGTCGATGAGCTCCTTGGTGCTTCGCGCGAGGCTCAGCAGCGCGCCGGCGCCCGAGAGCTGGTTCGCACCGGGCTTCGGCCCCGCGACCTCGGCGAGAAGCAGGACCACTTCAGCCGATGGGTCGGCCGCCTCGATCTCGGCCGAGACGATGGGGCACGTTGACGGCGCGGTCCGCGCGTTCTTGATCAATGCCCGTGCCCGAACCGGCTTGCCTTCGTGCAGCGCGGCGCGAAGGGCGCTCGCCTCGGCCGTCGAGATGTTGAACGCGAACAGGTTCGTCTCCCAGTCGTCAACGGCGGGGCTGAGTGACGAGGCGTAGACGGCCGTCAGCAGCTCGCTGTACTCGAGCTCTTCCGCCGGGGCGAGGAGAAGACCGGCGGCGCCGGCGGCGAGCGCCTTGTCGTGCGCTGTCTCGGCGTCGCCGCTCGTCAGGACGATCTTGCCGCCGAGGTCGAGCTCGGCGTCCCAGTCGGTCACCTCGACCACGTCGGCCGTCAGATCGCACGAGGTTGAATAGGCCGCCACCGTGATCGGGGCCTCGGCCCAGTCTGCGACCGGGTGACGGTCCGGCTCCTCGATCCAGAGCTCGGCGGCATCGCACGTCCACGCCGGCGGAGCGGGCTCGACCCACCAGGTGGTTGTGCCGTCGCTTGCGTAGCGGGTCGTCGTCACGTTGGAGAGGCCGGCGGCCTTGAGCTCCCGCGCGATATAGCGCATCGCCTCGTCGAGGCCGTCCGACGGCGCGAGGCGGTGTGTGCGCGCGAGGCGTTCGATGTGCCGGCGCGCACGCTTGGCGTCGAGGCCGGCCGCGATCGCGGCACGCTTGTCGGGCGTCAGCAGCGGGGTGTACGGGACCTCGCCCGGCTTCAGCTCCGTCGGTTCGGGTTCTTGCTGAGCGGCTGCGGGCACGAACGCCGCGAGAACGGCAAGGGCCGTGATGCTCGCGGCGAGTCGCAGAAGCCTGCGCCCGCCGGAGGGTGGGTGAGGGCTGCCGAGCCGTTGTGTGCGCATACCGGTTCTCCCTGGTGCTGTGGTGCCGAGCGAGTCCGCAGGATCGCGACGCGGCGCCGCGAAGGCGGCGACACATTATACGCGGGGGCGCCGTTCGGCGCAACGCGCCCAGCGTCGATTCAGGGCTAGGACGTGCGGCGGGTGGGCCGGGTTCCGGTGGGGATCACTCGGCCTCGCCTCGTGACGGCTCGGCGTTCCTCGGGGTGAGGCCGGGGCTTTCGGCGAGCTGCTCGTCGTCGGGCATGGCTTCGCGCTCGGGCGTCGGCTTGCGGGGCGTGAGGGCCTGCTGCATTTCCTCGAGGAACTTGCCCGGCTCGCGCTCGTTGAGCATCGTCCGGATCAACTCGCCGCCGGGCGAGATGAAGGCGACGGCCGGGCAGCCGACCGCGTAGTAGCGTTCCGCCAGGTCCGGCTCGGCCTCGGCGCTCAGGCGGACGCAGACGAACTTGGCGGCCTCGGCGCGGACGGCCCGATCGGCGAAGGTGACGTTGTCCATGCGCGCGCACGCCTCGTCGCCCTCGACGAAGAAGTAGAGCATGATCGGTTTGTCCTGGGCCTTTGCCTGGGCGGTGGCTTCCTCGAACGTGACCAGCCACGTGATTCGGCCCGATTTGCCGCGCAGCGCGATCATGGCCGCGACAACGACCACCAGGAGCACGGCGTAGATGGCGAGCCGCTTCGACTGCGCGCGCGATGTCCGCGCGTAGCGGCTGTATTTGGATCGTTCCCCTTCGAATCGCACGGCGCTCGGTTCCTCGTTGTACTGATCGCCGGCGCGACTCTACAGCGTTCCGGCCTGGGGCGCAACGGGTCGCTCACCGGCCGGTTGGCTTAGCGGGCTTGAGGGTGACGGTGACGTTGCCTGAATCGCCCGTGACACGGACCTTCGTGGTGGCCGGCTCGTAGCCGTCGGCCTGGACGCGCAGGGAGCAGTCCCCCTTGGGCAGATGCGAGACTACAACGCTCCCCTCAGTACCAGGCGTTGGGACGTGCCCCATCTGCTGTTCGAACATGCTCATCACCGAGACGATGGATGCCACGAGTGGATCGTCGCCCAGCTCGACCGTGATCCGGGCCCCGGGCACGGGCCGGCCCGCGGTGTCTCGGACGGCGACGGTCAGGTCATGCCCCTCGTCCAGCTCGAGGTTCACCGTGGTGTCCTGTCCCCGCGTGACGGAGATCGGCTGGCTGGCGACGGCGTAACCCATCACCTTCGCCAGGATCGTGTAGCGTCCCGGGCCGAGCTTCTCGAGCTCCCATTCACCCGTCTCGGGGTCGACGGCGGCGTCCTCGCCCGTGAGCAAGCGGCCTTCCTGGTCGAGCACAAACACGAGGATCTCGTCGGGCGGGTCGTCGGCTGTTTTCAGCGTTCCGCGGATCGTGCAGGCCTTGTCGAGCTGGATTCGGAGCGGGGGGACTTGCTGGTGCGCGGGCTGCTCGATCGGGATGATGCGCGACGCATACCCGTCGGCCGACACGTAGAGGCGGTAGGTGCCCGGCTGGTCGCAGTCGACGCTGAACTCGCCGGTCTCCCCGGTGCTGATGGTTCCTGCGAAGAGCGACCAGAGCGAGAGATAGCCGGACAAGTCGCCGTCGCCCTTGGGCTCGGAGATCAGTGAGACTTCGGCGTTGGCCAGAGGTTGAGACGCGTTGTTGTATACAGCGCCCGCGATGGAGAAGGCGCCGAGCTGGATGTCGAGGTGAAGGTCGGTCGCGCCCATCACAAACTCGCGCAGCACGCGCTGGCTTCGGCCGGCCCAGATCATGAACTTGTAGGTGCCGGGCTTGACACCTTCGATGCGGTACTGGCCTGACTCGTCGAGCGAACCGCGCAAAGAGGAGCCCATGAACACCTCGATCGACGCGTTCTTCGGCACGAGGATGACCATCCAGTGGGTCAGGGGCTGGCCGCCGCGGGTGACCTGCCCGAAGACGGCCGCGCCGCCGCCAATGACGAAGTTGGCCTGCGTCTCTTGGCCGTCGCGCACGACGACGCGCTGCCACTCGATCTTCCCGCCGAAGAACATCTCGTCGTCGACGAGCGCGGCAGCGACGCGGTAGTCGCCGGGGGGCAAGAGGTCGATGGCGTACCGGCCCTGCTCGTCGGTCTCCACCCACCCTTCCTCTTCCCCGAACAACTGGCGCAGAGACGAGACGGCCACGACCGTGGCCTCATGCTGCGGGACGCCGTTGGCGTCGGTCACCGTGCCCACGATGCGCCCGCCGGCAGAGAGCTCGATAAGCAGTGGTTCGCCCTCGCCCTTGCCGATGCGCCGCTTCTCCAGAAACGGTGCGTAGTCGTCGTGCTGGACGCCGAGCACGTACCGGCCGGGCGGGACGCACGTGATCTCGAAGGTGCCGTTCGGGTCGCTCCGGGTCACCGCGTCGGCGAAGTCGGCATCGCCCAGTGCCCACTCCTCGGTGCCACGCCCCCACATTATGATGCTGGCGCCGGCCACCGGTTGCCCGGTCAGTTTCGCCACGACGCGGCCATGGACGGTCCCGCCCGGGTCGAGCGCGACGGTCACCTCTCGCTGCGTCTCGCCTTCGTTGATCTTGACCTGGACCGTTTGCGCGGCGAAGTCTGAGTGCTCGACGGTGAACTTGTGCTTGCCGGGGGCGAGGTGCTCGATCAGGCACCGGCCGTCGCCGCCGGTCAGGCCGCTGAAGCTGTCGTCACGGGCGCTCTCGACTTCGGCATCGGCGACGGGCTGGCCGTTGGCGATGGTGGTGAGCATGAGCGTCGTGCCCTCGACGAGCTCGATGAGCAGCTCGGCCGGCTCCTGACCTTCTTCGACCTCGACGTCCTTGACGACGCCGGGTGCATAGCCTTCGGCCACGATCTGGATGGCGCTGTCATCATCCGGCCCGAACATGGAAGCCAACTCGACGGTGAAACGCCCATCGGGGTGATGCTCAATGTCGCCTTCACGGTACGACTCGAACCGGCCGACCCATTCGCCCTCGGTGATGCTGAACAGCTCGACGGGCTCCTGGGTCTTCTTGTCGACAACGCGGCCCGTCAGCATGAGGGCGGGATCGAGTGTGATCCGGATATCGTGCGCCGGCGCGGTGTGGCTCTCGCCGTACCGCGCGTACCCCTCGGCACGCGCCCTGAGGTATACTTTGTCGCCCGCGGCGAAGCCTGTCACCGTGAAGGTGCCGTCCTCCTGGACGCCGGCGTGGTTCTCATTCCACGTCTCTCTGGATTCCCCCACGACATGCGCGCCGGGGACGGGCGCGCCGCTCTCGTCGAGAACAGTGCCCGACAGCCCGCTCCCGGGTTCGAGCACGAAGGTGATCTCGTCGAGCACGGTGCCTTCGGCGACGGTCAGTTCCTGCGGATCCAGGCAGATCAGCAAGTTCGCATAGGCATTGAGCCTATAGGTGCCCGGCGTCAGAGGGTCGGACTTGTAGTGGCCGTCAGCATCCGTCTGGGCCGTGGAAGCGGAGTCGTAGCTCCTGTGGTAGCGAGCGTACGGCTCTTCGCGTTCCTCATCGGTCCCTTCGGGCTTCGGGAAGAAGGTGACGGTCGCCTCGGGGACCGGCTCGCCGGTGGGGCCGATGACCGTGCCCGAGATGCGGCCGCCGCGGTTCAGCACGATGTCGACGGTGTCAATGACCTGGTTCTCGGCGAGTTCGATCGGGTCCTTCCTAGTCGAGATGAACTCGTCGTGATCGGCCTCCAGGGTATACTCGCCGCGTCCAAGGCCGCCGAAGCGAAAGCAGCCGTCCTCATCGGTTTCCGTGGAGTGGGAGTCGTAGTCGTTGTCGAACTTGCCGGTCTCTTCTCTGGTGCACTCGACCTCGGCGTCGGCGATCGGGAGGCCTTCGCTCGTGATGACGCGGCCGGCAAGCACGGCGCCCTGTTTGAGCTGGATAGCCAACGGGCTGCTCAGGTCTCGGCCTTCGAGATCGACAGTCTCGTCGAGGTAGCCATCGGCTTCGACGACGAGCACGGTCAGTTGGGGCACGGAAGCCTTGATCTCGAACACGCCCTGCTCGTCCGTGCTGGCGGTGAAGATGTCCGCCTCGTCGAGCAATGACTCCGGGCCATCGTCGAAGCCGCCCTTGTATCGCCGGCTTTCGCCACGGGCCCCGGGCTTGCAGAGGGCCAGGTCGGCATCCTCGATCGGTTTGCCCGTCGCGGCGTCCGTGACGACGCCCTCGATCGGTTGCCGAGGTACGAGCGGCAGTGTGATCTCCGTGGTCTTGCCGCGGACAAGCTCGGCCATGACGGGTTCCGGGCTTGCCAGGCTGGGGGCGGTCGCGAAAAACCGGCGGTGCCCGGGAGAGGCCGAGGTAATCGTGCAGCGGCCGCGCTCGTCGGTTTCGTTCTCTTCGCTGCCCCAGTCGGTAAGGTAGTAGACGGTCGCCTCGGGCACGGGCTTGCCTGTCGCGGCCTCGGTCACCAGGGCGTTGACCGTTGGACCTGGGATCAGGACGATGGTCAGCGGCTTGTCGGTCGGGATCTCCCTGATGTAGGCATCCTCATATCCGGTCTTAGACGCCGAGACGAACACCTCCTCCGACGAGCAGTGTTCGATGCGGAAGCGACCATCCAGGCCCGTCGTGGTCGCGGCCACCGTGACGCTCCGTGTGGAACCTCTCTTTCCGCGCGCGTGGATGCGGTGCGTCAGCTCGATGGTGACGCCTTCGACCGGGTCCTTGTCGAGGTTGATCACCCGGCCGGCGATCTCGGTGTCCTGGTTGAGCTTGACGACGCACCCGGTTCGCGTCTCTGCGGAGGCGACGGGGATTCGCGAGCTGTAGCCGTGGCCGTGTCCGGCGGCCGAGGCGATCAGCATGTACGCTCCCCCTCGGAGGCCGTCGAGCTGGAAGTGGCCTTCCGGGTCGCACGTCGCGGTCGCCGCCGGCTGCTTGTCGGTGATATCCCAGGTGTCCCACGGGTAGCAGGTGACGGCCGCTCCGGCGACTGTGCTTCCGTCGGGCGCGAGGACGGTGCCGGCGATCGAGCAGGGCCGCCCGAGGGTCACCACGTACGGCTCCTTGAGCTCGTCGCCCTTCACGGGGCAGAATCGCTCGGCGGTAACGGCATACCCGTCGAGCGCAACGACGAGGGCGTAGACGGCTTCCTCGAACGTGCTGAACGTTGCAAGGCCGTTCTGGTCCGTGTGCAGGTCGCAGCCGACCACCGCCGGGTACTCGTCCGCGTCGACGCCGTCGATATTCCACGAGCGCGCCGTGACCGACGCGCCGGCGAGCGGTTGCCGTTGCTCGTTCTGGACCTTGACCTGCCACGTGACGGCCTTTTCGAGAGTAAACGTGAGCTCGGCCAGCTCCTCGGCGGACTTCTTCGTCATCTCGACGCTGCCGAGGTTCCACGGCGTGCCGAGCGGCGG
>CAYUZG010000022.1:0-18160 GCA_964449605.1 uncultured Verrucomicrobiota bacterium | reverse complement strand
CGGGACTGGCTCATGATCGGCTACAGGCCGGTATACCAGACCGGCGGGTGGCAGACCTGGGTGCCCAACATGAAGACGAAGGGCATCGTCGGCTCGTTTGACAAGGATTACATGGGTCACGATCTAACCGAATACCCGATCATGCAGCGGCCTGAGTCGGCGCTGCAGGAGGAAGCGGAGAGGCGGGCCAAGGAGGGCAAAGATGAAGAGCCCGAGGGAGAAGCCGAGCCGTACCTGCAGCTCGGCGACTTCGGGCTGGTCATAGAGATTCATTACACGGCCCAGATTGCGCCGGTGCTGACCGGCCTTGTTCGCCTCGACAAGGATCTCGTCGGACTGGACGGAAGACCCAAGATCGAGATGGCGTCGGCTACGGTCAACATGGTGGTCAACCAGATGCTGCCGTATTACGACTCGGGTGATCTGTGTGGCATTCTGGCCGGCGTGCAGGGGGCGGTGGAGTACTCGGAGCTGCTACAGGACACGTACGGCACGGGGCCGAGCCGTGAGGACGTGAGTCGGCGGGCGAATGCGTATTCGATGGGTGTGTTGTTCGTGCTGTTTGTGATCGTGCTCGGCAACCTGAGCATGGTCTGGAAGACGCTGCACGAGAGGAGAGAGGCTCGTGGCGGAAGCTGACAGCGGCAAGAGACGCCGTGTACTCATCAAGTGGGCTGTCTACGCGGGGCTCCTCGGGCTCATTTTCCTCATCACGTTTGTCCTCGACCGAGACCGTGAGCATGACGACCACAAGCTTCTGGGTGACCGCCTCGCGGCCACGATCGGCGCTCTTGTCACTTTGGGGCTCTACTCCTTCCTGTTTGGCGACAACGAAGTCTACCGGTTTCTCGAGCACTTGATTGTCGGCGTTGTGGCTGCCCAGTGGTTTGCCGTCGACCTGCAGGAAGGGGTTAACCTGATCTGGCTCAAGCCGGTGGGCGTGGGCCTCAAGGCGATGGCGGGCGGCGTGCTGGACGTCCGGCTGTTCTGGTCGGCGGGCGGGCTCGTTGCCGGCATTGCCTGTCTGATTGTGTTCAACAAGCTTCGGTTGCCGCTCGTTGCATGGATTGCCTCGGCCGTGTGCTTTGGCGGCGGGTTGTACGCGCTGGAACACGTCCGCGCGGTCACCGAGGGGGAATGGAACCTGAGGTTGCTCTGGTTGCTCGCGCCGATTCCAGGTGCCTGCTGGTACATGATCTACTCGAAGCGGCATCTGTGGTTGAGCCGACTCGTCACCGTGTTTGTCATCGGGGCGAACATCGGCAAGGAGCTGCAGTTGAACTTCGCCAATCTGGTCAGCCAGATTTATGGCAGTTTCAAGCCGGTGTGGAGTCCTGAGAAGATGGCCAGCGGCGGTCTGTGGTCCGCCCTTGATTCTGCCGTCGGCAACATCCTTTTCGTGGTGATCACGCTCGTTGTGCTGTTCTACTTCGTCTTCACGTTCAGGATCGGCGAGAACGCCGTCGTGCGACGAACGTACACCGTCGGCCGGATATTCATGATGGTCGCGTTCGGCATTGTGTTCGCCACCGTGGTGGGAACGCGCATGGGGCTCGTGGTGGACCGGATCCTGTTTCTCGTCGAGGATTGGGCCAAGCCGATCTTGCAGTCCTGGTTCTAGGGGCGTCGACTTCGGCCCCGTTCCCCCCGCGTGCTGCTCCGACCGCAGATTTCACGGATCGGGCGAATCCCGGGCTGCTCGAGGGCGCGTGACAATGTGTTGCGACGCGGCATCGAAGCGCCTACGCTTGCGGCATCACGTGAGGCGAGCTGGGATGAAGCGCGTCGTCGGTTCGGTCATCACATCCCCCGTGTGGCGCAACGTGACCGCGTTGGCGTGGATCGTCTTCGCGGTGGCGCTCGTGGTGTTTCTCGTGCAGAGCCGGCACCTGACGAAGCCGGGGTACGGGATGCTGCGTGACCGGGCGTTCCTGCTTGGTGGCGACGAGCCGTGGTACCTGCTGACGGCGCGGTCGATCGCGCTCGACCTGGACTACAACCTCGCCAACGACCGCGCGGAGCAGGAGTCTCGGAGCGAGGGTGGCCCCACGTGGGACTCGGCGAAACGGAGGCGCGCGGCGTGAACGGCTTGAAGCTCGGCTGGCTGAGGAACGACAAGCCTGGTTTGCCTCTCGCGTGGTGCCTTTGCCTCGTGGTCATCGGCGGAGCCGTCTTCGTTGTGTTCCGGAACGGGTTGCCGCGGCGGTTCCTCGTTGCTCATGCTCTGGTTTGGGTAAGCGTCGTCGCCTTGCTGTCGAGACCGGCGGGCACGGGCATGTCGCGTCCTGTTTCGCTTGCAGCCCTGGCTCTCGGGCTTCTGGGTGGCGCGATGCTGCTGAGCTACGGGATCACGCGCCTGTGGCTGGCGCATCATGATTTCAACGGCGCCGTCTACTCGAGCTTTGCGCGCGTGATCGCGCGACATGGGTTTTTCGAGACCGGCGGCGGTCAGTACTGGACGGGCGGCAGCGCTCTTACCGACGGGGCGGCGCGCTACTGCCACCATCCGCCCGGGCTAAGCTGGCTTGTTGCGCTCTCGTTCAGCTTTGCCGGGGCGAGAGAAGCTGCTGCTCGGCTTGTGCCGATAGCGTTTTCGCTTGCGGGTCTGGCCCTTTGGCTTGTGCGGCTGCGCGCCACTGAGGGGAACGTGTGCGCCGGGGGGGCGCTCGGCGTGGCGCTTGCTTGCCCGGGGCTGGTTTACTTCGGCCGCATGGTCAACTTCGAGCCGGTCATCGTAGGGTTCGCGCTCGTGTTCTACGCCCTGCTCGATTGCTGGCGAGGCAAGAGGTGGGCGTCGGTGCTGCTTGTGGCGATGGTGGCGGCGATGCCGTTGCTTGGGTGGCTCGGCATACCGATGGGTGTTATCGCGGCGTGGGCGTATGCGCGCCGGAGAGTCGGTGCCAGGCTTCGCACCGCCGTTCTGTTCTGTCTCATTCCGCTTGTTTCAGGATTACTCGTGTTCGGGTTCAACTGCCTGCAACCGGATGGGGCGGCGGAGATGCTCCGGGCGGCACGAGTGTGGAGCCCTCTTTTTTCGAAGGGTAGCGAGACCGAGGGCGTCCTGGGCTGGCTCACCGGCATGGGCAAGAACCTCAACCGCAACGTTCCCTGGCCGCTTTGGTTTCTGCCGCTGGCGCTCGTTGTGCCTGCTGTTCGGCGAGGGTGGGGTAACGCGGCGTTGTGGGGCACGTTCATTCCCGGGGTGCTGATGATCGCCATCATGCCCCGGGGAGCTCTCGTGCACGACTACCACATGCTCTTCTTGTGGCCGGCCGCCGCGTTGCTGTTCGGGCGCCTGCTCGTGGTGGTTGGGAACGTGCCGATCGCCACCGCGGCGCTTGGTCTGGTGCTGGCTGCTTCGCTTCAGCTCGGCGGGCGGACCACGCACACCATGCACACGAGCGGCACGTATGCGAAGCACCAAGCGAAGATCGGGCTTGCGGTGAACGAGATCAGCGATCCGGTGGACCGTGTCGCCGTGATCAACACGAAGGGCGGGCTTGTGCCGATACTGACTTACTATGCTGACCGGGATTTCCGGGTCTATTGCACGGTGCGCAGCGCGCTGGCTGCGCGGCCGTTTGACTACTACGTTCTGGTGCATAAGCGTGATGGGGTCTCGGACGAGGAATGGGAGGCGTTGCTGGATGTGGCCGATCTGCAAGCGGAGCGGCCGGCGCCGACCTTCCGACGGCGCGCTGATGGGGGAAGGACGCAGTGAGCGGGGCGGTCGGAAACGGGCGTGGAGCGGCCCGTGCAGGTGAAGGCAGGGCGTCGCGTTTCGAGGCGCTATTCGAGCGGGTCAGCCTACCAGCGCTCGCGTGGATCGTGTTCGGCCTGGCTCTTGTCGCGTTTCTTGTGCAGAGCCGCCATGTAACGAAGCCCGGCTATGAGGAAGCCTCCGACCGGGCGTTCCTGCTTGGGGGTGACGAGCCTTGGTACCTGCTGACGGCGCGCTCGCTCGCGCTGGATGCGGACTACAATCTCTTTGACGACCTGAAGGAGCACGGCTTCCGGGATTTCTGTGGCAAGGACATCACGAGTGTCGGGTACGAGCGCCACATGCGCCTTGGACACGGGCGGCACGCGACGCCCGAGTTCTGGACTGAGCGGCGCTACCCGGTGCGGCCGATCGGGCTGCCGATCGTGTTGGCGCCGGCGTACCGGGTCGGGCTGCTGTGGGACGGGCAGGTGCGGCTCGCGTGCGTGTGGTTCCTGTGTCTCGTCGGGGCGCTGCTCGTGCAGCAGATGTTTCTGGTGGGCCACGAGCTGACCTCGAGCCGGGCGGCGGCGTTCGTCGGGGCGCTGGCGGGCGGGTTGTCGGTGCCGACGATCGTGTACGTGACGCAGATCTACACCGAGCTTGTCGTGGCGCTGCTGATTCTCGTTGCGGTTCGGATGGTGTTCACGGGCGGCGGGATGACGGTTGTCGATGCGGTGATCGCCGGGTGCTGCGTGGGTGCGCTGCCGTGGTTCCACGAGAAGTTCTACCCGCTGATGCTCGCTGGGGTGGCGATGTTCCTCGTCGGGTCGCGGCCGTGGCGGGTCAAGCGGCTGGCGGGGTTTCTTGGGCCGCTTGCCGTGTCGGCGGTGCTGCTGATGGCCTACTACCACACCGTCTATGGTGTTGTGTATCCAGTCTACGATCACGAGAAGGCGGTCGCCGTGTCGGCCGGTGTGCACGGCGGGCTGCTCGGCATGCTGTTCGACCGGACCGACGGGCTGATGCCGTTCTGGCCCGTGCTGCCGTTTGCGGTGGCGGGTCTGTGTCTGATGGTGGGCGATCGGAAGCGGGTGGCGGCGTGGCTCGTGGCGTTTGTCGTCATGCAGTGGCTCGTCGTCGGGATGTTTGAGGGCTGGACGGGCGGGATGTGCCCGCCGCTGCGGCACTGGCAGCCGGTCGTGCCGCTGCTGATTGTGGCGTCGATCTACGCGCTGGCGCGTATGCGGCGGCTGTGGCTCGTCGGGCTGATGGCGGCGGCGATAGTCCTCGGCGTCGTTATCGGCGCGCGCAGCATGAGCCATCCGCGCGCGCTGATGAAGGACTCGCTGCCGCTGGCGCCGAGCGCCGGGACGTTCGCCGTCGAGCAGATCGAACGGTTCTACAGCATCTTCCCGGACATGAAGACGATCCCAGGGCTGCACGCTCCGTCGGCACGGGATCACGCGCTGGGGGTCGCGTGGCTCGTCGTTGTCGCGGGGTTTGTCGTGTTGGTCGTATGGCTTGAACGCACACCGGCGCAGAAGCCCAGGATCGAAGAAGCAGTGCAAGATGATGGATCGGCAGTCGACAGCGGACGCTGAGCGGAAGACGTCCGGCCGCTGGATGCCGTGGGTGCTGGCGGCGGTCGCGGTGTTCGTGCTGAGCTTCGAGCTCGGGTCGCGCGAGCTGTCGTCGCCCGACGAGACGCGATACGCGGCGATCGCGTGGTCGATGGGCAAGACGGGCGACTGGCTGATGCCGACGCACAACGTCAAGTTCAAGCACTGGCACAAGCCGCCGCTGACGTACTGGCTCATGGCGTCGTCGTTCGCCGTGCTCGGGCAGAACGAGTGGGCGGCGCGGCTGCCGTCGGCGTGTGCGGCGCTTGCGGCGGTTTTCGGCGTGTACGTGATCGGCCGGACGCTGCACGGGCCGCGCACGGGGTTGTTGTCGGGCCTGATCCTGCTGGCGAGTCCGCTGTTCTTCGCGCTGGCGCGATTGGCGAACACGGACATGCTGCTGTGCGCGTTTGTCACGTGGACGTGGGTATGTTTCGTTCGCAGCGTGTTTGGCCGGAAGCGGCGACACGCGTGGTTTGTGCTCGGCGGCGCGTTCGCGGGGCTCGGGTTTATGACGAAGGGGCCCGTCGTGCTTGTGGCGACGCTGGCGCCGATGCTCGTTTACCTTGCGCTGACGAATCAGTGGCGGCACGTCGGGTGGTGGCCGTGGCTGGCGGCGACGGGGGCATTTCTGGTCGTCGCGCTGCCGTGGTACGTGATCGTCACGGTCCGCAATCCCGTCCTGCTCGGGTACTTCGTCGAGTACCAAACCGTGCAGCGCATGACAACGGAGATCCACAAGCGCACGGCGCCGTTCTGGTTCTTCTTCTGGCTTGTGCCGCTGGGGTTCCTGCCGTGGATCTTCCTGGTGCCGTCGGAGATCCGGGCATCGTTGCGACGTCGCGTCGGCGGCTCCTCGGAGAATCGGCGGCGCGTGCTTGCGCCGGTCGCATGGGCGCTCGTGGTGTTCGTCTTTATCTCGCTGACGAAGTCGAAGCTGGCCACGTACTGCTTGCCTCTGTTGCCGGCGCTGGCGCTGCTCGCTGGTCACGCGCTCGACCGGGCACTCGACGGAGTGCGTTCGGCTCGTTGGGTGCTCTGGCTGGGGATCGTCCTCATGGCGATGGCCGCCGCGGCCGTCATGCTGTCTCCCGTCGTGTTCGCATGGGCGCGCATGGAAGGTCTCGTCACGCTTCACGTTGTGGGAGCGGCGAGCTTCCTGCTGTTCGGTGCGGCCGCGGTGCTTGCCGCGAGCTGCGGCCGCAAGGCGGTGGGCGTCATACTCGTCGTGGCCGGGATGGTCGTGCCGCTCATGCTGACAGCGTGGCTGGTGACCGGGCATGAGGACGAGCTGCGGATCGGCAACGACGGCCGGGAGATCGCGGCGCTGATTGAGGAACGGGAGCGGCAGGACGTGGGCCGCTTTCGCGACGGTGTCGTCCCCGTGATGTACCGGCGATACCTCAAGGCGCTGCCGTACTACCTGCGCGAGCCGGTGATGTGCCTCGACTGCGACGTGGAGTTCGGCTACACGCGGCCCGACGGGACGACAGTGTCGTTCTACACCGACGAGGAGCTCAGGGCGCTCGAACAAGGCTACTACCGTTGGAACGGACGGGCGCGGTTGAACGACATGATGCGGCTTATGGGGCGGCGGTTGCTCGTCGTGACGGACCGCGAGTCGTTCGACGACATCAGCTCGAGCTTCATGGACGGCGGACGACCGATGGTCTACTTCGTCGCCGAGATCGGCGAGTTCGTCGTCTGCTCGAATCACCCGGACGCGGCGGCCGCCGACGACGCGATCGTCGAGGGGACGTCGTCGGGCCGGGAGTAAAGCGCTTGACGGCGCCCGCGCCGATGGTGTTTCCTACGGCCTCACGACGAGGAACTGGCACGCAACGACGATGTGCGGCATTTGCGGTCTGATACAGCCTGGCGGCGTTGATGAGGCGGCGCTCCGCGCGATGGCGGCCGTGATGGCGCATCGCGGGCCGGACGACGAGGGGTTCTGGCTCGGCGACGGCGTCGGGCTGGGTCAGCGGCGGCTGAGCATCATCGACCTGGCCGGCGGGCACCAGCCGATCCCGAATCACAACGAGACGGTGTGGCTGGTCGCCAACGGCGAGATCTACAACTCGCCCGAGCTACGGCGCGACCTCGAGGCGCGCGGCTACCCGTTCCGAACGAAGACCGACGTCGAGGTCATCCTCCACCTGTACGCCGAGCACGGCGTTGAGTGCGCGAAACACCTTCGAGGGATGTTCGCGTACGCGCTCTGGGACACACGGCGCAAACGGCTCGTGCTCGCGCGCGATCACGTCGGGCAGAAGCCGATGTTCTTCTTCCACGATGGCGAGCGGTTCGCGTTCGGGTCGGAGGTCAAAGCCGTGCTCGAGAGCGGCCTGCTCGAGCGGAAGCCCGACCTGCGTGCGTTGTGGCACTACATCTCGCTCCGGTTCATTCCCGACCGGATGACGCTCTTTGAGGGAGTGCAGAAGCTGCCGGCGGCGAGCACGCTCGTCTTTGAGAACGGGCGCGTGACAATCGAGAAGTACTGGCGGCCCGACTATCGCGATAAGCTCCCCCACGACGAGCGGGCGATCGAGGAGGGGTTGCACGACCTGCTGCGCGACACGGTGCGGATGCACACGCTGAGCGACGTGCGCGTCGGTTCGTTCCTGAGCGGCGGGATCGATTCGAGCACGATCGCGGCGATGCTGGCGAGCGAGTCGGCCGAGCCGGTGCCGACGTTTTCGATCGGCGTCAAGGAGATGGACTTCAACGAGCTGCCGTACGCGCGGCTGGTGGCCGAGCGGTACGGCACCGAGCACTACGAGGAGGTCGTCGAGGCGGACGTCGTTCACCTGATCCCGACGATGGTGTGGCACATGGACGAGCCGTCGGACCCGTTCGGCGTGGGCATGTATCTCGTGTCGCGGCTGGCGCGCAAGACGGTGAAGGTGGCGCTGGCGGGCGACGGCGGCGACGAGCTGTTCGCGGGGTACGATCGGTTTTCGGGCCAGCGGCTCGTCGACTACTACTGCGTGCTGCCGCGCTGGTTTCGTGACCGGGTGATGCGGCGGCTCGTGCGGCTCGTGCCGGACTCGTACGGCTACAAGAGCCTGGCGCAGAAGGCGAGATGGCTCAACGAGATGTCGTTCCTGTCGAGCGGGCGGCGCTACGCGCAGAGCATGAGTTTTCTGCGGTTCACCGACGAGGCGAAGCGTGCGCTGTATACGGACCGGGCACGCTCGGCCATCGAGGGCGAGGACTCGATGAGCAAGATCCTCGAGCATTTCGAGGCCGGGTGTGTCGATGAGCTCGTCGACCGGATGCTCTACACGGACCTGATGACGCGGCTGCCCGATCACCTGCTCGTGATCGCCGACCGGATGGCGATGGCGCACAGCCTCGAGGTGCGGCCGCCGATCGTCGACTACCGCGTCGTCGAGTACGCGGCGTCGATCCCGGCGTCGCTCAAGCTCAAGGGCCGGACGCTCAAGTACATCCTGAAGCGGGTCGCGTCGCGCTACCTGCCGCGCCGGCTGATTGAGCGGCGCAAGCAGGGGTTCGGCTTCCCGCTCGCGCAGTGGATGCGCGACGAGCTGGCGGGCTACGTGCGCGGGCTGATGGCCGAGTCGCGGTTCGTCGAGCTCGGCGTGTTCGACCGCGCGGCCATTGACCGGCTGCTCGACGAGCACATTGGCGGCAAGGCCGACCACAACTACAGGATATGGATTCTGATCAACCTGGAAATGTGGTACAGGTTGTTCTTCGAGGGGCAGTCGATCGACGACCTTCGGGCGCTGACGGATCGGCTGCTGGGCGCACCGGGCGTCGGCGCGAGCACATCGTGAATCGGTGAGGGGATGGGCGAGCCGAAGCTGCAGAGCACGCGGCACCTGATTCGTGACGAGGGCCAGTCGGCGTTCGCGAAGTACCGGTCCGTCGTGCTGGGCGGGCGCGGGCTCGGGTATTTCATCAAGTACGAGGCCGCGATGCTGCTCGCGAGCGCGTGTCCGGGCGCGCTCGGGATGGGGCTGCGGCGGCTGTTGTATCCCGGCGTGTTCCGGCGCGTTGGGCGCGGCACGATCTTCGGTCCGAACGTGACGCTGCGGTCGCCGTGGCGGATCGAGATCGGCGAGCGGGTCGCGGTCGATGCGAACGTTTCCCTCGACGGGCGGAGCGAGGAAGCGGTGAGCATCTCGATCGGCGACGACACGATCGTGTCGCGCAACGCGATCCTCGCGTGTAAGGGCGGCAGCATCCGGCTCGGGCGCCGGGTGGGTGTCGGGCCGAACAGCACGTTCCACGTCTACACAGGCAACCGGATCGTGGTCGGCGATAACGTGCTCATCGCGCCGTACTGCTACTTGGCCGGTGCGGCCGGATACAAGAGCGAGCGGGTGGACGTGCCGATCATCGACCAGCGGCTCGACCTGCGTGGGGGGATTACCGTCGAGGACAATGCCTGGATCGGCGCGGGCGCGACGATCATGGACGGCGTGACGATCGGTCGCGACGCGATTGTGACGGCCGGCTCGGTCGTTATCACGAACGTGCCGCCGTACGGCGTGGCGAGGGGCTCGCCGGCGAAGGTCGTGCATGACCGCCGGGAGCTGGCGCGTAAAGCGGCGGGCGGCGAGATGGCGGAGCACGCATGACGCGCGCGAAGCGCAAGACGATCTCGGGGGGCTCGTTCGGCCGGCGTATGCGGAGTGCAGGTGCCGGCGACGAGGAGCAGCCTCGTCGACGCTGGCGGGTGACGCTCGGCGTGGTCGGCATCTTCGTTCTCGCGCTGTTCGTGCGCTTCTATGGTGTGTCGCACGACCTGGATATGGGCAACGTGTATCATCCCGACACGCCGAAGCAGATCTCCATCGCCGAGCTGTATCTCCGGGGCCACTACTACCACAGCTCGACGGAGTACGGCCGCGACGTCGACGGCTATCCGTGCTTCAACATGCACCTGACCGAGTACGAGTGGCGCGGCCTTGCGGGGGTGCAATCGGTCTTGTCGTTCGTGATGGGGTGGCGCCGTGAGTTCACGCACCCGCATGAGTATGCCGACCTGAACCGCAGGCTGTTCGTGCTGACGCGCGTGAGCGTGTGCGTCATGTCGGCGCTCGCGGTGCTCGTTGTGTGTTGGATCGGGCTCGAGGTGTGGGGGCCTCTGGTCGGGCTTCTGGGTGCAGGGCTCGCGGCGGTCGCGGTGATCAACGTTGAGACGGCGCACTATGCGATGCCCGACTCGGCGATGGACCTGTTCGTGTGTCTCGCGGTGCTCATGGCGATTCGCATGGTTAAGAGCCGGCGTTGGGTCTATCCGCTGCTCGCAGGGTTCGTCAGCGCGCTCGCGTTTGCCGCCAAGTACAATGGCGGGGTGGTGTTGCTCTTCGTGTTGCTGCTTCACGTGCTGAAGTGCGGCTCGTGGCGGCGGTTCTGGAGTGCGCAGGCGTTCCGGGACCTCGGGTTGATCGCTGCCGGAACGCTGGTGGGCGTCGTGGCGGCGATCCCGTCGTTGCTGATCTACCCGGACCGGGTGCTCAAGGAGATCGTCGTTTTTTCGCGCCTGGCGTCGCGGTTTCGGGAGATGCCGATCGAGGTGGGTGACAGCCGGTGGGCCATGTTCCTCTATGCGGCCCGTTTGAACCTCTCGGCGCTGTGGAAGATCGCCGGTCCACTGCTCGTGGTCGGGAGTGTGGCCGGCTTCGTCATCGCCGCGTTTCGCAACCGGCGTCACGTTCTTCCCGGTCTTCTCGTGCTGCTGTACTTGGCGGTCATGCTGTTGCCGGCCCGGTATCTCAAGCCGTACTACTTCTCTGTGCTGACCTTGTTCTTGTGCCTTTATGTTGCGGTTGTCGTGGACTGGCTTGCGGGCTTGAAGGGGCGGTTGCGGGTGCCGGGGATTGCGGTCGGCGCGGTCGTGGCGGCTGTGATGCTCGTCGCGAGCGTGGTGCGCGTGGCGCGCAGCGATTTCTTCTTCTGGCACATGGACACGCGGCGGGTCGCTACAAGTTGGGTCAACGAGAACATCCCACAGCAGTTCTCCGTCAAGGAAAGCAACTACGCGCTCTGTGCCGCCGGCCGGGACGAGGAACCGAAGATCGAGACGCTTGCGCTGGCGGCGAGCTCGCTCGGGCAGTCGCATGTCCCTGACGGGAGCGAGTTGCTCAAGCGGTTCGAGCTGGAGGCGGAGACGGCGTTGACGTGGTTCCGCAATCCGACGGTGGACGTTTGGTTGCTTCCGGAGTCAGAGCATCTACGGCCCGGGTTCTCGATGCCCATCTATCAGCGGGTGCCGTCGGGGACGGGCAACGAGTACGTGTTTGTCGAGGGGGCGGAGCTTCTTCGGAGCGGGCGCCTTGTCGCGTGCGGTCCGAAGACGCAGCGGCGGATCTTTGTCATTCCCGAACGGCCGGACGAGGTGCTCGTCGAGCTGTGCAATGGGCAGACGGGCAACCTGGTGACGGTGTCGTTCGGCGGCCGGCAGCGCGAGGTCGTGCTCAAGCCGCTCGAGCAAACGGTGCTTCGGTTCGAGCGGCCGAAGCGCATGGCCGTCATCGGGCGGCCGTTCTACAAGTTCTGGGCGCGGGCGCCGTTTCTGTGTCAGGCCGAGGTGGCCGTTACCGACGAGCAGAAGGGCGTGCTTTACTACAACGCGGGCATGTACGAAGAAGCGCTGCCGCATCTGGTCGCGGCCTGGCGGGAACGTCCGGGGCCGGTGGCGGCGCAGATGGCCGTGATTGCAGCCGCGTGTTCGGGCCGTGAGCTCGACGGCCTCGACGGCGGCGGGGCGATTCGTGAGACGGCGCAGGCTGATCTCGCTCGGGTCGGCGCATCGCTCGTCGAGCGGTTCGGTATCTCGTCGCTGTACGTTGACAGCCTGCCGTACATCGAGCGCGAGGCCGAGAAGTGGAGGAAGTACAGCGATCACGATCCGGCCGCGTCGGGCGACGCGTGTGTCGTGCCGAGTCCCAACGCCCAGGGCACGTGGGCCGTCCGGATGCGCAAGAGGTTCTTGGAGCCGGGCGCGTATCGGGTGACGCTGACGGCGCGTGTCGACGAGACGGTGGCGCCAGGGAGCTCGTTCACGGTGTCGTTGACGGACACGACGGGCCAGATCACGTACGCGGCGGCTGAGTTCGATGCCGAGGAGCTCGTCGGGCCCGTGTACCGGGACGTCGAGCGGTCGCTTTGGCTGGCCGAGCGGCGGGGCCCCACGACGGTGCGGATCGCGGCCGATCCCGACCTGCCGCTGCGCATCGACCGCATCGTGCTCAGGCCGGACGTTGCGCGCGCGGTGGCGGCGCGTGACGCCCTTGTACGTGCGTTTCTCGACGACGACCTGGCTGGGCTCGAGCCGGAGCCGGTGCACATCGGGCCGCTGCTCGCGTTGGGCGATGCAGTGAGCGGGACACACGCGGCGCGCGCGCTCGTCGCCTACGAGAAGGCTGCTCAGGCCGATCCGGGTTCGTACAGGCCGTACGAGGCGATGCGGCGGATCGTGGGGCGGCTCCCCGAGGCTGACCGCGCGAGGGTGTCTGCGAAGCTCGACGAGGTGCGCGCGGCCCATCGGCTGGTGGAGAGGCAGAAGGCGGCGGTTCGGTTCAAGAACGGCGCGGTGCTTACTGGTTACAGGCTGAGCTCGACTGAATACGCGCCGGGCGATGAGGTCGAGCTGACGCTGTTCTGGAATGTGCCGTCGGCCGAGGCGCGGCGTTTCCGCGGGCGGTGGCTGTTCATGCACTTCATCCCGGTCGGCGCGCCGAGGCGCGAGGTCGCGTTCCAGGCCGACACGGCGATCTCGCCGGACTTCGGTTTCGACGAGCGGCTCGATCGGATCGAGCCGGTGTATCGTCACCGCATCCGTATCCCCGACGACGTGCCGCCCGGCGAATACGAGCTCGAGATCGGCATCCTGATTTCCATGCACAATAAGCGGATCAGGGTGCTTGAGGCCGACGGGCCGCACACGAACAACAGCGCGACGATCGGCCGCATTCGTGTCGGGCCGCCTCGCGAGGGAGCGACCGACTAGGCGTCGGCGGCGTTCTTGGCGCGTCTGGTGCGGAACGAGCGCGCGATGAAGATGACGAGGCCGGCCACGCCGTAGACCAGTTTCGATGCCACTTGAAGCCAGCCCATGGCGTACGCCTGGGCGGCGCCCGCCGAGGTGGCCGCGCACCCAAGACCCCGCCGCAGCTCCTTGAGCGTGAGTTCGCGCAGGCCCGCACCGCCGGGGGTGACGGGGATGGTGAGGATGAGCGTGATGAGCGGCACGAGGACCATGTAGCTGAACGCGTGCTGGATGGGCGCGTCGCGAACCGGTCCGAGGCCCATGGCGAGCCCGAGGCAGAAGTAGTGGGCGGCCACGTTGAGCTGCAGCAGCAGGGCCCACGCGAGGTTGGCGTAGACGGGACGCCGGTTGCCGCGGAACACGGCGAGTGCCTCGTAGAGCTTCAACACACTCCGGCGGATCGTGCCGAGGAGCGGCCACGGTTTGTCAAGGCGCCGGCCGAGCCACTCGGCCACGCGCGGATGCGTCAGCAGATAGAGGGCGATGCAGAAGATCGCGAACAGCACGAACGCGCCCCAGACCATCAGGTGCATGGTCGCGCCGGCGCCATCGGTTTGGCTGCCGCGCCACACGGCCAAGAGCGCCATGCCAAGCGCGGCGAGCAGGATCATGGCGGCGAGACCGGTGAGCCGCTCGACGAAGACGGACGAAACCGCCTGGGCGCCGCGCTTGCGGCCGAGCCCTGTATCGAGCATGCGGACGACGTCGCCGCCGATTGTGCCGAGCAGGGCGTAGTTGAAGAAGGTGGCGACGAGGTACGACTCGAACAGCTTCCAGAACGGGATGTGCTGGCCCTGGGCGCGCAGCAGGATGCGCCAGCGCCATGCGCTGATGACGTAGCCGGGCACGTGCAGAAAGACGGCCAGCGCGAACCACCACCAGCGGACCCGGACGAAGGCGTCGCGGAAGTCCGACCACTGCATGCGCCGCAGCAGGACGTACAGGAGCAGGGTGGCCACCGCGATCTTGATCGCGGTGAGCAGGATTCGGCGGCCCGTCTTGCGCGTGCTTGGCGTGTCGGCCATGGCCCCTCGCGGCGTCGTGCGGTCGGCAGCATGGGGCGTCCCCCTCGTCGAGTCAACAGCGGAGTTGGGGCGTGGGTCGCGCGCGTTGACTGGTGGCGACGCCGCCGGTACACTGCCGGGATGAGTCAGCGGCACGTGCACGGCATTACGGACGCGACGCCCGACGTCGAGACCTCGTCGGACGACTACGCCCGGCGCTTCTCGGGCGCGGTCGGCGAGTGGTTTCTCGACGTGCAGGCGCGGGCGTGTCTCGATCTCGTGCGGCCGTGGCGCGGCGGCACGGTGCTCGACGTGGGCGGCGGCCACGGGCAGGTGGCCGTGCCGTTGGCGCGCGCGGGGCATGCGGTCACGGTGCTCGGCAGCACGCTGGAATGCCGGCGGCGGCTCGACCGGCTCGCGGGCGCGGCCGGCGTCGAGGTTGCGTTCGAGCCGGGCGACGTCGAGCGGCTGCCGTGCGAGAGCGGGAGCTTCGACGTCGTGGTGTCGTTCCGGCTGCTGCCGCACGTGGCGGGCTGGCGGGCGCTCGTCGGCGAGCTGTGCCGCGTGGCGCGCCATGCCGTTGTTGTGGACTACGCGCCGCTCGTGAGCTGGAACCTGCTGACGCCGCTGTTGTTTTCGTTGAAGAAGGGCTTCGAGCGGAACACGCGCCATTACCTGTTGTTTGTCGAGGACGCGGTTCGACGAGCGTTTCGCGCGGCCGGCTTTCGCGTAACGGGACGGTTCGATCAGTTCGTGCTGCCGATGGTTGTGCATCGGGCGATGGGCCGGCCGCGAACGTCGGCGGCCGTCGAGGAGCTCGCGCGGCGACTTGGTCTCACGCGGCTGTTCGGCTCGCCGGTGATCCTGCGGGCCGAGCCCGTTGGTGCGGCGGCTTCGGGGTAGGATTGCACGGCACGTGTCAAGAGGGATGCGCACCCGATGCGAGTGCTGCTCGGTTTCGTTGAGGTGAGCCAGCGGTTCGGTGCGCTGGGGTTTCAGCACGGGCTGATGTCGATCTCGGCCGTGCTGAAGCAGCACGGGCACGAGGTCGAGCTGGCCTACTTCAGTCGGACGCACGAGCTTCGGCAGTGGCCCGAGCAGCTCCGGACGTTCGATCCGCAGCTCGTCGGCTTCTACGTGGCGGCCGAGCAGGCCGAGCAGGTCGCCTCGCTCATCAACGCGGTGCCGCGGGGCGGCGCGTTCACGATCGTAGGTGGGCCGCACGCGACGTGCTTTCCGCAGTGGCTCGAGCAGGTCGAGCGGCTCGACGCGGTCTGCATCGGCGAGGGCGAGTACACGATGCTCGAGCTGGCGGCGGCGCTCGGGTCGGGCGCGGACCCGACGACGGTTGCCGGCCTGCACGTCAAGCGCGACGGCGAGATCGTCACCACGCCGCCGCGGCCGTTCATCGCCGATCTCGACGCGCTGCCGATCGAGGACTGGGATCTGTTCGACACACAGCGCAGCATCGACCGCTACGGGCTGGGCCAGATGCGCGTGATCGCCTCGCGCGGCTGCCCGTACAAGTGCTCGTATTGCGCGAACCACATCTTGGCCGCGGCGCAGCCGGGGCGGTACGTGCGGTTCCGGTCGGTCGACAGTCTGCTCGACGAGCTGCGGATGCTCAAGGAGCGATTCCGGTTCAACGAGGTGTTCTTCGACGACGACATCTTCATGCTCGACCGCCGGCGGCTGCGCGAGTTCGCCGAGCGATACCCGAAGGAGATCGGCGTGCCGTTCGTCTGTTGCGGACGCGTCGAGGTGACCAACGACGAGACGATGCAACTCCTCAAGCGGGCGGGCGCGCGGCGGATCGATTTTGGCGTGGAGGTGGGTAACGAAGCGCTGCGTCGGCACGTGCTTCAGCGGCCGATGTCGAACGAGCAGATCGTCGAGGCGATCGCGTGCGCGAAGCGCGCCGGGCTGCAGATCAAGACGCTCAACATGGTCGGGCTGCCGGGCGAGACGCCGGAGAAACACATGGAGACGGTGCGGATCAACCGGCAGCTCGAGCCCGACGTGACCAACTGCAGCGTGTTCTGGCCGCATCCAGGTACGTTGCTCTACGACGAGTGCGTGCGCGAGGGGTACGCGCCGGCCGACGGCACGGTGCCCGATCGCTACATCGCGTATCGGACGTGCTACCTCAAGCTGCCGGGGTTTCCGGCGAAGGCTGTGGACCGCGCGTACCGGCTGTTCTGTTTCCGCGTGTTCTGGAAGCGGAGCACGCTTCGGGCGCTGGCGTACTGGCTGCTGTACAGCCGGCTCGGCGTCGGCCTCGTCGCGATCTTCTCGCGTGCGAAGAAGTACGTGCGCCGTTTGTTTCGGGGCATGTAGCCGCGGGCAGCGGTGCGTTGACACCGAGCGCGAACGTGTTCAGTATGCCGTGCAGGACAGGGAGAGCAAAGGAAGGGCTCGCGTGAAGCTGTCGATCATCATCCCGGTGTATAACGAGCGCGACTGCTTCGACGTGCTGCTCGCGCGCGTCAAAGCCGCGCCGGTCGATCACGACAAGGAGATCATCATCGTCGACGACGCCTCGACCGACGGCACGCGCGAGGTGCTGGCGAAACACGACGGCGCTGAGAACGTCAGGGTCATCCTTCACGACAGGAACCGGGGCAAGGGCGCGGCGATCCGCACGGGGCAGCACCACGTCACGGGCGACGTGGTGCTGATCCAGGACGCGGACCTTGAGTACGATCCGGCCGATTACCCGAAGCTGCTCGCGCCGATCGTGGACGGCCGGGCCGACGTCGTGTACGGCTCGCGGTTCGTTGGGTCCGAGGCGCACCACGTCATGTATTTCTGGCACATGGTGGCGAACAAGGCGTTGACGCTGCTGTCGAACATGCTCTCGAACCTGAACCTGACTGACATGGAGACGTGCTACAAGGTGTTCCGCACCGACGTGTTTCGGCGGATCACGATCAAGGAGAACCGGTTCGGCTTCGAGCCGGAGGTGACGGCAAAGATCGCCCGGCTGGGCGCGCGCGTCTACGAGGTGGGGATTTCGTACGCGGGCCGCACGTTCGCGCAGGGCAAGAAGATCACGTGGCGCGACGGTCTGAAGGCGCTGTGGTACATTCTCAAGTATAACCTGTTCCGGTAGGCGCTTGCTCGACGAGAATGGACGCCTTCGGACACCCTGCCAGGTCCAGCCTGTTCGCTCGTCAGTCGATGGTCTCGGTCAGACGCTCAACCTCGATGTAGTCGATCGCGTCGGGACCGGTGACGGGCATCTGAGCCGACACGGCGTAGACGGCCCGCTCCGGGACCGTGAGCGTCACGCGTGCCGCCTCGCGAATCGGCGCATCGTCGCCGGCGCGGCGAACGCCTACGATCCCCGTGAAGGAGTACGCCCCCGGCCCTTGGCAGATCGCGCACGTCACGTGGTAGATGCCTTTGTCCAAGAGCACGAAGCGCTCTTCGAGGACGAGTTGGTCACCGTCTGCCGGTTCGTCAGGCTTGAGCGCGTAGCCTTGTGAAGCGTCCTCGTCCTCGACGAGATGTGCTGGCGTGTGGAAAAACTCCTCGGCTTCGAGCCGGATCGTGTCGCCGGTGTGCGTGCTCTGAATAAAGACGTAGTTGAGGGTAAGCGACGTGCCGGGCGTGCCGGCGAACCTGCCGCGCGTCTCGACGACCTGCGCGCCGTCGAGCCGGAACGGGATCTCGACGAACTGGTAGCCGTTCGACTCCTTCCATCGCGCGCCGGTGAGCGTGCGGGCAGCGAGCGGCTCCTTCGGGGCCGGCGTTTTGTCGCGTTTGACGTAGACGTCGAGCGTGCCGATCTCGTCGGTGGGCTTGTCGG